>NZ_JBHVZA010000034.1:0-72830 GCF_042880275.1 Streptomyces sp. NPDC058308
GCGTCTGGTGCGTGCGATCGCAAGGCGGAGGGTCATCCCGGTACTGGGCGTACCGGGATGAGCCCGACAACGCGGCGAGCGTGCGCACCAGACGCCGCGAGGCAGACGGGAGTTTGACGACAGGGCCTAGACCCGGTTCTCGGACCGGCGACGCATCCAGAAGACCCCGCCGCCGACCACCGCGGCGGCGACCAGCGCACCGCCGATCGCCATGTCCGTGCCGGTCGCCCCGGAGTGCGTGCTGCCGCCCAGACCACCGCGGACACCGCCGTGGATGACGGTGAACGCGGCCGGGCGGGTCAGGGTCTTGCCCCCGCAGTGGGCCGTGATGTCGTACGCACCCGGCCGGGTGTGCTGGTGGATGATCGCGGTGGCGCTCACCGCGCTGCCGCCCGGAATGCCCCGCAGCTCCGTGTCCGGGAAGGCGGGCGACGTGATCTTGCTGCCGGACGACTGGCAGGACGATCCGTCGACGGTGACCGTCAGGTGACCCCCTCGCGGGACCACGCTCGGCATCGCCACGATGTTGGTCGGGTCGGCCCAGGCGGACGCGGCCGGGGCGGCGAGCCCGACGACCCCGACGGCCGCGACGGCGACCGCTAGGGCACGAGTGGTCCGCATACGGGATGTACGCATGGCAATCCTCCGCGGAAGACGCCCCGGGGATACCGTCCCCGGTCCATCGGCGAGAGCGCCTCCCAGACTGACCCTCAGATGTCATGCGCAGGGCCGCATGTCGGCGCTCGGCCGTCCTGGTGAGACGACACGCCGATGCGGGTCCGCGCAACCCGACATCGCCGCAGGTCACGGACCGTCAGAAATTTCCTGCCCGGGGCGACTCGGATGGCGCACCGGGCCCCTCGCGCCACCCGTTCGCTCCCGCCCTTTCGCATGCCGCGCGCCCCGCGCTTAGCGTGCTGTTACGCGCAACGGACGCGGCACGCACGCCGCGTTGAGAGGGGATAGAGAATGCCTTCGTCCCATCCGGCCGACGATTTCGAGTTCCAGGACGTCCAGGAGGACGAAAAGCCGAAGAAGCGCGCGCCGTGGGGTGTGATGGCGCTCGTCCTGCTCACCGGCCTCGCGCTGATCCGCAACGGTTCCGGGGAATTCGACGTGGGCCCGCCCCAGCCCGCGTCCGCCGCGGCCGCGGACAGCACCCCCGACGTGGCGCCCGGCGCCCCGACCCCCCTGACGTTCTCGCCGGCCGAGCGCGTGCGCATCAAGGGCATCCAGGTGGACGCGCCGGTCATGCAGGTGGGACTGGACGCCGAGGGCTGGGTGGATGCACCGCCGGCCGACGACCCGAACCTCGCGGGCTGGTTCACCGGCGCCGTCTCACCCGGCGAGGAGGGCACGGCCGTGGTCGTCGGCCATGTGGACAACCAGCAGGGTCCCGCCGTCTTCTACGGCCTGGGATCGCTGAAGAAGGGCAATCACGTCGAGATCAGGCGCAAGGACAAGAAGACGGCCATTTTCAAGATCTACGGAATTGAGGTCTTCGACAAGGCGAAATTCCCGGGCGAGCGGGTCTACGGGAACAGCGGAACTCCGGAATTGCGCGTCATCACGTGCGGCGGCGGTTTTTCGAAGAAGGCCGGATACGACGGGAACGTCGTGGTGTTCGCCCGACTGGTCGCCGTGCGCTGACACGGGAACCAGCCGGGTGGGCGGTCACGTCATGTAGTGGCTCGGCAGCGTCATGCGGTAGCCGGAGTCGAGGAGTTCCGGAAGGTAGTCGCGCAGCGCCTCGACGCTGCCCGAGCGGTCGCCGCCCGCGTCGTGCGAGAGCACCACGACGCCGGGCCCCGCGCCCGCGCGCACGCGCCGCACGATGGTCCTCGCGCCGGGTTCGGTCCAGTCGAGGGTGTCGACGGTCCAGGCCAGCGGCTCCATGCCGAACTCGGCTCCCAGCTGGAAGGCATTGCGGTTCCACGCGCCGTAGGGGGCCCGGAACCAGGCGGGGTACTCGCCGGTCGCGTCCTCGATGACGTCGCAGGTGCGCTCGATCTGCTCGCGCATCGGCGCCCGGCCCAGCCGGGTCAGCAGCGGATGGCTCCAGGTGTGGTTGCCGATCAGATGTCCGTCGTCGGCCATCTCGCGCAGCAGGTCCGAGTTGTCGACGGCCATCTCTCCGCAGACGAAGAACACCGCGCGGACGTCGTGCCTGCGCAGGGTGCGGAGGATGTGCGGCGTGTAGCGCGGATCGGGCCCGTCGTCGAAGGTCAGCACCATCGACCGGTCGCGCCCCGGCATGCGCAGGATGGGCGCCTTGCGCACCCGGGGCAGGGCCCGCCCGGCGCGTGGGGGCCCGTATCCCGCCATGGGCTGCAGGCGGTACGCGGACGGCTTGCGGGCCCGCGCGGCCTGCGGGCCCCCGGCCGCCGTTCCCGCGCCGGCGGTGGCCCCCCGGGCGGCGGGCCGGTCCGTGTCCGCGCATCCCGAGGCCGCGCCCAGGCCGAGAACCGCGGCGGCACGGAGCAGGACCCGGCGCCCTGGCGTCAGCTGATCATCTTTCATGACCAATCCGTCGCATGGCCGAAGGCCCGCGCGGAACATCAACACCGGGGCGGCCGCCGAAAGCACCCGATCAGACGCGGCGGACGAGGGGGAAGGGCAGGGTCTCCCGGATGGTGAGGCCGGTGAGGAACATGACGAGCCGGTCGACACCGATGCCGAGGCCGCCGGTGGGCGGCATCGCGTACTCCAGGGCGTCGAGGAAGTCCTCGTCGAGCTCCATGGCCTCGGGGTCTCCCCCTGCGGCGCGCAGCGACTGCGCGGTGAGCCGTCGGCGTTGCTCCACGGGGTCGGTCAACTCGCTGTAGGCGGTGCCCAGTTCGGTGCCGAAAGCGACGAGGTCCCAGCGTTCGGCGAGCCGCGGGTCGGTGCGGTGCTGCCGGGTCAGCGGGGAGACGTCGGTCGGGAAGTCCTTGTAGAAGGCGGGCAGCGTCGTCTTCTCCTCGACGAGCCGCTCGTACATCTCCAGGACGACGTCACCGCGTGCGTCGTCCACGGTGTACGGGACGCCGGCCCGGTCGCAGTGCCGGTGCAGGGTCGCCGGCGGGGTGTCCGCGTCGATCTCTTCGCCGAGCGCCTCGGAGATCGCGCCGTACACGGTCTTGACCGGCCAGGGTCCGGAGATGTCGTGCTCGACGAGCCGGCCCCCGGCGTCGGCCTTGCGGGCGACGGGGGAGCCGAAGGCGGCGGTCGCGGCGCCCTGGATGAGTTCACGGGTGAGGTCGAGCATCACGTCGTAGTCGGCGAAGGCCTGGTAGGCCTCCAGCATCGTGAACTCGGGGTTGTGCTTGTAGGAGACGCCTTCGTTGCGGAAGGTGCGGCCCATCTCGAAGACCTTCTCCAGGCCGCCGACGCAGAGCCGCTTGAGGTACAGCTCCGGGGCGATGCGCAGGTACAGGTCGAGGTCGTAGGCGTTGATGTGGGTGGTGAAGGGCCGGGCGTTGGCGCCGCCGTGGATCTGCTGGAGCATCGGTGTCTCGACCTCCAGATAGCCGCGGTCGAGCAGCCCCTGGCGCAGGGCCTGTACGGCGGCGGAGCGGGCCCGCACCACGTCGCGTGCGCCGGGGCTCGCGACCAGGTCGAGGTAGCGGCGGCGGACCTTGGCCTCGGGGTCGGTCAGGCCGCGGCGCTTGTCGGGCAGCGGACGCAGGCACTTGCCGGTGAGCCGCCAGTCGGTGACGAAGACGGTGAGTTCGCCCCGGTCGCTGGTGCCGACCGTGCCGGTGGCGGTGATGTGGTCGCCGATGTCGGTGCCCGCGGTGAAGCGGTCCAGGACGGCCGGGCCCGAGGCGTCGCGGGAGAGGGCCAGCTGCAGGTCGCCCGACCAGTCGCGCAGCACGGCGAAGACGATGCCGCCGAAGTCGCGCAGGAGCATGACGCGGCCCGCGACGGTGATCTGCAGCCCCGTCATGTCCCGGGTGACGTGGGCCAGCTCGTGGGTGCGCGGGGGCAGGCCGACCGGGTAGGGGTCGATGCCCTCGGCGCGCAGCCGGTCGAGTTTGTGGTGTCGGACGCGGATCTGTTCCGGGAGCTTCGACGTGGGGTCGGCGGCGGCTTCGTCCCGGCCCGCGAGGCCGAGCGCGGCGATCGACGGCAGGCCCTCGGTGGTCGTGGGCTGGCTGACGCCGCGGGGCTTGTGGCCCTTGCCCCAGAGCTTGCGCAAGGACGGTACGGAGACGAAGCCCTCGGCGATGCCCGATGCCAGGCTGATGCGGGCGAGGGCGCCGCTGTCGCCGTAGCAGATGAAGCGCGGGTACCACTCGGGGTGGTACTTGGCGTTGGAGCGGTAGAGCGCTTCGAGCTGCCACCACTTGGAGAAGAACAGGAGCAGCTTGCGCCACAGCCGCAGCACGGGTCCCGCGCCGATGCGGCCGCCTTCCTCGAAGACCGAGCGGAACACGGCGAAGTTCAGGGAGATGCGGCGCACTCCGAAGCGGGGCGCGGCGGCGCAGAGCTCGGCGACCATGAACTCCATGACGCCGTTGGGCGCGGTGCGGTCGCGGCGCATCAGGTCCAGGGAGACGCCGTCCTTGCCCCAGGGGACGAGGGAGAGCAGGGCGAGGAGCTTGCCGTCCTCGCCCAGGGCCTCGACCAGGAGGCAGCCGCCGTCCTCGGGGTCGCCGAGCCGGTCGAGCGCCATCGAGAAGCCGCGCTCGGTCTCGGTGTCGCGCCAGGCGTCGGCCCGGTCGATGATCTCCTCCATCTCTTCGTCGGTGAGGGTGGAGTGGCGGCGGACGCGGGTGGTGGCGCCGGTGCGGCGGACCCGGTTCACGGCCTGCCGGGTGACGCGCATGTCCCGGCCGTCCAGGTCGAACTCGGCGACGTGCAGGATCGCCTCGTCGCCGAGTTGCAGCGCGCCGAGCCCGGCGCGGGCGTACGCGGTCGCGCCGTCCTCGGAGGCGCCCATGACCGCGGGCTGCCAGGCGTACTGCCGGGCCACGGCCAGCCAGGCGCCGATCGCGTGCGGCCAGGCCTCGCGGTCGCCCACGGGGTCGCCGCTCGCCAGGCAGACCCCGGCCTCGACGCGGTAGGTGACGGCGGCCTTGCCGCTGGGCGAGAAGACGACGGCCTTGTCGCGCCGGGTGGCGAAGTAGCCGAGCGAGTCCTGCGCTCCGTATGCCCCGAGGAGTGCGCGGATGCGGGGTTCCTCGTCGCCGTGCAGGGCCGCTTCCATGCGCTGGGAGCGGAAGAGGGTGGCTGCGGCGTTCAGCAGGGCGAGGGCGCCGAACAGGCCGAGCCAGAAGTAGAGGCCGCGGGGCGGCGCGCCGTCGAAGTAGTCGTGGCCGTGGATCAGTCCGCCGCAGACGCGGTTCGCCGCCCACAGCAGCCGCTCCTCGCGCACCAGCGTGCCGGGGAACAGCTCCACCAGGCCCCAGCCGAGGAGGACCGCGGCGCCGAGGCCCGCCACCAGGACCGCGAGGGCCCGCCGGACGGCGGCGCGCCGGGAGTCCGCGGAGAACTCCTTGCGGGCGAGGATCAACAGGACGAAGGCGATGCCGCACACGACGAAGGACGGCAGGGACTCGGCCCAGAAGCCGAGGGCGGCGCCGAGCACGTCGAAGGCGAGGAGCAGGCCCAGGTAGCTGATGACGAGCCACCACGCGACCTTCTTGCGGGCCGCGGTCGCGGCGGCGAGCAGGAAGAGGAAGACGGCGTACGCCAGGTTGGGGCTGACCGGCACCGTGACGAGGTCGAGGACGCGGATGACCGGCATGAGGAGGCGGCGCAGCGGGGCGATCACCGCGAGGACCGCACAGAAGATGCCGAGGGTGCCGAAGAAGGCGGCGAACACCTCCGGAACGCGGCCGAGGAAGCCGTTCCTGGTGGGTATCGGGTCTCTGGCCTCGGGCTCCTCCGTGCTGACCGTCATGGTCACGACTGTAGGAAGAGCTGGGCCGCGGCGCGCGTCGAGCAGCGCGTGCGGTGGGCACGGACGCCCGGAGCACATGCGGTATGACTGCCTCCGCTAACCTCTCGGCGTGAGTGAAGAACAGTCCCAGCAGTTCGAACGCGGCACCGACGGGCCCAAGGTGATCGTCGTCGGAGTCGACGGCTCCGATACCTCTCTGCGGGCGGCGGCCTACGCCGGAGGCCTGGCGCGGCGGCAGCGGGCCCTGCTCGCCGTCGTATACGTCCAGCCGGTGCTCGCGGCGGGCGCGGCGTTCGGCGCCCCGGTCGCCGAAACAACGGACGAGATCGCCGAGGGGCTGATCACGGAGATCCGGGCCGCGACCGAGCGGGTGAAGGGGATATTCGACGTCCGGTGGGAGTTCCACACGTTCCGCGGTGACCCCTACACCGGTCTGGTCACCGCCGCCGACGACCTGAAGGCCGACGCCGTGGTCGTCGGCGCCTCCGAGCAGGCGGGCCACCGCATCGTCGGTTCGGTCGCCGTGCGCCTGGTGAAGGCGGGCCGGTGGCCGGTCACCGTGGTTCCGTGACCGGCCGGTGCGCACGGGGCTAGCCCCGCGGCACGGCTGACGTGGCGGCCTTTCCTGTTCCCTCCGGGTCCGCAGGGCCGGGCTGTCCGGGAACCTCCGCCCGGCGCCCGGCGGAGGACCGCGTCAGCCAGAGGACGAACCCGGCACCCGCCAGCGCCACGGCCCCCGCGGTGAGCGCCAGCGTGTTGTGACCGGTGGCGAACACCGCGTGCAGCGTGTACTCGAACGACGCCCGCTGCCCCGCGGGGA
The DNA here is from genome assembly GCF_042880275.1 of Streptomyces sp. NPDC058308. Classification (NCBI taxonomy): domain Bacteria; kingdom Bacillati; phylum Actinomycetota; class Actinomycetes; order Kitasatosporales; family Streptomycetaceae; genus Streptomyces; species Streptomyces sp. NPDC058308. Next base: position 6,708 of record NZ_JBHVZA010000034.1, read on the forward strand.
CGGCCCCGAGCAGCGCGTCGGCCCCGCCGCCGGAGAGGCTCTGGGCGACCGCGTCCGGATCGGCGACGTCGTCGGCCAGGGAGCGGCTCATGGTGGAGACGGCCAGGGTGCCGAAGGCGGCGACCCCGAAGGCGTAACCGAGTTGCTCGAAGGTGCTGTACGTGCCACTGGCCATCCCGGCGCGTTCGGGCGGCACCGAGCCGAGCGCCAGCGAGGCGGCGACCTGGAAGACGAGCCCCATGCCCAGGCCGCTCAGGGCCAGGCCGCCGACCAGGACGGGCCAGCCGGAGCCGGCGCCGAGGAAGCCCTGCGAGGCCACGCCGAGGCCGGCCAGGGACAGGCCGAGGGTGGCGCCCACGCGCGGCGAAGGCCGGGGCATCCACCTGCCGCTCACCACCGCCACCAGTGCGGCCGCCGCCGCGTGCGGAAGGATCACGAGCCCCGCGCCGACCGGCGAGAGCCCTTGGACGGACTGCAGCCACATCGAGGTGTACGGCAGGATCCCGTACACCGCTCCCTCCCCCACCGCGATCGTGAGCATCGCCGCGGTGAACGCCGGGCGCCGGAACAGGGACAGGTCGAGCAACGGATGCGTCCCGCGCCGCTGCACGGCCAGGAAGACCACGAGGGCCGCCAGCGCGCCCGCGAGCGGCACCAGCGTCGCCGCCGAGGTCCAGCCGCGGGCGTGCGACTCGGTCAGCGCGTAGACGAAACCGCCCGCGGCGAAGGCGAAGAGCACCACTCCGGGCACGTCCAGGCGCCGCGCCCCGTCCCGCACGCGAGGTGAGCGGGGGATGTAGCGGAAGGTCATCGCCAGCGCGAGCACGGTGACGGGCACGTTGACGTAGAAGATCCACCGCCAGTCGAGCGCCTCGGTGAGCAGGCCGCCGAGGACCGGGCCGAGCGCGGCGGCGCTGGAGGCCACCGCCGCCCACACCCCGAAGGCGAGGCCCAGTCGGCGGCCGGAGTACAGGGTGCTGATGAGGGACAGCGTGGTGGCGAACATCGCCGCCGCGCCGAGCCCCTGGACCAGCCGGGCGGCGATCAGCCACCCCATGCCGGGGGCGAGCGCGCACGCCACCGAGGCCAGCGCGAACACGACGAGGCCGACCGCGTACACGCGGCGCCGCCCGTGCAGGTCGGCGAGCATCCCGGCGCCGAGCAGCGCGGCGGCCACCGCGAGCGCGTAGCCGTCGGCGACCCACTGCAGCTGCGACAGCGAGGAGCCCAGCGACTCCGACATGGACGGCAGCGCCACAAGGACGATGGTGACGTCGATGAGCAGCATGAAACTGCCCAGACAGATGGCGGCCAGCGGCCCCCAGATACGCATGACACGGACTCCCGGAAGAAGGGGAAGGAGCAAGGACCCCGTCACCTTCGAGGTCCCATCGGCAGCCACCCAAGCCGTACGCTGCGTTGTGGCGGATTCCGGCATCCAGGAGAGGCGACGCGGTGGATTCCAGCGCCCTGGCAGAGTTCGACCACCGGCTGCTCGAAGCCCTGCAGCACGACGGCCGGGCTCCCTTCAGCCGTCTCGCCCGGCGGTTCGACGTCTCCGAACGCACCCTGGCCCGGCGCTACCAGCGGCTGCGCGGCCTGGGGCTGCGCATCGTGGGCCATCCCAACCCCGTTCGTCTGGGTCTCGTCCGCTGGCTGCTGCGGCTGCACTGCACCCCGGACGCGGCGAGTACCATCGCCGAAGCCCTGGCCCGCCGCCCCGACACCAGCTGGGTCACCCTCGCCTCCGGCGGCACCGAGATCACCTGCGCCGTGAACACCCGCAGCGCCGACGAGCGCAACGCGCTGCTGCTGCAGAAGCTGCCCCGCACACCCAAGGTGCTCTCCGTGAGCGCGCACTGCATGCTGCGGATCTTCATGGGCACCACCAGCACCTGGCACGCGACCCGGTTCCGCACCCCTGAGTCGGCGGCGGTGGATTCCGGCACGCCGGACGCGCCACCCCTGTCCCTGGACGCCACCGACCGTGCCCTCTTCGCCGAGCTGGCACGCGACGGCCGCGCCACCCTGCCCGAGCTGGGCAAGGCCACCGGACGCTCGCCGTCCAGCGTGCAGCGCCACCTCGAACGCCTGCGCGCCGAGGGCGCCTTGAGCTTCGGGGTCGACTTCGACCCCCAGCTCCTCGGCTACCACATGACCACCCAGCTCTGGCTGAAGGTCTCCCCCGCCCATCTGCGCACCGTCGGCGAGAGCCTCGCCGCGCACCGCTCGACCGCGTTCGCCGCCGCCGTCACCGGGACCTCGAACCTCGTGGCCAGCGGTGTCTTCCGCACCCCCGTCGAGCTGTACGACTACATCGACCGAAGCATCGGCCCGCTGCCCGGCATCCAGAGCATCGAGACCTCCCCCACCCTGCGCGAGGTCAAGCGGCTGGCCCCCGCACTGCCCTGAACGGCGGCCCCGCCGCGAGAACCCCCCGGACGCCCGGGGTGTGGCGTCTTCCGTAGCGGCCCGGGCTGGGCCATCATGATCCGCCATCAGCCGACGCCGTCTGCGAAGAGGTGGAGCTCATGTCGGGACTCCGGATGGGACAGGGCGTACTGCGCCGCAAGCCCATCGAGCACATCGAGGAGACAGAGGCGGGCGGCGGTCTCTCCAAGTCGCTCGGTCTCTGGCAGCTCACCGCGATCGGTGTCGGCGGCATCATCGGTGCCGGCATCTTCAGCCTCGCCGGCGCCGTGGCCAACGGCACCGCGGGGCCCGCGGTACTGGTCTCCTTCCTGATCGCGGGCGTGGCGAGCGCCGCCGCCGCCTTCTCGTACGCCGAGTTCGCGGGCATGATTCCGAAGGCGGGCTCGGCGTACACCTACGGCTATGTGGTGCTCGGCGAGCTGACCGGCTGGTTCATCGGCTGGGACCTTCTCCTGGAGTACACCGCGATCGTCGCCGTCGTCGCGATCGGCATCTCCGGCTACTTCGGCTTCCTGGTGGAGGAGCTGGGGGCCGAGCTGCCGAACTGGATGATGGGCGCGCCGGGTACCGGCGACGGGCACAAGGTCGACCTGTTCGCCGCGGTGCTGTGCCTCTTCATCGCGTATCTGCTCACCCTCGGCATCAAGAACGCCGCGCGCTTCGAGATGATCGTGGTCGTGCTGAAGGTGATCGTGGTGATCGTCGTCATCGCGGTCGGCTTCTTCCACATCGAGACCGGCAACTACGATCCGTTCTTCCCCTACGGGGTCAGCGGCGCGTTCACGGGCGCGGCGACCGTCTTCTTCGCCGTCTTCGGATACGACGCGATGAGCACCGCGGCGGAGGAGTCCAAGGACGCCCAGCGGCACATGCCGAAGGCGATCCTCTACTCCCTGGCCATCTCGATGGTCCTTTACGTGCTCGCCTGCCTGGTTCTGACGGGCATGCAGAGCTACCAGGACGTCGACCCGGAGAGCGGCTTCTCCACGGCCTTCAAGTCGGTGGGGCTCGGCGGGCTCGCGGATGTCATCGCGGTGGGCGCGATCATCGGCATCCTCACGGTGATGTTCACGTTCATGCTGGGCTGCACCCGGGTGTGGTTCAGCATGTCGCGCGACGGCCTCCTGCCCAAGTGGTTCGCCAAGACGCACCCGACGCGGCACGTGCCGACACGTGTGACGTGGATCGTGGGGGTCGCGTCGGCCGCCATCGCCGGGTTCCTGCCGATCGGCGAGGCGGCCGAACTGACCAATATCGGGATCCTGTTGGCGTTCGTGGTGGTGTGTGTCGCGGTGATCGTGCTGCGCTACAAGCGGCCGGATCTGCCGCGCACCTTCCGCTGCCCGGGGATGCCGGTGGTACCGGCGCTCGGGGTGGTCTTCTCGATCTGGCTGATCACGTTCCTGCAGTGGCAGACCTGGGTGCGGTTCGCGGTGTGGTTCGTGCTCGGCCTCGGCGTGTACTTCGGGTACTCGTACCGGAAGTCGGAGCTGGCCCGGACCGACCGGGCTCCCGAGGCCTGACGCCCGTCAGGCGCTCTGCTCGATCGGCTTCCGGAACTCGGGGGCCATCTGCTCAAGCCTTTTCCGGTGGCCCCGGGACGCGGCCGGCTGCTGCGGAGCGCACCGCCCGCCCGCGGACGAACCTACTCCCCCATGACCAGGCCGGCCTCGCCGCCCCCTCGGCTGAGGACGACCCGGCGGATCCGGTCGCGGACATCGCCCAGCTCGGCGCCGCGGTCCAGCGCCTTGGTGAGGTTGACGACACGGCCGGCGTCCGGGTCGAACAGCATCGGCAGGAACTCGGCCTTCTTGACCTGCCAGCGGGTGCTGGGGCGCGCGGGCGGCTCGAAGGTGAAGCGGCCGATGGTGCCCTGGTTGCCGCGCGGGTCGTGCGCGCCCTCGTGGTTGATCATGTCTCCGGCGATCTGGTCGCCCATGCCGTAGATGACCCAGGTGCCGTTCACCTTCTCGTAGGCCTGCGGCACGTGTGCGTGCGTGCCGAGCAGCAGGTCGATGTCGGGCCGCCCGCCCGTGCGGGAGGCCGTGAGCTGCTTGCCGAGCCGCAGCTGCTGGCGGTCGGGCTCGTCCTGCCACTCCGTGCCCCAGTGCAGGCTGACGACCACCACGTCGGCGCCCGCCTTCCGGGCTGCCCTGGCGTCCGCGACGATCTTGTCGCGGTCGATGAGGTCGACCGTCCACGGCTTGCCCTTCGGCAGCGGATAGCCGTTCGTGCCGTAGGTGTACGCGAGCTGGGCGACCTTCGCGCCGCCCGCCCGCAGCCAGGCCGGGCTCTTGTCCTCGGCGGCCGAACGGGCCGAGCCCGCGTGTTTCACGCCCGCCTTGTCCAGCGCGTCCAGGGTGCGTCGCACTCCTGCCGCGCCGTCGTCAAGAGTGTGGTTGGAGGCGGTGGAGCAGGAGTCGTACCCGGTGGACTTGAGGGCGCGGGCCACCTGGGGCGGGGACTTGAAGCTGGGGTAGCCGGAGTAGTCGCCGTCGGCTCCGTAGACCGTCTCCATGTGACAGATCGCCAGATCGGCCTTGGAGACGACCGGCTTGGCGCCCGCGAGCATCGGCGCGAAGTCGTAGCCGTCGCCGTCCGCGTCGGCGTTGGCCTGGCGGATGATCGAGGCGTGCGGCAGGACGTCGCCGGAGGCGACGAGCGTGAAGGGGCGCCACCCGGCTGCGGCCCCGCCGGTCGGGGAGTGCTGGCCGCCCGTCAGCGGCTGGGCCGAGCACGCCGCGGCGCCCGCGATGCCCACGAGCAGAAGGGCTGCCGCGGCTGCCGTCGCGGGGCGTGAACGACCCGTCCGCCGGGTGGTTCGGGAGGTGGAAGGGGTTCTTGTGTGCCGTGGGATCCGTACGCGCTGCGTCATCGATCGAGCTCCGTGGCTGGGACGATATTCGGCCACACGAATACATGTACGGAAATAACATCAAATCAAGGATCATTGCCGTCATAGTCCCTGAAACGGAGTCAAACGCAGCAGCCTGTGACGCGAACAACACAGGGCGGCTCACCTGCGGTGAAACCGTAGGCCGGGTCAAGGCTCCGTAAAGCGCCTTGCTCGGCACCCCTCTCGGGTAATCGGCTGTTCCTCACCGTGTGCCGGATTGGGGGGCCAGAGGCCGGTGACGCACACGGACCGGAGGAAGGCGGAGTGGATGCGGCACGAGAGCAGAGGAAACACCGACGGCCCCCAGGGCGGCGAACTGGCCGTCCCCATGGCGTGGTTGTACGCCGAGTACATCGCCGACGAACTGCTGCGCACCGGCGATCTGATGCCGCCCACCTCCTTCGAGTATCGGGCGGGACGCGATGCCCTCGCGCTGACGATCTTCCTGTCGGACACCAGGGGCGAGCTCTCGGGGATCCGGGTGGTCTCACAGCTGGAGACCTGGCTGACCCTGACCGCGTACGGCCAGCCGTGGCAGGACTGGGTCCGGGAGCGGCTCACCCAGCTCACGGCGGAAGCCGTCGCCGCTGGTGGGCCCCGGCCGGACCTGGAGCTCGCCGACCGCGCGTGGCGCTGGCTGCAGGAGACCGAGCTCCTCGCACCCGACCTGGACGCGGTGCCCGGCCGCGCCGTGCCGGACGAGGAGGACGGGCCGAAGGTGTGGACCCCGGCGTGGCGCCTCGGGCTGCCGCTCGGGCACCTGGCGATCCATCTGTTCTGAGCCCCTCGCGGGCCTTGAATGATTCGGCGGTTCCCTGCGTACCGGAGGTCGAGCAGCACCCCCCACCGACACGGAACGGCGAGGAACGCCATGAGCTCCTTGGAGCGGCACCGCGACGCGGGCGCCTACGCACTCGGTGTTCTCGACCCCGCGGACACCTCCCGCTTCGAGGAGCACCTCCCGGACTGCCCCACCTGTCTGCTCGCGTGCCACGAACTCAACAACCTGACGAGGCAGATGAAGCTGTACGCACGCGTGACGCCGACTGCCGTGGAACCCTTCGCCGTGCCCTCCGCAGGCCTCCTGGACCGGCTCCTGCGGCAGGTCCGGATCCGGTTCCGGTGAGCGCGCGGGCTACTTCAGCAGCCGGGACATCCGCCGGTCCGCGAGCAGCCTGCCGCCCGTCTGGCACGTCGGGCAGTACTGCAGCGAGGAGTCGGCGAACGAGACCTCACGGACCGTGTCGCCGCACACCGGACACGGCTCGCCGGTACGGCCGTGCACCCGCAGGCCGCCCTTCTTCTCCGCCTTGAGACGGCCCGCCGCGACCCCGCGCGAGCGCTCCACCGCGCCGTTCAGCGTATCCAGCAGCGCCACATGCAACCCATGGACTTCCTCCTTCGTGAGGCTCGACGTGAGCCGGAACGGTGACATGCGGGCCGCGTGCAGGATCTCGTCGCTGTAGGCGTTCCCGATGCCCGCGATGAGGCTCTGGTCGCGCAACGCCCCCTTGATCTGGCGCCGTTCACCCGCCAGGAGACCCGCGAACCGCTCCTCGTCGAAGTCGGCGGCCAGTGGATCGGGCCCGAGGCGCGCGATGCCCGGGAGCTGCTCCGGCGACTCGGTGACGTACACCGCGAGGCGCTTCTGCGTGCCCGCCTCCGTGAGGTCGAAGCCCGCCCCCGTATCCAGGGCGACGCGCAGCGCCAGCGGGCCCTTGCCGGGGCGCGGCACGCCGTCGGGGAGCCGGTCGTGCCACCGCAGCCAGCCCGCGCGGGCGAGATGGGTGACCAGGTGCGGGCCGCCGGTGTCGATGTCCAGGAACTTGCCGTGCCGCTCCACGCCGGTGACGGTGCGCCCTTCGAGGGCGGTGAGCGGCGGGTCGTACGTCTTGAGCACGCTGATCGCGGCGGGCAGGACCCGCACGATCTCGCGGCCGACCAGATGCTCCGTCAGGAAGTCCTTCAGGGCCTCGACTTCAGGAAGTTCAGGCATCTCTCTCCCTCAGTCCCGTGTCTGCGTGGAGGGCACGACGAACTCGCACCACACGCACTTGCCACTGCCGCGCGCCTCCACGCCCCACTCGTCGGCGAGCCGGTCCACCAGGAGCAGACCGCGGCCCGACACCCCGGAGTCGCCCGCGTCGCGGCGGCGCGGCAGGGCACTCGACGCGTCCTCGACGTCGACGCGCAGCCGGCGGTCGGCGCCGCTCAGGACGCGCAGGGTCACGACCGCGGAGCCGTCGGTGTGCATCAGGGCGTTGGTGATCACCTCGTCGGCGACCAGCTCGATCTCGTCCGCGCGATCGCCCGCGCCCCAGGCCCGTACCGCGGCCCTGATCATGTGCCGGGCGTCGGCGAGCGCCTCCGGGTCGCTCGGTGCGACGTGCTGGCGCAGGCGCCCGCCCGAGCGCGGCGTGTCGAGCATGCGACGGCGCATCAGGAGCAGCGCGGCGTCGTCGTCACCGCCGCGGCCGTCGATGAGGCCGCAGAGCCTGTCGGCGAGCCGCTGCAGGTCCCGGGGGCCGACGGCGGCGAGCTCCGCCAGCGCCCGCATGCCGTCGTCCAGATCGGCGCCCGGCACCTCCACGAGGCCGTCGGTGCAGAGCAACAGGGTCTGGCCCGGGTCGAGTTCGAGGGTGGTGACGGGATAGTCGAGCTGCCCGAACTCGGCGGAGAGTCCGAGCGGCAGACCGCCGGCCACCGGCACCCGGCGGCAGGAGCCGTCGGTGAGCTGGACGAGCGGGTCGAGGTGGCCGGCCCGGACGAACTGCACCACCCCGGTCGACAGGTCCGCCTCCGCGTACAGGCAGGTCGCGAAGCGGTCGGTGTCCAGTTCGTGCAGGAAGCCGGAGGCGCGGGCCATGACGGTGGCGGGCATGTGGCCCTCGGTGGCGTAGGCGCGCAGCACGATGCGGAGCTGGCCCATGACGGCCGCCGCGTGCGTGTCGTGGCCCTGGACGTCGCCGATGACGGCGCCGACCCGGCTGCCGGGCAGCGGGATCACGTCGTACCAGTCGCCACCGATGTCCCGGCCGAGCGCCGCCGAGCGGTACCGCACGGCGATCTCCGCGCCGGGCACGCCGGGGATGCTGCGCGGCAGCATGGCCTGCTGGAGGCCCTGGGCGAGGTCCTTCTCCTGCTCGTAGAACATGGCGCGCTGCAGGCTCTGCGCGATGCTGCTGCCCAGCGCGACCAGGACGTTGCGCTCCTCCGTGGTGAAGCCGGTCTTGTCCTGGTAGAGGAGGCCGAGGACGCCGACGGCGCGGCCCTGCGCGATCAGCGGCAGATACGCGGCGGCGGAGATGCCGAGCTCGTCGATGTGCGGCCAGAGCAGCGGGTAGGACTGAGCGAAGTCGTCCGCGGTGTCGATGTAGCGCGGGGCGAGGGTGCGGACGACCTCGCTCATCGGGTAGTCCTCGTCGACGCCCGTGAGGCGGGTGCCGGGGACGAAGCTGCCCGCGGGGCCCTCCGCCACGAGCCGGATCCGCCCGGCCTCGACGAGCCCCATCACGAGGTTCGACGCCCCCAGGTGCGCGAGACCGTGGGCGTCCCGGAGCACGTCGATGACGTCCCGGACCGTGCGGGCGTGGGCCAGCGCCGCCGTGGTGCCCTGCACGATGCTCGTCGTGCGGCGGCGGTCGGCCTCCTCGTCCGCGCGCTCGCGCAGCGCGGCCGGGCTGTCGCCGAGTTCCTGGGTGGCGTCCCTGACGAGGCCCACGATGCGGTGCGGCCGGCCCGTGGCGTCCCGTTCGATGCGGCCCTGGGTGTGCGTCCAGCGCAGCGCGCCGGTGCGGCAGCGGATCCGGAAGTACGCGCCGTATGTCTCGCTGCCGTCCTTCAGGGCGTGCGACACGGCCTGGTCCAGGCGGTGCGCCTCGACGGCCGGGACGCGGGAGGCGAGGGACTCGGGCCGGTCGTCGTACTCGTCGGGGCGTACGTCGAAGACCTCGTGGGCGGTGGCGTCCATCGTCATCCGGCCCGTGTGCAGGTCCCAGTCGAAGCGGCCCATGCGCAGCGCGGCCCCGTGCAGCGCCAGGAAGCAGCCGTCCGACTCCCCGGCCGGCTGCCCGCAGCGGCAGTGCCCCGCCGGGTCGTGCTCCATGGGCCCACGCTAGGCGGAGCCCCGCGCGTGCGCATGCGGGGAGGCGTCAGGTGTCGAACGTGCCGGGGTCGCTGTCGGAGAACGGGTTCTCGGACAGGTACGGGTCGTCCGGCACGAGGCCGTCCTCGTCCTCGGAGGGGCCCTCGGTGAGCTCGTCCGGCGCCGGGAGCGTGTCTGTCGGAGGCGCCGGCGACGAGGGGCAGCCGGACGGGAGCGGCGAGGACGGGTCGGTGGGCGTACCGGTCGGCGCGGGGCAGTCGGTCGAGGAGTCGCCGGGGTCGGGGCTCCGGTCGGGGGCGCCGCTGCGGTCGCGGTCCTGCTCGCCGGGGCCGCTCTCGTCCGGATCCGTCCCGTCCGGGCTCGTGGGCGGGGGCGTCGTGGGAGTCGGGGTGGTCGGAGTGGGGGTGGGCGCCGGGGGCGACGGCGGCTCGGTCGCGCGGTCGTTGCGGGCGTGCTCGTCGCCGGTCTGCCGCTCGATCCAGGTGTTGTCGACGATGTTCACGATGGTGATGTCGGTGATCGGCCGCGGCGCCGGAGTCACCACGACGACCTGGGCGGGCCGGTAGCCGCTCCACGGCTTCCCGTGGTGGCGGGGTGGGCTCTTCGAGGCGACCGGCGGCCCCAGCGGGTTCCCGCACGCGCAGCGCACCCTCGGCAGTCCGCGGTCGTCGACCAGGACGGCCGTGCCCGACTGCAGGACGGACTGGAAGTTTGTCGCGGAGCCGTCGCGGAAGCCGTGGTTGGTGACGCGCGTGTCGGTCCGCAGGACGACGGAGGTCAGGTTCCGCAGGTAGTCGGGAACGGCGGCCCGGCCGATGCCGGAGGCCCGCGCGAAGGCGTCGGCCTTGGTCCGGTCCGCGGTCAGGAAGCGCACCTGCCGGTCGACGTCGCAGCTGCCTACGGAGTGCGTGCCGCCGTACAGCCCGGGGGTCTCGCCCGAGACGGAGCGGGTGCCCTGCGGTGTCGCGGATCCGGTGGGCGACGGCTGCGGCGAACGGGTGACGGGCGGCGGGGATCCGGCGTCCTGCGCGGTGGAGTCGGTGAAGGGGTCGGGGCCGTGGGCGGCCACCGATTGCAGGAAAAGCCCGCCGCCGCCGTCGGCCGTCTTCTTCTCGCCGTCGCCGGAACAGCCCGCGACCGCGAGGGCCGCGGATATCGCGAGGACGATCGCGTGGGTCCTGGTGGGTGCGCGCACCGGTTCTCCCGCCGTTGCCGTGCCGTGCGCCCCCGGCCTCCGGAGGCGTTCCGCCATTGTCTGCAGGGCTACGGGCGGGCCCGCAAGCGGGCGGGGAGCCCCCGGCGCCCGCCCGGCGTCACTGCCGAAATCCCTGACCAGCGGCACAATGGGCCCGTGGAGTGGTTCACGGCGGACGCGTACTGGCTGAGCCGGCTGATCTTCCAGCGGGCCCTGGCAGCGGTCTATCTCGTGGCGTTCCTGGGGGCCGCCCTGCAGTTCCGGGCGCTCCTCGGCGAGCGCGGGATGCTGCCGGTGCCGCGGTACGTCGCCCGGGTGCCGTTCCGGCGGGCGCCGAGCCTGTTCCATCTGCACTACTCGGACCGGTTCTTCGCGCTCTGCGCGTGGACGGGGTGCGGGGTGGCGGTGGCGCTGCTCGCCGGTCTGGACGGACAGCTGCCGCTGTGGGGCGCGATGCTGCTGTGGCTGACCCCGTGGGCCCTGTACGTCTCGATCGTGAACGTGGGGCAGACCTGGTACGGCTTCGGCTGGGAGTCGCTCCTCCTGGAGGTGGGCTTCCTCGCGGTCTTCCTCGGCAACGACCGCGTCGCGCCGCCCGTCCTGGTGCTCTTCCTCCTGCGGTGGGTGCTGTTCCGCGTCGAGTTCGGCGCCGGGCTGATCAAGATGCGCGGGGACGCGTGCTGGCGCGCGCTCACCTGTCTGGACTTCCACCACGAGACGCAGCCGATGCCAGGACCGCTGAGCTGGTTCTTCCACCATCTGCCCAGGCCCGTGCACCGGGTGGAGGTCGTGGCCAACCACGTGACCCAACTCGCCGTCCCTTTCCTGCTGTTCACGCCCGGCCCGGTGGCGACGGGCGCGGCCTGCCTGATGATCGTGACCCAGCTGTGGCTGGTCCTATCCGGCAACTTCGCGTGGCTGAACTGGCTCACCATCGTGCTCGCGGTGTCCGCACTCGACCTGTCCCCCTGGCACACGGCGCCCGAGGCCGCGGGGCCGCCGCTCTGGTACGAGGTGGTCGTCACCGCCGTCGCCGCGGGGCTCTTCGCGCTGAGCTACCGCCCGGTGCGCAACCTGCTGTCCCGGCGGCAGGTCATGAACCGCTCGTTCGATCCGCTGCACCTCGTCAACGCGTACGGCGCGTTCGGGAGCGTCAGCCGGGTCCGCCAGGAGGTCGTCATCGAGGGCACGGCGGACACGGTGCCCCGCGAGGACTCCGACTGGCGCGCCTACGAGTTCAAGGGCAAGCCCGGTGACGTACGCCGCTGGCCGCGCCAGTTCGCGCCCTACCACCTGCGGCTCGACTGGATGATGTGGTTCGCGGGCCTCTCCCCCGCGTATGCCGGGTCGTGGTTCGGCCCGCTGGTGGAGCGCCTCCTGGACGGCGACCGCGACACGCTGCGGCTGCTGCGGAATTCGCCGTTCCCGCCCGGCGCGCCGCCCGCGTACATCCGCGCCCGGCTCTACCGCTACCGGTACACGAGTCGGCGGGAGCTGCGCGAGACGGGCGCCTGCTGGGAGCGTAGTTACGTCCGTGAGTTCCTGCCGCCGACGCGGCTCGCCCCGCCCGCCCAGAGCCCGTAGACGCGGCGGGCCGTGCCGCCGAAGACCTCGCCCCGTTCCTCGGCGCCGAGCGACCGGGTCAACAGCCTTGCCGCGTCCAAAACTTCGGCGTACGCCGCGGCCGTCGTGCTGACCGGCCAGTCGGAACCGAACATGAGCCGCCCCGGGCCGAAGGCGGTGAGAACGGTGTCCGCGTAGGGCCGCAGGTCGTCCACCGTCCACGTCTTGTGGTCGGCCTCGGTGACCATGCCGGAGAGCTTGCACACCGTGTTGGGGCGGACGGCGAGCGCGCGGACCGCGGAGGCCCAGGGTTCGAGGGCGCCCGTGACGATGGGCGGCTTGCCCAAGTGGTCCAGGACGAAGACGAGTTCGGGCAGCTCGGCCGCGATCTTGGCGCAGGCGGGCAGTTGGTGGGGCAGGACGACGAGGTCGTAGACGAGACCCGCGTCGGCGACTGCCGTGAGGCCTCTGCGGACGTCGGGGCGCAGCAGCCACTCGGGGTCGGGTTCCTCCTGGACCTGGTGGCGGATGCCTGCCAAGCGCTGTCCGCCCGGGAGTTCGCGGAGCGCGGCCAGCGTGTCGGCCACGTCCGGGCGGGTGAGGTCGGTCCAGCCCACGACCCCCGCGACCAGTTCGCTGTCGGCCGCGAGGGCCAGCAGCTCCGAGGTCTCCTCGGCGGCGGTGACCGTCTGCACGAGGACAGTGGCGGTGACGCCCGCGGCGCGGGCCTCGGGCGCGAGATCGGCCAGGGAGAAGTTCCTGCGGAGCCCCGCGAGGGACTCACCGGTGATCCACTCCTGGTCGCGCACGGACAGGTCCCACACGTGGTGATGGGCGTCGACGAGGGCAGGCGCGGTCCCGGCGGACCCGGTCACGGCAGCTCCCACACCACGGGCAGCCCGGCCTCCGCGCCGTCGGCGGAGTAGTCGTGGACGACGTCGAGCAGCTCGGCCATCCGCGCCTGCCAGGCGACGTTGACCGGCAGCTTCTCCAGCTCGGCGAGCAGCAGGGCGTAGTCCTCGCACTCCAGGACGTGGAACAGGTCGGTCCTGCTGCGCCAGATCGTCCAGGAGGTGGCGCCCGCGGCGCGGATCGCGGTGGTGAGTTCGGCGGGCACCTCGCGGTGCGCGGCGTCGTACTCCTCGACGCGGTCGGCGCGGACCTTGGTGTGCAGCGCGACTCTCACAGCCGGTCCCTTCCCCGTACGCCCTGCGGTATGTCTGCCCGGGCCTCTTGGGGCACCGGCACGTCCGGGGGCAGGAGCCCGGTCTCGCGTGCCTCCCGCCAGAAGTCGGCGGGTACGTCGGCGGCGAACTGTGCGGCGGCGTCGGTGACCTGCTCCGGCGCGTGGATGCCGACAAGGACGCTGGCGACCGCGGGGTGGCCGAAGGGGAAGGCGAGGGCGGCGGCCCGCAGGGTGGTGCCGTGCCGCTCGGCGAGGGTCCGCAGGGCTTGGGCGCGCGCGAGCAGCCCGGGCGGCGCCTCGGTGTAGTCGAAACGCGCGCCCGGCCTGGGGTCGGCGAGCAGGCCGGAGTTGAAGACGCCGCCGATGACGATCGAGGCGCCCCGCTCGGCGGCCGCGGGAAGCAGCTCGGTGAGGGCCTGGTGGTCGAGGAGGGTGTAGCGGCCGGCGCAGAGCACGGTGTCGACGTCCGTGTCACGGACGAAGCGCGTCAGCATCCCGGCCTGGTTCATGCCCGCGCCTATCGCGCCGACGACGCCTTCGGAGCGCAGTTTCTCCAGGGCCGGGTAGCCCTCGCGGAAGGCCTCTTCCTCGTGGTGGTCGGGGTCGTGCAGGAAGACGACGTCCACGCGGTCGATGCCGAGCCGCGTGAGGCTGGCCTCGATCGAGCGGCGCACGCCGTCCGCGCTGAAGTCCCAGACCCTGTGGTGTGTCCTCGGCACCGCGAAGCCACCGTCGGCGAGGTCGTTGCCCCTGACGTCGTCGGCGGGCTCCAGGAGCCTGCCGACCTTCGTCGAGATGACGTACGAGGAGCGGTCCCGGCCGCGCAGTGCCTCGCCCAGCCTGCGCTCGGAGAGGCCGAGGCCGTAGTGCGGGGCGGTGTCGAAGTAGCGGATGCCCGCGGCCCAGGCGTGGTCGAGGGCGGCGGCCGCCTGTTCGTCGGTGATCGGCGTATGGAGATTGCCGAGGCCGGCGGCGCCGAAGGACAGCTCGGTCACCTCGACGCCGCCGGGGCCGAGGGGGCGGCGCGGGAGGCCGCTCACGGGGTCACAGGCCGGAGCCGCAGGCCCTGCATGCCGCCGTCGACGGCGAGCGCGGTGCCGGTGGTGGCGCCGGACAGCGGGCTCGCCAAGTAGGCGATGGCGCCCGCGACTTCGTGCGCCGTGACGAGCCGTCCGGTGGGCTGCCGGGCTTCCAGCGCGGCCCGCTCGGCGGCGGGGTCGGGGGCGGCGTCCAGGAGGCGGCCGATCCACGGGGTGTCGGCGGTGCCGGGGTTGACGCAGTTGACGCGGATGCCCTCGCGTACGTGGTCGGCGGCCATCGCGAGGGTGAGGGAGAGCACTGCCCCTTTGGACGCCGCGTACAGGGCACGCTGCGGGAGACCGGCGGTCGCGGCTATGGAGCAGGTGTTCACGATCGCCGCGCTCGACGACGTGCGCAGGTGGGGCAGGGCGGCGCGGGTGGTGCGGACGACACCGAGGACGTTGACGTCCAGGACGGTGTGCCACTGGGCGTCGTCGTTGTCCTCGACGGTGCCCTGGGCGCCGATGCCCGCGTTGTTGACCAGTACGTCGAGCCCGCCGAGGTCGGCGGCGGCCGCCGCGACGGCCGCCCGTACGGAGGCGTCGTCGGTGACGTCGGCGGTGTACGGGTGCAAGGGCTCCTCGACGCCGCTCGGGTCGAGGTCGAGCACGGCGACCCGGGCGCCGCGCGCGGCGAGGAGTTCGGCGGTGGCCCGGCCGATGCCGGAGGCGCCGCCGGTGACGAGGGCCGCGAGCCCCTGGAAGTCGGTCATGCGGTAGCTCCCTTCTCCTGTGCGAGGTCGGCGGCCCAGAACGTGCCGCCCGGATAGGTGAATTCGGCGATGGACTCGGCCCGCATGGTCGCCGAGAAACCGGGTGCGGTGGGGGCCGTGTAGTGGCCCGCGCGCAGCACGACGGGGTCGGTGAAGTGCTCGTGGAGGTGGTCGACGTACTCGATGACGCGGTTCTCGGTGGTGCCCGCGAGCGCCACGTAGTCGAACATCGACAGGTGCTGGACGAGCTCGCACAGGCCGACACCGCCCGCGTGCGGGCAGACCGGGACGCCGAACTTGGCGGCGAGCAGCAGGATCGCGAGGTTCTCGTTGACTCCGCCGACCCGTGCCGCGTCGAGCTGGAGGATGTCGATGGCGCGGGCCTGGAGGAGCTGTTTGAAGACGATGCGGTTCTGTACGTGTTCGCCGGTGGCGACCTTGACCGGAGCGACGGCGGTGCGGATCGCGGCGTGGCCGAGGACGTCGTCGGGGCTGGTGGGCTCCTCGACCCAGTAGGGGTCGAACTCGGCGAGCGCGCGGGTCCAGCGCACCGCCTCGTCGACGTTCCAGCGCTGGTTGGCGTCGACGGCCATGCGGATGTCCGGGCCGATCGCCTCGCGGGCGGTGCGGCAGCGGCGGATGTCGTCGGCGAGGTCCGCGCCGACCTTCAGCTTGATCTGGGTGAAGCCGTCGGCGACGGCCTGCCTGGCGAGCCGGGTGAGCTTCTCGTCGCTGTAGCCGAGCCAGCCGGGCGAGGTGGTGTAGCCGGGGAAGCCCCGCTCGATGAGGCGGGCCGTGCGCTCCGCCGCCCCCACCCGTCCGTCCCGCAGCAGGCCGAGGGCCTCGTCGGGGGTGAGGGCGTCGGCGATGTAGCGGAAGTCGACCTGGGAGACGAGCCATTCGGGCGTGGCATCGGCGAGCAGCCGCCACAGCGGCTGCTCCGCGCGCTTGGCCGCGAGGTCCCAGGTGGCGTTGACGACCGCGCCGATGGCCATGTGCATCACGCCCTTCTCGGGGCCGAGCCAGCGCAGCTGGCTGTCGCCGGTCAGGGCGCGGCTCACCGTGCCGGGGTCGGCACAGATCTCGTCCAGCGGGCGGCCGATGACGTGGTGGCGCAGGGACTGGATCGCGGCGACCTGGACGTCGTTGCCGCGGCCGATGGTGAAGGTGAAGCCGTGCCCTTCCAGGCCGTCGCCGGCGTCCGTGCGCAGCACCACGTAGGCGGCGGAGTAGTCGGGGTCGGGGTTCATCGCGTCGGACCCGTCAAGCTCCCGCGAGGTGGGGAACCGTACGTCGTAGGTGTCGACCGCGGTGATGCGGGCGGGGGTCGGGGACACAGGAGGCCTTTCCTGAAGGGAACGGGGGCGCGGGGAACCGTCGGGAGGTCAGTCCTGTGCGCGGCCCGTGGTGACGCGCGCGATCATCAGGGCGACCAGGATGATTCCGCCGTAGATGGCCTGGATCCAGAAGGACGGCACCTGGGCGAGGGTGAGCAGGTTCTGTACGACACCGAGCAGCAGCACGCCGGTGAGGGCGCCGGACATGGTGCCCTTGCCGCCGTCGAGACTGATGCCGCCGATGACGGCGGCGGCGAACACGGTGAAGATCATGTTCTGGCCCTGGTTGGCGTTGATGGCGCCGACGTAGCCGGTCTGCATGAGCCCGCCGACCGCGGCGAGGGCGCCGGCGACGACGAACACGCCGAGCATGACGCGGTCGACGCGGATGCCCGCGGCGCGTGCCGCGTCCGGGTTGCCACCGATCGCGTACAGGGCGCGGCCCACACGGTGGTACTTGAGGACGAAGCCCGCGACGCCGAAGGCGGCCGCCGCGAGCCACACCGACATGGGGATGTTCAGGAAGGTGGTGGTGGCAAGGGTGTAGAAGGCGTCGGACATGCCGAAGAGGGTCTTGCCCTCGGTGGCGCCGACGAGCAGGCCGCGCAGCACGATCAGCATGGCGAGCGTCACGATGAACGCGTTCAGCCTGAGCTTCACGACGAGGACGCCGTTGAAGGCGCCGATGACCGCGCCGACGAGCACGATGGCGAGGATGCCCACGACCGCGGGCAGGTCCGTGCCGAATCCGGCCTGCGCGGCGGGCAGGACGAGGAGCGCGCCGACGGCGGGCGCGATGCCGACGACCGACTCGAGGGACAGGTCGAACTTGCCGGTGATGAGGACGAGCGACTCGGCGAGGACGACCATCGCGAGGGCGGCGGAGGCGCCGAGGACCGAGATGAGGTTCCGCTCGGTCAGGAACGTGTCGTTGACCAGGGCGCCGAACACCATGAGCAGCAACAGGGCCGGTAAGAGGGCGAGTTCGCGGGCGCGGCGAAGGAGCACGGTCTTCGCCGCCGCCTTGTCGCGCCCCAGGCGCACGGGAGTCGTGGTCGAGGCCGACGGGGCCTTCAGGTCAGCCATGGTCCACTCCTTCGATGGCGGCGATCAGCTCGTGGTCGTTGAAGCCCGCCTCGTACTCCGCGACGACGCGGCCGTGGAAGAGGACGAGGACGCGGTCGCAGCGGCGCAGGTCGTCCAGTTCGTCGGAGACGACGAGGACCGCGGTGCCGTCCTCACGGGCGTGGTCCACGCGCGCGAGCAGGGACTCCTTGGACTTCACGTCGACGCCCGCGGTCGGGTTGATGAGGACGAGCAGGCGGGGATCGGAGGCGAGCGCGCGGGCCATGACGACCTTCTGGGCGTTGCCCCCGGAGAGGTCGGACACGGGCTGGTCGGGCCCCTCGGCGTGGATGTCGAGCCGGTCGATGAGGTCGTCGGCGAAGCGGCGCCTGGCGCCGGTGCCGACGAAGCCGTGGCGGCCGAGCCGGTCCAGGACGCTCATGGTGGCGTTGTCGCCGATGGTCATGCCGAAGACGAGGCCCTGGCCGTGCCGGTCGCGCGGGACGCAGCCCACTCCGGCGCGCAGGGCGGCCGTCACATCGCCGAATGGCAGTTCCTCGCCGTCGAGCCGGGCGGTGCCGGCGGTCGGGGTGTGCAGTCCGGCGAGGCTCTCCGCGAGGTTGATCTTGCCGCTGCCGGAGGATCCCGCGAGGCCGACGACCTCGCCCTTGCGGACGGTCAGGTCGATGTCGGTGTAGGACTCGCTGGTGAGTCCCTCGACGGCGAGCAGCACGGGGGCGTCGCCGGGGACTCCGGTCCTTGCCACGGCCCGCTCCGCCTCGGCCTGTTCGGCGATGACCTCGCCTGCCATGGCCTCCACCAGGGCCGCGCGCGGCAGTTCGGCGACGGGCGCGCTGGTGATCCAGCGGGCGTCGCGCAGCACGGTGACGGTCTGGCACACCTCGTACACCTCCTGGAGGTGGTGCGAGATGAACAGGAAGGTGACACCGGACTCCTGGAGCGCGCGCATGCGGGTGAAGAGGCGCTCGATCTCGCGGTTGTCGAGCTGCGCGGTCGGCTCGTCGAGCACGATGAAGCGCGCGCCGAAGCTCAACGCCCGGGCGATCTCGACCATTTGGCGGTCCTCGACCTTGAGGTCGGCGGTGCGGGCAGCGGGGTCGACGCGCACGTTCCAGGTGCCGAGGACCTCCGCGGCCTCGGCCCGCAGTCTGCGCCAGCTGATGAGGCCGCCGCGGCCCTGGGGCTGCCGGTTGATGAAGAGGTTCTCGGCGACGGTCAGTTCGGGGACGACGGTGGGCTTCTGGTAGACGCAGGCCACCTTGTGGCGCCAGGCGTCGCGGTCGGTGAGCGGCGGCGCGGGCTCGCCGTCGAAGCGGACGGTGCCCTCGTCGGGTGCCTGGAGCCCGGTGAGGACGGTGACGAGGGTGGACTTGCCCGCGCCGTTGCGGCCGACGAGGGCGTGCGACTCGCCCGGCAGGACGGTCAGGCGGCCGTCCCGCAGGGCGACAGTGGGTCCGTACCGCTTGACGATGCCGGAGGCCTCGACGAGCGGCGGCGCAGCGGTACGGTCCGCGGGGGGCTTGGTCATCGGATCGCTCATGTGACCGTGTTGCCCCACAGCTTGGAGTCGTCGACGTTGTCCTTGGTGACCAGCGGGGCGGGCAGCTGGTCCTCGAGGATGCCGCTGGGCAGCTCGACGATCTCGGAGCCGTGGTCGGTCGGTCCCGGCTTGAACTTCTTCCCGTTCATCGCGGCCTTGATGTAGTACATGCCGTACTTGGCGTAGGCGTCGGCGGGCTGCGAGACGGTGGCGTCGATCTGGCCCTTGCGGATCGCGTCGAACTCCTGCGGGATGCCGTCGTTGGAGACGACGGTGATGTGCCCCTTCTCCCCCAGCTTCTTGAGCAGCCCCTTGGACTTGAGGGTCTGCAGGGTGGGCGCGAGATAGACGCCGCCCGCCTGCATGTAGATGCCCTTGAGGCCGGGGTGGGAGTTGAGCAGCGTGTCGAGCTTGGAGGCGGCCGTGTCGGACTCCCACTTGGCGGGGATCTCCAGGACCTTCAGCTTCGGGAACCTCTTCTCGACGCAGTCGCGGAACGCCTTGGAGCGCTCACGTCCGTTGACGGAGGCCAGGTCGCCCATGATCTGGACGACCTCGCCGGTCTTGACCTGCTTGCCGAGGTAGTCGCACGCCTTCTGGCCGTACGCCACGTTGTTGGCCCGCACCACCATCGCGACCTTGCCCTTCTCGGGCGCGACGTCCACGGCGACCACGGGCACGCCCTTGCGTTCAGCCTGGTCGAGGCCCGCGGAGATCGCGGCGCTGTCGAGCGGTGCGACGACGAGGCCCTTCACACCCTGGTTGAGCTGGTTGTTGATGTCGGTGATCTGCTGCGAGGGGTCACTGTTGGAGTTGACGGTCTTCATCGCGTCGACGTCCTCGGACTTCGCCATCTTCGGCACGTAGTCGTTGTACGACTGCCAGAACGGCGAGGTCAGCAGGGGCAGGACCACCCCGACCCTGCCTTCCCCGCCGCCTCCGCCACCGGGCGATGCGGTGTCCTTGGTACTGCCGCACGCCGCGAGCACGAGGGACGCGCAGGCGGCCGCGGCGGCGGCGCGCACCGCCCGCGAAGTCCCCCTGCTGCCGGGCCTGTTGCTTGGCCTGTTCCTCGGCCTGTTGCTGGACCTGTTGCGCACATTCCTGCCGGCCATCTTGACGGCTCCTCATCGAGGGAGATCGAACGGGGAATCCAGGATCCGATGACGCGAATATTTATCAGACCACTTGGCGCCCACAACACCCCTCGTCGTCAACTTTTCGCACTTTCCGGCCGTAGTGGTCGGACCACATCTCTGGCTAGACTGCGGCGCACTCGGCTAGTGGAGGAGCGTTACGTGGACCAGCCAGACCAGTCCGCCCCGCAGAAGGGCACCGTGACGCAGCGGGCCATCGAGCAGATCAAGGCGATGATCGGCGAGGGCCGCCTGGAGCCGGGCCAACGCCTGCCCACCGAACGGGACTTGGCGGCGCAGCTGGGCATATCGCGCTCCTCGATGCGGGAGGCGATCCGGGCGATGACGGTCCTCGGCGTCCTGGAGGCCCGGCACGGCTCCGGCATCTACGTCACGCAGCTGGAGGCCGGCGACCTCCTCGAGACCTTCGGAGTGGTGGCGGACCTGTCCCGCGGGCCGCGCCTGGTCGAGCTCCTGGAAGTACGCCGGGTCCTGGAGTCCACCGCGACGGCGCTGGCGGCCGCACGCATCTCGCCGGACCAACTGGCCGACGTCGAGAAGCACGTGCAGGCCATGAACGCCACCGACGACCCGGAGGAGATCCTCTCCCACGATCTGGCGTTCCACCGCACCATCGCCCTCGCGGCGGGCAACGACACGATGGCCGCGATACTGGAGGGCCTCTCGTCCCGCACGTTCCGCGCCCGGGTGTGGCGCGGCTACCAGGAGGAGGACGCCTTCGAGCGCACCCGCCGTGAACACGCCCGCATCCACCGGGCACTCGTGGCGCGGGACCCGGAGGCGGCCAGGGCCGCGGCGGCGGCGCACGTGGGAGAGGTGGAGGAGTGGCTGCGGGGGCAGCTTGAGGGGTAGCCGAGCCGCTCTCCCGAAGAGGCGACTGGGCACGGCGCCGCAGAGGGGTGCCTGAACTCTGGTGCGGGCTCGGAAGTTGCGGTGTCATGGGTCATGGACCGGAGCTACGACTGGAGACCACGAGCGCTCAGGTACGCGCTCACGGTCCTCATATCGCTGGGCACATGCCTGCTCCTTCTCGGTCCGGTCTCCTGGCTGCTCGCGGGCGACACGGTGCGGGACCTGCCGGTCCGACAGCGGCCACAGGCGCTGGACGAGGTTCGCCGCACCGTGCTCACCGTCGCGACGACCATCGCCGGGCTGGCCGGCCTGGGGTACACGATCCGCACGTACTACCTCTCCCGCCGCGGCCAGGTGACCGATCGCTACGGCAAAGCCGTGGCGCAGCTGGCCTCGGCGAATCTCATGGAACGACTGGGCGGCGTGTACTCGCTCGAGCACGTGATGCGGGAGTCGGAACAGGACCACGAGACCGTGGTCGGCGTCCTGGCGGCGTTCGTGCGCACGGAGTCCCCGGTCCGGCGCGACCGGGCCGCCACCTCGGCGGTGCGGGAGGACGTCGCGGCCGCCGTGACCGTTCTGGCCCGCAGGCCCGCACACGTGGAGAAGAACCGGATCGACCTGCGCAACACCGACCTGACCGGACTGGAACTACTGCCCGACCAGGACGGCAACCGCCCTCGACTCCGCTGGGCCGACCTGTGCGGAGCGTGGCTGACCGGAGCCCGGATGCCCGGTGCGGATCTCAGGGACGCGTGGCTGGGCGGCGCCGACCTGACGCGGGCCGACCTCACCGGCGCCGACCTCACCGGCGCCTGGCTCAGCAAGGCGACGGCGCGGGAGACCGTACTGACGAGGGCGACGCTGGTGACCACGCGGCTCGATGAGACGGTGCTGGAACACACCCACTTCGAGGAAGCAGTGCTGACCGAATCCTGGTTCAACCATGCGAAGCCGGACCACGCGTGCTTCTCCGGTGCCGACCTCACCCTGGCGTGGCTGCGCGACGTGAATCTGGCGAACAGTCAGGGACTCGTCCTCGATCAGGTGCTGGCCGCATGCTTTCTGGCGCGTTCGACACCCCCGACCGGCATGGCGGGCCATCCTTCAATCCTGGCGCGGCAACGGGAGTTGCAGAACTCCCCGCAGCGCCACCTGGGCGATCACCCTTTCCCCTGGCCCGTCAGACGGACAGAGCGCGGCTCAAGCCGCTCGCGCCGGAGAAGAGCACAGACCTGATCCCGAGCGCCCGGGCGCCCGTCACGTTGGCCTCGCGATCGTCGACGAAGACGACATCTGCCGGGCCTGCTCCCAGGACGCCCAGCGCCGTCCGGTAGCAGTCCGCGCCCGGCTTCGCCGCACGGATCTCGCTGCTGCAGATCACGTGCTCGAACGGCGCCAGCCAGGTCAGGCCCCGCAAGGCGGCGGCCAGCGACAGCGGCGCGTTGGACAGCACGGCGAGGCGCATTCCCGCCGCGACCGCGTCCCCGACGACCGAGAGCGTCTCGTGGTCGGGATACAGCCAGCTGTCCACGTCCAGTGCGTCCAGAGTGGCGATCCGGCAGGGAGACCACCCGGCGCCCAGTCGGGCCGCGACTTTCGTCCAGTACTCGTCGCGCGAGACGCTCCCGGTGTCGTATGCGTCGCGCTCGCTCCAGTAGGCGGTCCAGAACGGGGCGAACTCGGCGTCCGCCACGGCTGCCATGCGGCGACGGTCGGCCTCCGGCTGGTGCCGGGCAAGGACGCCCGCGAAGTCACTGAGCAGCCAGCAGGGCCGGGCCCGGTCCGACTCGTCCCCCATGGGTTCCTCCTCGTCCTCAGGGTCCTCAGGGTCCTCAGGGTCCTCAGGCGGTTCAGCGGGTGCGGATCCGCAGGGCTTGCCGGTGCCGCCAGGCCAGATCCAGACAGGCGCGGGCGGCGGGCAGGGTGGTCGGGTCGTTCACGTACGTCTGCACCGTCTCCTGGTCGAACGGGAGCCCCTGGTACGGACGCTTCTTCCCGCCCCGCATGGCGTCGAGCGTCCCGGGCAGGCGGTCGTCGTCACTCAGGAGGCGGCCGCCTCTGCCCTCCAGCCTGCCCTCCATCGTCTCTCGCTCCATGGCGGCGAAGACCCGGTCGAAGAGACGCTCCTCGAAGACACAGACCGTAAGGATCTCCGGCTTCCAGGTGAGCGGGTAGAGCCCGCACCCGAGGTAGTGACACCGGGCGCCGCCGCCGCGCAGAGCGGATTCCACATCTGCGTGCTGCGCCGTGAAGTCGACCGGCGTGCCATGGGTCCTCGGGTCGTTCACGTCCGGGGCTCCGAGAAGTTCCTCGGCGTACTCGCGGATGATGGTCGAGCGCAGGTCCAGGTCGTCGCCGCCGGTCGTGTGCCCGCTGTGGGGGCCGCCGGAAGGCTGGAACTCTCCCGCGGGCACCACGTGCACCGTGCCCCGGGCGGTGGCGACCGAGGTACGCCGGTGCAGGTAGAAGACGGGCCCACGGCGCGAGGCGCGGATGGTGAGGGTGTTCACGCCGGGTGTCGCGCAGCGCCCCGCGAAGTGGAAGGGATCCGCAAGCGACTGGCGATAGGGACCGACGATCGTGGCTCCCCCGGTCTCCACGTACCGCTTGGCGGCCTCGTACCCCAGCGCCTCGCCGGTGTCGTACCAGTCGAAGTAGGAGCCCATGGTCAGGGTCAGAGACGTGTCGGGGACCGACGGGTCGAGACCGAAGAGGCGGAATGAAGGAGCGTTGAAGAACATCGAGGGCTTCGCGTACGCGTCGACCGCGGCGGAGTAGGTCGGGACGGTCGCCCCCTCGACGGTGGGCCAGTAGGGCGCCAGCAGCCTCTTGGCGGCATCGAAGCGATCCACCCGGGGCGCGGAGTAACGCAGTTGAACGTCGTCGAGCGGGAGCGGTTCGCGCGGGATCCAGCCCCTCCTGGTGAGCAGCGGCACCCGGGGATCCGCCAGGTGGTCCCGGTGCTCCTCCAGGGACTTTCCGACGAGGCCGGTCACCAACTGACCGACATAGCCGTGCAGTTGCCTGAAGCGGTCCTCTCGCCACTGGGCTGTTGCGGAGCGCCGATGGGCCATGGGGACTCCCGGTCTGAGTGCCTGGCCCCAGCGTGGCAGAGACCCATTCACGGCGTCACCCGATCGGCGGCCGGAACCCCGTACGAGCGGGTCAGGAAAACCAGCGGCGCGATCCGGATGACCCTGACACCATCCATCCGTGATCAACGACCCTCGTGACGCCCCCGACGGGGCTGCGGCGGCAGCCGCGCGCAACAACGCCGACTGGTGCGACGCCGTCTGCCGCTCCCACGGAGTGGCGGGTGCGATCGAAGGAGGACTGTGGGCCAGCGCCCGGCGCACTCCCCCGCTCTACCCCGACGCCGTAACGCTCTCGCCCGACGTGGCACCCGGGGACGTACCGGGCCGCATCGACGTCACATCGCCCGGCGCCTCCGTCAAGGACAGCTTCGGTGTGCTTGACCTGTCCGCGGTCGGCTTCGAGGTGCTCTTCGAGGCGCAGTGGATCCACCGGCCCGCGACGGAACCCGCACCGCGGCGCGCCGGTGGATGGGAGCCGGTAGGGGGCGTCGACCGGCTGCTCGCATGGGAGGCCGCTTGGAGCGGTGCCGGGGAGAGCGCGGGACTGTTCCGGCCCGCGCTGCTCGACGACGGAGCGGTATTCCTGGCGTCCGCGGCCACAGGTCCCGTCACCGCGGGTGCCATCGCCTACCCCGGCGCCGATGTCGTCGGCATCTCCAACCTCTTCGCCGCCGACGACGACCTGGATGCTGCCTGGCGCTCCTGCCTGGCGGCCACGGACCGGCTCTGGCCGGGCGTGCCCGTCGTCGGGTACGAGGGCGGCGACGACCTGGCCGCCGCCGTCCGTCAGGGGTTCACGCCCGTCGGCCCGCTGCGCGTGTGGCTGCGGGCCGACAGGTGAGAGGCCTCAGGCCCGCGTGAACCGCAGGGTCACCAGCTCGAACGGGCGCAGGGTCACCGGCACGGCGTCGTCCACGAGCTCCGGCGCCGCCACCCCGTCGAGCGGCCGCTCGAGGAGGTCGGTCACCGCGACCGAGCCCGCCGGGAAGCCGGCCGTCAGCGTGGCCTTCGCCCGGCCGCCGTGGGCCTCGTGGAAGCGGACGACCACGTCGCCGCTGCCGTCGTCGGCGAGCTTGACCGCCGTCACGACCACCGCGTCGTTGTCGACCGTCACCAGCGGAGCCACGTCGGCACGCCCGGTGACCCGGCGCTCGGGCAGGTTGATGCGGTAGCCCTCGCGCACCGCGTCGCCGATCGCCGCGCCCGGCACCAGCGCGTGCCGGAAGCGGTGCACTCCCTGGTCGGTCTCGGGGTCGGGGAAGCGGGGGGCACGCAGCAGCGAGACGCGGACCGTGGTGGTCGTACCGGAGTCCTCCTCGCGCACCGTGCGGGTCACGTCGTGCCCGTACGTCGAGTCGTTGACCAGCGCGACGCCCCAGCCCGGCTCCTCGATGTGCACGAAGCGGTGGTTGCACGCCTCGAACTTGGCGGCCTCCCAGCTCGTGTTGGTGTGCGTGGCGCGGTAGAAGTGGCCGAACTGGGTCTCCGACGCGTACCGCTCCGCGTGAATGTCCAGCGGGAAGGCCAGCTTGAGGAACTTCTCCGTCTCGTGCCAGTCGACCTCGGTGTCGATGTCGAGGCGCTGGGTGCCGGGCGTCAGCGTAAGGACCTGGGTGAGGCGCGAGTCGCCGAACGTGCGCACCACCCGGACCGAGGCGCCCTCGCCCGCCGCGACCTCGTCCGCCTCAGTGAGGTCGGTGACGGTGTTGCGGTAGAACTCGTCGACGTCCCACGCGTCCCACATGTTCGGGAAGTCGGCATGGACCTGGGGCAGGTTCGCCGCCCGGCCCGGCGCGACGGTCTCGCGGCCGGCGAGCAGGTCGTACGCGGAGACGACGAGACCGCGGCCGTCGACCTCCACCCGCAGCAGGCCGTTGTCGAGGACGAAACCGCCCGCCTCGCGCGGGGCGCGTGTCGAACCCCCGTCGACGGCGGCGGCCCGGGCGCCGCCCGCGGGGACTCCGTCCCGGGTGTGCGGCGTGGAGTTGAAGACCAGCGCGTCGGCGCCCTCGCCCGCGAGCGCGCGCTGGGCCTTGTCGATGATGCCGTTGAGCTCCTGGGCGAGCGACGCGTAGGTCGCGCGGGCCTCGCGGTGCACCCACGCGATCGACGAACCGGGCAGGATGTCGTGGAACTGGTGGAGCAGCACCGTCTTCCAGATGCGGTCCAACTGCTCGTAGGGGTACGTGAAGCCGTCCAACCGCACGGCGGCGGTGGCCGCCCACAACTCCGCCTCGCGCAGCAGGTGTTCGCTGCGCCGGTTGCCCTGCTTGGTGCCGGCCTGGCTGGTGAGGGTGGCGCGGTGCAGTTCGAGGTAGAGCTCGCCGACCCAGACCGGCGCGTTCGGGTACTCGGCCTCGGCCTTCTCGAAGAAGGCGGCGGGAGTCTCCCACTCGACGGTCGCCGAGCCCTCCAGGTCCCGCAGTCGCGCGGCCTTGGCGATCATCTCGCGGGTGGTGCCGCCGCCTCCGTCACCCCAGCCGGTGGGCGCCAGCGAGTGCCGGGCGACGCCCTTGTCCTTGAAGTTCTTCGCCGCGTGGGCGATCTCGCTGCCCTTCATCGAGCAGTTGTAGGTGTCGACGGGCGGGAAGTGCGTGAAGATCCGGGTGCCGTCGATGCCTTCCCAGTTGAAGGTGTGGTGCGGGAAGCGGTTGGTCTGTGACCAGGAGATCTTCTGCGTGAGCAGCCACTTGGAGCCGGCCGCCTTGATGATCTGCGGGAGCCCCGCCGCGAAGCCGAAGGTGTCGGGCAGCCACGCCTCGTCGTTCTCCACGCCGAACTCGTCGAGGAAGAAGCGCTTGCCGTGCACGAACTGACGGGCCATCGCCTCCGAGCCCGGCATGTTCGTGTCCGACTCGACCCACATGCCGCCCGCGGGCACGAACCGCCCGTCGGCGACCGCCTTCTTGACCTTCGCCCACACCTCGGGGCGGTGCTCCTTGATCCACGCCCACTGCTGGGCCTGCGACATGGCGAAGACGAAGTCCGGCTCGTCCTCGATGAGCGCGGTCATGTTGGACGTCGTACGCGCCACCTTGCGCACCGTCTCGCGCAGCGGCCACAGCCACGCGGAGTCGATGTGGGCGTGGCCGACGGCGCTGATGCGGTGGGCGGAGGGCTCGGCGGGGGTGGTGAGCACCCCTTCGAGCAAGGCGCGGGCCGCGGCGGCCGACCCGTTGACGTCTTGGAGGTCGACGGCGTCGAGCGCCCGGCCCACCGCGCGCACGATGTCGTAGCGCCGCCCGGAGTCCTCGGGCAGCTCCCGCATGAGCTCCCCGAGCACTTCGAGGTCGATCACCAGCTGCCACACCGTCTCGTCGAAGACGGCGAGGTCCATGCGCTCCAGGCGGTACTGCGGCTCGCTGCCCGCGGTCTCCTTGTCGCCCAGCCGCGTGGGCAGGAAGGGGTGGTAGTCGAGGATGACGGGGTTGGAGGCGGCCTCGACGTGCAGCCGCACCTCTTCGCCGCCCTCGGCGGGCGCGGCGATCCGCACCCACTGGTTGCGCGGGTTGAGGCCCTTCACCGGGGTGCCGTCGGGGCGGTAGACGAGGCCCTCGCACTGGAAGCCGGGCATGTTCTCGTCGAAGCCGAGGTCGAGGATCGCCTCGACGCTCCTGCCCGCCCACTCCTTCGGCACGGTTCCGGTCACCCGGAACCAGCTGGTCCCCCAGGGCGCGCCCCACCGCTCCCCGACGGCGGTCGGCGACGGCTCGGCGGCAAGGCCTTCGGCGACCGGCACCGGCTCGCCCGGCGCGTTCCACACGGCGACGTCGAGCGGTACGGAGGCGGGATACACGGCGGGCCTGATGCGCTCGTCCAGAACGCGCTTGAGGCGGGCTTCGACCAAGGTGCGGTCGTCATGCATGAGGGGTCTCCCAAGGGATAGTCAGCCCGTCCGGCGTTTTAGGACGAGCGCGAAGCGCGATCTACGGTGCGACGTCCCGGCCTAGCTCACCACCTCCGGCGACACGACCTCCGCGATGCCCCGCGCAGCGAGATGCTCCGCGTCGGCGGCCCGGCTCGCCAGAACCGCCGTGGGCCGCACGCCGTCCGCCACCAGACGGGCGAACGCCTCGAAGACCGCCCCGCCGGGGGCACACTCAGGCCGCCGCGACGTGGCGTCGTCCACGACGAGCGCGGTCGTACGGGGCGCCGGCGCGTAGTCGCGTCCGCGCCACTCCTTCGCGATGCGGGCGATCGCGGCGCCCGCGGGCTTGACCTGCCCGTCGTTGGTCAGAAGCCCGAGGCTGTACTCCAGCTCGGGGAAGTCCGCGAGGTCCCGCGAGACATCGTGGGAGCACCACCACGTCACGCCCCACACGTCCTGGCAGTCGAGCGCGGCGGCGATCGTCTCCTCGGTGAAGGCGGCGGCGTGCTCGGCGGGGATCAGCGGCGCGGGCGCGCCGACCTCCTGCAGCCAGACGGGCCGGCCCGGATCGAGCGCCCACGCCTTGGACAGCTCGATCATGTACGCCGCGTGGTGGCGCGTGGCCGTACCGGTGCGCCCGTGGCGCTGGGCCGTGCCGTTGAAGACCCAGGAGTGCACGGCGGTCACCGCGCCGAGCCGGGCGGCCTGCGCCGGGGTGAAGGGCTGGTCGTGCTGGTACCAGGCGGCGTCGTACTCGGCGTGCAGGTGCAGCTTGCCGGGGGCGCCGTCCTCGCAGGCGGCGAGGACGGTGCGCAGCCAGGTCTCCGCCTGCTCCTCGGTGACGCGGTCGGGGTCGGGGTGCGGGCCCGCCGAGAACTGGTTGATCTCGTTCCCGATGGTCATGCCGATGAAGTTGGGCCGGTCGGCGAGGGCGGCGGCGAGCGTGCGCAGGTACGCGGCCTGCCCGGCGACCACGTCGGGGTCGGTGAAGATGTTGCGCCGGTGCCAGGTCTGGGTCCAGGCGGGCAGGAAGTCGAAACTGGACAGATGCCCCTGGAGGCCGTCGACGTTGACGTCGAGGCCGCGCTCGGCGGCCGCGTCGGCGAGCTGGACCAGCTGGTCGACGGCGCGCGGGCGAATCAGGGTCCGGTTGGGCTGGAAGTACGGCCAGATCGGGAAGACCCGGATGTGGTCGAGGCCGAGCGCGGCGATGGCGTCGAGGTCGGCGCGTACGGCGTCGAGGTCGAAGTCGAGCCAGTGGTGGAACCACCCTTGCGCCGGGGTGTAGTTGACGCCGAAGCGCGGCGCGCCCGAGGGCGCCGCGAGGGGCAGTGCGGAAGGCGATGCGGAAGGCAAATGCGGATCCTGGTTCTGGGAGTGCGGGAAGGCGTCGCTCAGCCCTTGACTGCGCCCTCGCCGACCCCGCGGAAGAAGTACCGCTGCAGACAGGCGAAGAGGACGATCAGCGGCAGCACGGCGATGACCGTGCCCGCGGCGACGAGGCGCTCGTCGTTGGCGAACGTGCCGTGCAGATAGTTGAGGCCGATGGTGAGCGTGAACCGGTCGGGGTCGCTGAGCACGATCAGGGGCCACAGGAAGTCGTCCCAGGCGCCCATGAAGGCGAAGATCGCGACGACCGCGAGGGTCCCCTTGACGGCGGGCAGCGCGATGCGCAGGAAACGCTGCCAGACGTTCGCGCCGTCCACGAAGGCGGCTTCCTCGATCTCGTAGGGCACGTTGAGGAAGGCGTTGC
Source organism: Streptomyces sp. NPDC058308 (assembly GCF_042880275.1). NCBI lineage: Bacteria > Bacillati > Actinomycetota > Actinomycetes > Kitasatosporales > Streptomycetaceae > Streptomyces > Streptomyces sp. NPDC058308. The sequence goes on from NZ_JBHVZA010000034.1 coordinate 36,569, forward strand.
GCATCAGCAGCACGTTCAGCGCGGAGACGCAGCCGGGCAGCAGCACACCGATGAGGGTGTTGTTCAGACCGAGCTCACGCATGGTCGTGAACTGGGCGATGATGATGCCCTCGACGGGCACCAGCATGGCCAGGATGAACACGACCGTGGCCGCCTTGCGGCCGCGGTAGCGCAGGCGGGCCAGGGCGTAGCCCGCGAGCGTGGCGCCGACGCAGTTGGTGACGACGTTGGCGGCGGCCACCTTCAGGGAGTTGAGCGCGTAGTCCCAGACGGGGATGGTGTCGGCGACCCGCTCGTAGTTGTGGAAGGTCGGGTCGGAGGGCAGGAACTTCGGCGGGGAGCTGAAGATGTCCTCGTGCGGTCCCTTCAGGGACGTGGACAGCTGCCAGAGGAACGGACCGATCATCAACGCCAGTACGGCGAGCAGGAGTCCGTAGCGCAGGACGATCTCCCATACGGGCATCCGGCGGCCGTTCTCGTCGGTGATGCGCCGTCGGGGCCTGGGACGCGCGGCGCGTTCCGTGGCCGTCGGGGGGATCTGCTCGGTGGTGGTCACGCGTCCTCCTTGCGGTCCGCCCGCAGCACGAGCAGCATCAGCGCGACGGTGACGACGAAGACGACGACCGAGATCGCCGAGGCGTAGCCGACCCGTCCGGTCAGGCCGGTCCCGACGCGCTGCACCAGCATCACGAGGGTGGTGTCCTCGCCTGCCGGGCCTCCGGTGGGTCCCGCCATCAGATAGACCTCGGAGAACACCTTGAAGGCGGCCACCGAGGAGAGCGCGCCCACCAGGACCATGGTGGAGCGCACGGCGGGCACGGTGACGGTGAAGAAGCGGCGCACCGCTCCCGCGCCGTCGACCGCCGCCGCCTCGTGGAGCTCGCGCGGTACGTTGGCGAGCGCCGCGAGATAAATGATCATGTAGTAGCCGAGGCCCTTCCAGATGGTGACGGCCATGGCGCTGAACAGCAGCAGCCACTGGTCGCTGAGGAAGCCGGCCTTGCCGACGCCCACCGCTTCGAGGACCGCGTTGACCAGGCCGCGTTCGTCGAGCATCCAGACCCAGATGAGGCCGACGACGACGATCGAGGCGACCACCGGGGTGTAGAAGGCGGACCGGAAGAAGGTGATGCCGGGGATGTGCTTCTGGACGAGCATCGCGAGCAGCAGGGGCAGCAGGACGAGCGCGGGGACGACCCCGAGGACGTAGATCGTGCTGTTGCGCAGGCCGATCCAGAACATGTCGTCGTGCAGCAGCTCCGAGAAGTTGGCGAAGCCGACGTACTCGCCGGGGATCAGCGTCCGTTTGTCCGTGAAGGAGTTGTTGAGCGTGCTGATGAACGGATAGAGGATGAAGACGGCGACGATCACGAGCCCGGGAGCGGCGAACAGCCAGGGACTGGTGGGCAGTTGACGCCGGATGCGGGTGCCGCCCGCGCCGCGTCGGGCGTCGGCGGGCCGGCCCTTGAGTGCCGGGCCCGCGGTACTTGTGTCGGACGAGGTCGCCTTGTCGGCGGTGGGGCTCTTCATGGCTGGTGTTCCCGGGTCGTGGCTCGGCACGGCTCAGCTCGGCGCTGCGCCGGTCGGCTCGGCGTTCGGCTCCGCGCCGAGCCCTGCGTTCGGCTCAGCTCTGCTGCAGCAGTCGGTCGCAGTTCTTGACAGCGTTGTCAAGCGCGTCCTTCGGGCTCTCCTTGCCCTGCAGCGCCTTGGCGACGTTGTTGCGCAGCTCGACCTTCATCTGCTCGCTGAACATCACCGGCGTGTAGTTCACCGCGGTCTTGATGGACTTCGCGGCGGCGATGCGGACCCGCGTCTCCTCCTTGCCGTCCTGCTCGGTGAAGTACGGGTCGTCGAGGGAGCCCTTGGTGCTGGGGAAGATCGCGACCTTCTTGGCGAACGACATCTGGTGCTGGGCGTCGGTGACGAAGTGCGCGAAGGCGACGGCGGCCGGAGTCTGCTTGGTGCGGGCGTTCACCATCACGCCCATCACGTACATGTTGTCCTTGCCGGTGCTGCTGATCTGCGGGGTGATGCCGATGTTCTTGTAGAGGTTCGGCGCCTCCTTCTTGAACTTCTCCAGGTCCAGGGCGCTGCCGGGGTTCATCGCCACGGACTCGGTGAGGAACTTCTTGCCCGTCGACTCCGGGGTCGCTGTCAGCGCCTGCCCGTCGAGCGCCTTGGCGTCGTACAACTTCTTGTACTTGGTGAGGAGTTCGACACCCTTGGCGTCGTTGAAGGTGAAGCCGGTGCCTTCCTTGTTCATGAGCGGCACGCCGTACCGCCCGAAGTCCTCGACGGTGGGCACGTTGGCGAGCGTGGCGACCTTGCCATCGCTCTTCTCGGCCAGCTGCAGCGCCTGGTCGAAGAGCTGGTCGTACGTCTTCGGGGGCTTGTTCTCGTCGAGGCCCGCGTCCTTGAAGAGGCGCTTGTTGTAGAAGAGCGGCCCGGTGTTGAGGTACCAGGGGAAGGCGTACGTGCCGTCCATGCCCGGTATCTGGTGGCTCTTCCAGGCTCCGGGGAGGTACTCCTTCTCGTACTTGCCCGCGGCCTTGCCGAGGTCGAGGGCGAGGCCCGCCTTGGCGAGCGGGGCGACCAGGTCGGGCGAGACGTTGACGACGTCGGGCAGGGTCCCCGCGGCGGCGTCCGCGCTGATCTTGTCGGCGTAGCCCTCGCCCGGCTGGTCGACCCAGTGCACCTCGGTGCCGGGATACTTCTTCTCGAACTCGTCGACCAGGCCCTCGAAGTACGGCTTGAAGTTCGCCTTGAGATTCCAGGTCTGGAAGGTGATCTTGCCTTCGATCTTCCCGGACGCGTCCTGGGAACCGCCGCCGTCATCGCCGTCGCCACAGGCGCTCAGCGGCAGCAGGACGGCGAGGACGGCGCCTGCGGCGACCGCTCTGCGGGGGATACGGGAGATACGCACGGTGAAACGGCTCCTTTGCTCGGCCCAGCGTGAGACGGCGGTGACTGCGACCGTCCGAGCCGGGCAATCCACGCCGAGGCAGACCCTGCATGGAGTCGTGGCGCAAAGTCAATGGATTCGTGGAAAACAATTCCAAGATCGGTCGATCCTCCGGACAACACCCAGGTCAGGACGGCAGGTTGAGAGTCTTGCGGTGGATGACTAATGCGCTTTAGGGTCGAACAGCTCAAGCGCATTAGTCTCCGTGAGCCAGGAAAGGGGCAACGGGTGCAAGGCAAGCGGTCACCGGCACGCCGGCCGACCATGAAGGACATCGCGCGTCGCGCCGGGGTCTCCGAGAGCGCCGTCTCCTTCGCGCTCAACGACCGGCCCGGCGTCTCCGAGGTCACCCGCGACCGGGTCCGCAGGGTCGCGGAGCAGCTGGGCTGGCGGCCCAGCACGGCGGCGCGCGCCCTGTCCGGCGAGGGTTCGGCGACAGTGGGCCTCGTGGTGGCGCGTCCGGCGGCGACGCTGGGCATCGACTCGTTCTTCCTGCAGCTGATCTCGGGCATCCAGGAAGTGCTCGCGGAGCGGCACTTGGGTCTGCTGTTCCAGGTGGTGGAGGACGTGGCCGCCGAGTGCGCGGTCTACCGCCACTGGTGGGCCGAGCACCGGGTGGACGGGGTCCTGGTCGTGGACCCGCGCACGGACGACCCGCGCCCCGCCCTCCTGGACGAGCTCGGGCTCCCCGCGGTGGTGACGGGCGGCGTGCCCGACCCGGACGCCGGGCACCCGGGCCTTTCCACGGTGTGGGCGGACGACGCGGGCGCGATGGCGTCGGTCGTCGGCCATCTGCACGCGCTGGGACACCGCCGCATCGTGCACGTCGCGGGCATGGAGGGGCTGGCGCACACCGAGCGCCGTATCCGCACCCTGCGCGCCGAGGCGGCGAACCGGGGCCTATCGGGGGTGCGTTCGGTGACGACGGACTACTCGGACGCGGAGGGCGCCGCCGCGACCCGGCGGGTCCTGGAATCCGCCGAGCCGCCGACTGCTCTCGTGTACGACAACGACGTGATGGCCGTGGCCGGCGTCGCCGCCGCGAGCTCCCTGGGCTTCACGATCCCGGGCGACGTCTCGGTCGTCGCCTGGGAGGACTCGGCGCTCTGCCGGATGGTGCATCCGTGGCTGACGGCCCTGTCCCGGGACACGGTGTCGTTCGGCCGCACGGCGGCCCGCGAGCTCCTCGCCCTCCTCGACGACGGCCCGGCCGCCACGGTCCAGGTGCCGCTGCCGCGGCTCATCGAACGGGAGAGCACGGGGCCCGTCAGGAGCTGAGCGGCAGCGCCTCCCGGCGGCGGTCGACGACCTCTGCCCAAGCGTCAACTGCCCGGGCAGCCAGCGGTGGACCTGGACCCTCTGGTCCGCGACCCACGCCGCTCGGCTTCGTCCGCGCCGACGGCCTACTCCTGGTCATCGGGGCGAATCTCGGCGCGTCGACCCGCCCCGACCCGGTACCGCGACCTCCTCGCCCACCCGCATGTCAACCCGGGTCCCCTCACACCTCCGAGCGGTAGAGGCCGAACTCCGCGACCCGCACCGTGTCCCGTGACCGCGTCACACGCAGCCGCCACCGCCGCGCCGTCACCGGAGCGGCCAGCGTGAGAACCCGGCTCGCGCCCGCCGTGTCCACCTCGGTCACGGTCCGCCAGCCGTCGCCGGTGTGGGCCTCGACGACCGCGTGCTCCAGCTGCTGCCCGTGCCGGATGTCCTCGGCGAGGCGGATCCGGTCCACCTCGCGGGCCCTGCCCAGGTCCACGGTGACCGTGCCGGCGCCTCGGTCGTGCCGGATCCGGGCACCGCGGGTGAGGTCCCGGGGCAGTTCCCCGCGGATCCGCTCGCGGAACTCGCGCAGCCGTGCCACGTCCGCGTCCGGGAGCCGACCACGCCGGTCCGGCGGAATGTTCAGCAGGAGTACGGAGTTGCGCCCCACCGAGCGGAACCAGATGTCCGTCAACTCCTCGACGCTCTTGGGTTGTTCGTCCTCGTGGTAGAACCACCCCGGCCTGATGGACACGTCGCACTCGGCGGGCCACCACTGCAGGTACTGGGCGACGGAGCGCGCCTCGACGAGCGCTTCGCGGCTGCCCTGGTCGGGCGCGTCGTACTTGAGGGCGTAGTCGATGCTGCCGTTGCCGGAGTCCTTGACGGGGACGACGCTCCACTCGTTCTCGCGCGCCAGACCGCCTTCGTTGCCGACCCAGCGGACGTCGGGCCCGCGCACGGCCATCGTGGCGTCCGGGGCGAGGGCGCGGATCAGCGCGTACCAGCTGTCCCAGTCGTACGTCTCCACCTTCTCCGGCGGGATGCGGCCCTGTGCCCCGTCGAACCACACCTCGTCGACCGGGCCGTACTCGGTGAGTACCTCGTAGAGCTGGTTGAGCATGTGGGCGCCGTAGTCGGTGGCGTCGAGGGCGAAGGTGCGCCGGCCTCTGCCCGACCGGTCGTCGCCGGGCACGAGGGTGGGGATGGTGCGGGTGGCGCGTTCGCTCCCGTTGGCGTAGACGCCGTCGAGGTACTGGTTCTCGTCGGCGGGCGAAATGTAGACGCCGACCTTGATGCCGTACCGCCGCAGCGAATCGGTGAAGGAGCGCAGCACATCGCCCTTTCCGCCCCGCCAACTGCTGCTCGCCACACTGTGTTTGGTGTACCGCGAGGGGTAGAGCACGAAGCCGTCGTGGTGTTTGACAGTGAGGATGGCGAGCTTGAAGCCGCCGTCGCGCAGGGCTCGCGCCCACTGGTCGGTGTCGAGTTCCGCCGGCTGGAAGACGTCCGGGTCCTCGTCGCCGGTACCCCATTCGAGCCCGGTGAAGGTGTTGACGCCGAAGTGCAGGAACGCGGTCTGCTCCAGCTTCTGCCAGGCGATCTGACGGGCGGTGGGGCGGACGCGGGATGCCTTGGCCACGAGGATCTCGGGGGTGTCCGTTGGGCCGATGCGGATACGGTGGGGCGGCTTTGCACCGTCGGACGGGCGGCCGGCCGCGGCCGCGGCGAGCGAAGCGCTCGACGCGGTGAGGGCCGTGGTGACGGCGGCGGCCATGAAGAGGCGTCTGCTGACGGTCATGGGATGCCGATCTCCTTCGGGGGCGGGAAGCGTCACGCTCCTTCACGATGTCGCCGGGGCGGGCGGCTCCGCTGCGGCACCGGCGGCCGGGACCGGCGCCGCGACGAGGAGCGGAGCGGAGCGGCGGCGGGAAGCGAACGCAGTGCGGTCATGAGGTCCGATGATTCAAGCGTCCCCACGGAGGTGTCAATGCATCGTGCACCACGGAGGCTTGGACATTTGCTCCGTCCAGCAAGGCTCCATCCAGCGCGCCTCACTCCCGCGCCGCAGCCCACCGACCCAACCGCATCCGACCGAGTCATCGGATGAATCCCGAACGAGGCTCGGCACCGCACCGCACCGCATCCGCCATGCCTGTCCGCATGACACACCCGCGCCCCCTGCCTCGGGAAGAGGCCGGGGGCGCGTGGCGAAGCCGATCGGGAGAATCCCGGACCGGTACCGGGTCAGTCGATGCCCGGGAGGATGTGCGGCTCGGCGAGGTCGTCCTCGTAACCGGCCAGACGGATGGGGGCCGCCTTGGCCCATGCCTCCAGGTTGCGGAGCTTCGCGGGCCTGCCGGCCCGTTCGCCGCCGCCCTCGGCCGGCTGCTTTTCGTGCTTCGTCAGATCGGGTGTCACCGCGCACTCCTCTGTGTCGCGTAACGGAAGGTCAGGGCAGTTCGGTCGCGGTGGCGCCGTTCTCTGGCGGGACCGCGGCCGTGATTACCGGCCTGTCCCCGGGCGGCCGAGGGAGGCTTGTGGCTCCCTGATGGGTACCCGTTCGCCCTAGGTTAACCAAATGAGCAGCCCCGCGCTCGATGGGGCTCCAACGGCAGGGGTTGATTCCGGACAATGACGGACCAGGCGGGGCACGAAAGGGAGCATTCGCCAGTGGCGTTGGTGACCGGCGGCTCCCGTGGGATCGGGTTCGCCGTCGCCGAGGCGCTCGGGGCCGCGGGCCATCGGCTCGTCGTCACGGCGCGTGACGCCGACGGGGTGCGGACCGCCGTGGACGCACTGCGAGCGACTGGCGTGAAAGCGGTCGGCCGTGCGGGCGACGTCGCCGATCCCGCGCACCTCGAAGCCTGCGTGGACCTCGCGATGCGGGAGCTGGGCCGGATCGACGTCCTGGTGAACAACGCCGCGACGAACGCCCCCTACGGTCCACTGATGGACGCCGATCCCGACGTGTGGCGCACCGCCTTCGCCGTCAACGTCGACGCGGCCCTGCGCCTGACCCAACTCGCCTGGCGTGCCTGGCTGGCGGAGCACGGCGGCGCGATCGTCAACATCTGCACGGAGGGCGCCGAGCACGTGGGCCCGAACGTCGGCGCGTACGGCACGAGCAAGGCCGCGCTGCTGCACCTCACCCGTCAGCTCGCGGGCGAACTCGCCCCGGCCGGGCGGGTCAACTCCGTCTCCCCCGGCCTCGTCCGCACCGACATGGCGCGTTTCGTCTGGGCGGGGTCGCAGGAGCAGGTGGCGGCGGGGCTCCCGCTCGGCCGCATCGGGGAGCCCGACGACGTGGCGCGGGCGGTGGCCTGGCTGGTCTCGGACGCCGCCCGCTGGATCACCGGCGCCGACCTGCTGGTCGACGGGGGTACGCGGGTGCGTGCGGCGTCCATGGCGAAGGGCCCGTCGTACGCGGTGCACGAGCGCCTGCGTACGACGGGCCCCGACATTCGGTGATCACCGGGTGCGGCCGGGCGCTGCTACCACTTGCCGGGCTCGTAGTCCTTCAGGAAGACGCCGTACACGTCGTCGCCCGACTCGCCGCGCACGACCGGGTCGTAGACGCGGGCGGCGCCGTCGATCAGGTCGAGCGGGGCGTGGAAGCCCTCCTCGGCGAGGCGCAGCTTGTCGTAGTGCGGGCGCTCGTCGGTGATCCAGCCGGTGTCGACCGAGGTCATGAGGATGCCGTCGGTCTGGAACATCTCCTGGGCGCTGGTCCGCGTCACCATGTTCATCGCGGCCTTCGCGGCGTTCGTGTTCGGGTGGCCCGCACCCTTGTAGCCGCGGCCGAAGACGCCCTCCATCGCCGAGACGTTGACGATGTGGGCGCGGCCGCTCGGCGCCTTCTTCGCGGCGTCGGCCATCGCCCGGCGCAACGCGCTGATCAGGATGAACGGCGAGGTGTAGTTGCACAGTTGGGTCTCGAGGAGCTCCACGGGGGAGATCTGCTCGATGGTCTGCACCCAGGTGTTGCTGTCCACGACGTCCGGGACCAGACCGCCCGCGTCGATGGCGGTGCCGTCGAGGTGCCGGGCGACACTGGCGTTGCCCGCGACGAGGGCGAGGTCGGCGACCTGCTGCGCGTCCAGGCCACTGGTGCCGACGGGCAGCGCGGCAAGGCCGTCCACCGCGCCGGAGTTGAAGGCGCCGATGACGGAGTGGGCGGGCAGCTCTCCGGCGGGCAGCGGCGCGCTCTCGCCGTCGACCAGGGCGGCGTAGGCGGACGGCAGGCGGCGCACGGTCTGCGTCGCGTTGTTGATCAGGATGTCGAGCGGTCCCGCCGCGGCGACCCGCTCGGCAAGGGCGACGGACTGGGCCGGGTCGCGCAGGTCGATGCCGACGACCTCCAGGCGGTGCAGCCACTCCGCCGAGTCGTCCATCGCCTTGAAGCGGCGGATGGCGTCCTTGGGGAACCGGGTCGTGATCGTCGTGTGGGCGCCGTCGCGGAGGAGGCGCAGCGCGATGTACATGCCGATCTTGGCGCGGCCGCCGGTGAGCAGGGCGCGCTTGCCGGTGAGGTCGGCGCGGGCGTCGCGCTTGGTCCGGTTCAGGCGGGCGCAGTCGGGACAGAGCTGGTGGTAGAAGTAGTCGACTTCCACGTACCGGGTCTTGCAGGTGTAGCAGGAGCGCGGGCGCTGGAGTATCCCCGCGATCCGGCCCTCCTCCGTCTGCGAGGAGGGCAGCAGGCCCTCGGTCTCGTCGTCGATGCGCTGGGCGGAGCCGGTGGCGGTGGCCTCGGTGACGGCCTTGTCGTGGGCGGTCTTGGCGGCGCGGCGCTCCTGGCGGCGGCGCTGCTTCACCGTCCGGTAGATCCCGGCCGTGGCCCGGCGCACGGCGATCGCGTCCGGGTGGTCGACGTCGAGTTTGTCGAGCTCGTCGAGCACGCTGAGGCAGACGGCGAGACGGTCCGGGTCGATGCCGGGTCCGTACGCCGCGTACTCGACGGGGCCCTCGTGGCCTTCGTCTGTCACCGTCATCGCCGCTGTCCTCGTGTCATTCCGTGCCACGGCGCATCTGGTCGTCCGCGGAAGCTCCAAAAGAGGGAGTTTACGTAGCGGCGGGCCCGGTCACCAAACCCGCCTCCCGTGCGCACACCGCCACGAGGCCGTCGAGCTCGTCCCGCAGGCTCCGAGCGAGCAGCTCCAGGTCGGGCACGGCGGCGGCGTCCGCGATCAGGCCGTAGTGCACCCGTCCCTTGTATGTGGAGACGGCGACGGCGAGCGACTGCCCCTGGGCGAGCGGCGCGAAGGGGTAGACCTCGGCCAGTCGGCAGCCGCCGAGCCGCAGTCCGATGTCGGGCAGCGGGACGCTGGTGACGAGGATGTCGAAGAGCAGCCGGGCGGCCTGGGCGACGACGGGGCCGCCGATGCGGTGCCCGAGCGCCGGGACGTGCTCGGCGAGCAGCGCCACGGCGCCCGCGCCCCGCTCGGGACCCGCCTCTTTGTTGCGGTCCATGGCGGTGCGCACGCTGCGGAGCCTGACCAGCGGGTCCTCGTGACCGACGGGGAGGCGCACCAGATATCCGGAGAGCCGGTTCCCCGGGGGCTGTGCGGTGCGCGGGCGGCGGCGCGAGACGGGGATCAGGGCGCGCGGCTCGACTCCCTCACTGCAGTCGCCGCGCTCGTCGAGCCAGCGGCGCAGGGCGCCCGCGACCACGGCGATCAGTACGTCGTTGACGGTGCCGCCCACGGCCTTGCGCACCTGGTGCACGTCGTCCAGGTCGAGGACGACGCCCGCGGCGCGGCGGGTGCCGGTCGCGGTGGAGGTGAGCGCGGCGCAGGAGCGTACGCCCAGGGTGGCGCGGGCGAGGGAGGTGCCGATGCCGAGGGCCTGCCCCGCCGCGGCGGCGGTGCCCCTCAGGCGTCTCGGCAGGGTGCGGGGGTCCAGGGCGGACCACGGCGAGGGGGTGGGGGCCGGGGGCCGCTCGCGGGAGGCGGGCAGGTCTACGGGGTCGAGGAGGGCGGCGCCGAGCGTCAGCGCGCGCAGCCCGTCGGCGAGGGCGTGGTGGAACTTGAAGAGGACCGCGAAGGACGTGCCGTCCGCGCCGGGCAGCACGTGGGCCTCCCAGGGCGGCCGCCCACGCTCCACCGGTCGCCGCATGAGCTCGCCCGCCGCGGCCTGGAAGTCCGCCGCGGGCGCCGCGAGCCGGACGTGCTCCAGCGGGTCGAACGCGGGCATCGGGACGCGTATCGCGCCGCCGACGGGCAGCCAGACGGGACGTATCCGCGTGCGTAGGCCGGGCACGGCGGTCGCGCGGGCCGCGAGGAGCTCGGCGGCCCGGTCCGCCGCGTCGGGTCCGTCGGCCTCGAAGACGCCGAGTGCGCCCAGATGCATGGGGTGTGCGGCGGTCTCGATGTTCCAGAAGGCCAGATCGAGAGGGACGAGCAGGTCAGAGCTCTGAACAGACGATGAAGTCACGGACTCGCTCTCGCGTCGAGGACGATGCGGGGGATGACGATGCGGGGGATGACGAACGTGAAGTCAATCGTTCCGGGCAACTACGGTCAAGTACGGCCAAGTTACACAGCGTTAACAGCTGGCCGGTCTGCGGCAGGCCTGCGGCAGGTCTGCCCCCCGATGTCCCCTTCGGTCACGAATGGACCCGCCTTCGATAAACCTGCACATCGAATGCGCAGTCCGGTCACGCTATTCGTTGCGCACGCCCCGCGAATTTCCATGCAGAGTGCATCTGACGGGTACTTCGGCCGCAGAGTGTCCGATTTGTTGGAGGGAATCGCAGCACGCCCCCGATTTCCTTCTGTGAATCTTGTGAAGGAGCTGCCATCACGCGGTGAACCTGCCTGCACGCAGCGGTGATGCACCTCCCCAACCTCGGCGGACGGTCACTTCGCCGATTGGATGTCCGAGCTGCGAACGTGCTTTGATCCTGGCCGACGCGGAATTCACATCCCAGGTTCCGCGGAGTTGGAAACACCTTTGCAACATTCATGAGAAGGGCAGCTCACGCCATGAACAACGTCCCCCAGGTCGAGACCCTCGAAATTTCCGACGCCGACCTCGACAACGTCTCCGGTGGCCTCTCCGCCAACGCCGTCGGCACCGTGACCGGCGCCGTCGACTCGATCGCCCCGGTCTCCTCCACCGTCGGCACGGCCGTCGGCCTCGTCGAGGACACCACCGGCCTGAACACGGCCCCCATCGCGGGCCTGGCCACCAGCACGGTCGCCGGTCTCTGAGTCTCGACCTCACTGAGACACCTGAGACACCATTGATCCGTGAGCCCCGGAACATCCAGTTCCGGGGCTCACGGACGCCGTAGGCACAGTAAGGGAAGCGCTCCGTGCAGTTCCGCCAACAGGCCCTGTCCAAACTGCAGTCGCCCGAGGAACTGGACCTGCCGGTGCGCTACGCCCGCCCCCAGGGCCTGCTCGTCCTCGCCGTCACCCTCGTCGTCATGGCCGCCGCGGGCGTCTGGGCCGTGACCGGCTCGGTCTCCGCCACGCTCCGCGCGCCCGGAATCCTCACGCACGGCCAGGGCAGTTACGTCCTGCAGAGTCCCGTCACCGGCCAGGTGACCCGTGTTCTGGCCGAGGAGGGCAAGCGCCTCACCGCGGGCGCTCCCGTGCTCAAAGTCCGTACGGAGCAGGGCGACAAGGTCGTGCGCGCGATCGCCGCGGGGCGCGTGAGCTCGCTCGTCGCCAGGATCGGCACGGTCGTCACCACCGGCGCCGACGTCGCGACCGTCGAACGCGTCGCGGGCACCGGCGACCCGCTCCTCGCGATGCTCTACGTACCCGCCGACAGCGCGGCAACCGTCCCCGTCGGCGCGTCGGTGGATCTCACCGTCCAGTCCGTGCCCACCGCGGAGTACGGAACGCTGCGCGGCCGCGTGAAGGCGATCGGCCGGGCCGCACAGTCCCGGCAGAAGATCACCGGCTTCCTCGGCGACAAGGAGCTGGCCGGACGGTTCACGAAGGACGGCCCTCCCGTGGCCGTCCTCGTCCAACTGGAGAAGTCGTCCGCCACCAAGTCCGGCTACGCGTGGTCGACCGCCGGCGGCCCGCCCTTCGCGCTCGACTCCATGACGCCGACCGCCGGCGCCTTCCACCTCGCCGAGCAGCACCCGATCGATTGGCTGCTTCCGTGACCGCACCGCACCCCTCCCCTGCGCACCAGCAGCAACTGCCGCCGCCCGGCGGCCGCCGCAGGCACCGCCCCGAGCCGCCGCAGCGCGGCCGCCGCAGGGCGGCGCCGCGCCCCGCGTCCAAGGGCAGGCGGCCCGGCACCGTCCGCACGCCCACCGTCCTGCAGATGGAGGCCGTGGAGTGCGGCGCCGCCGCCCTCGCCATGGTCCTCGCCCACCACGGCCGGCACGTCCCCCTGGAGGAGCTGCGCATCGCGTGCGGCGTCTCCCGCGACGGCTCACGGGCCAGCAACGTCCTCAAGGCGGCCCGCGGTTACGGCCTCACGGCCAAGGGCATGCAGATGGAACCGGCCGCGCTCGCCGAGGTCGAGGCGCCCGCGATCCTCTTCTGGGAGTTCAACCACTACGTCGTGTACGACGGCATGGGGCGCCGCCTCGGCCGCCGGGGCGTGTACATCAACGACCCGGACAAGGGCCGCCGCTTCGTGCCGTCGGAGGACTTCGACACCAGCTTCACCGGGGTCGTCCTGGTCCTCGAACCGGGTGCGGACTTCCGTCCGGGCGGCCGCAGGCCCGGCGTTCTGAAGGCGCTGCCCGCGCGGCTGCGCGGCACCACCGGCACGATGTTCGCCGCGCTCCTGGCCAGCCTGCTGCTCGTCGCGGTCGGCGCCGCGCTGCCCGCGCTCAGCCGGACGTACATCGATCTCTTCCTGGTCGGTCACCAGACCTCGCTCCTGGGCGCGCTGTTCGCCTCGATGGGTGCGATGGTCGCGCTCACCGTGGTCCTTACCTGGCTCCAGCAGGCGAACCTGCTGCGCGGCCGCATCATCTCCTCCACCCTCGGCAGCGCCCGCTTCCTGCGCCATCTGCTGCGCCTGCCCGTCACGTTCTACGCCCAGCGCTCCCCCGCCGACCTCGTGCAGCGCCTCGCCTCCAACGACGCCGTCGCCGAGACACTGGCCCGCGACCTCACGGCCGCCGGGGTCGACGGCGTCGTCGTCCTCCTCTACGCGGCCCTGCTGTGGACCTACGATCCAGAGCTCACCCTCGTCGGCGTCGGCATCGCGCTGATGAACATCGTGGCGATGCGTATCGTCATCCGGCTGCGGGCCATCGGCACCCAGAAGCTGCGCGCCGACAGCGCCAAGCTCACCAACACCTCGTACACCGGCCTGCAGTTGATCGAGACCATGAAGGCCACCGGCGGTGAGAACGGCTACTTCCGGCGCTGGGCCGGCCAGCACGCCACCACCCTGGAGGAGCAGCAGCGCCTCGGCGTCCCGAGCGCCTGGCTCGGGGTCGTCGCGCCGACGCTCGCGACCCTCAACAGCGCGTTGATCCTGTGGATCGGCGGGCTGCGCGCGGTGGAGGGGCATCTGTCGATCGGACTCCTCGTGGCCTTCCAGGCACTGGTGACCCGCTTCACCGCGCCGATCACCCGCCTCAACGGTGTCGCGGGCCGCATCCAGGACTTCGCCGCCGACGTCGCACGCCTGAAAGACGTCGAGAACTTCCCCGTCGACGCGCTCTACTCCCGCCCCGAACCGGCGGCCAGCACGCGCCGCCTCACCGGCCACGTCACCCTCGACGACATCACCTTCGGCTACAGCCCCCTCGACAAACCGCTCCTGACCGGCTTCTCCCTGTCGGTCGGGCCGGGGCAGCAGGTGGCGCTCGTCGGCGGCTCCGGCAGCGGCAAGTCGACCGTGTCCCGGCTGATCTCCGGCCTCTACAGCCCGTGGGAGGGCACGATCCGCATCGACGGGCAGCGTCTGGAGGACATCCCGCGCGGCGCGCTCTGCGCCTCGGTCTCCTTCGTGGACCAGGACGTCTTCCTCTTCGAGGGCACCATCCGCGACAACATCGCCCTGTGGGACCCCTCCATCCCCGACGACGCCGTCGTCACCGCCCTCAAGGACGCCTGCCTGTACGACATCGTGGCCCGCAGGCCCGGCGGCATCCACGGCCGGGTCGAGCAGGACGGGCGGAACTTCTCCGGCGGGCAGCGCCAGCGCCTGGAGATCGCCCGGGCCCTGGTCCGCCGGCCGAGCATCCTCGTGCTCGACGAGGTGACCAGCGCCCTGGACGCGGAGACCGAGCAGGTCATCATCGACAACCTGCGGCGCCGCGGCTGCGCCTGTGTCGTCATCGCACACCGCCTGAGCACCGTGCGCGACAGCGACGAGATCGTCGTGCTCGACCACGGCAAGGTCGTGGAGCGCGGGCGCCACGAACACCTCGTCGCCGCCGGTGGCCCCTACGCCGACCTGGTCAAGGAGCACTGAGGTGACGTCGGTACCCGAGCAGCACACCCCGTACGCGCACGACGCGGTCGGCGCCGCCTTCGGCGCGCTCGGCACCCCCGTCGACTGCACGGGTCTGCGCAGCGTGCACCTGGAGGGCCCGCAGGTGCTGTGGCTCGTCGTGGCCGGCGCCCTCGACCTCTTCGCGGTGGACGCCGTGCAGCAGGGCCACTGGCACTACCTCGGCCGCCTCGAACCGGGCTCGCTGCTCCTCGGCCCGGTCGAAGGGCCCCAGCACACCCTCGTCGGCCGCCCCCTCCAGGGCTGCGAGCTGCGCCGCGTCCCGCTGCGCGAGCTCTACCGGCCCGACTACGGCGACACGTGGTCGTACGAACAGCAGTACCCCTCCCAGTACGACACGCAGGACGCGTCCCTGAGCCTCCTGGAGCACGCGTTCGCGCTCGGCATCGGGCGCGGCCACCGGGTCCTCTTCGAGGCGCCCCTCGACGGCCGCACCATGGGTGACGACGTGGTGGCCGACGACGACATCCTCTGGATGCCGGTGGCGCCGGGCAGCGTGCAGTACGGGTCCGCCTACAGCGCGGAGGCCACCGGCGACCTGCTCGTCGACGCCGCGATGTGGCAGCGGATGGTCAATCAGCAGTACCGGCTGCTCGCCACCCTCGACCGCTGGATCGAACGCCTGGAGCGGGCCCACGAGGACCGTACGGCGGCCGGGATCAAGGCGGGTGAGAACGTCCGCGAACAGGCCGACCGGACGCTGATCGCCTCCATCGGCCGTGCGGGCAGGGGCGGTTCGCGCCGCGCCGGGTCCCGCGACGGGCACGACGCGACGTACGCCGCCTGCCGGCTGGTCGCCGATGCGGCGGGCATCACGCTGTCCGGTGCCGCGCAGGGCGGCGCGGTGAGCGACCGGATCGACCCGGTGGAGCAGGTCGCGGTGGCCTCGGGGATCCGCACCCGTGCCGTCCGCCTCGACGGCCGCTGGTGGCGCGAGAACGCGGGTCCGCTGGTCGGGCACCGTACGGCCAGCGGCACACCGGTCGCCCTGCTGTGGCGGCGCGGCGGCTACGAGTCGGTGCACCCCACGTCCGGACGGCGCGCCCGCGTCGACGCGTCCAACGCCGACGAGTTCGAGCCGCAGGGTGTGATGTTCTACCGGCCGCTGCCGGACCGGCCCCTGACGCCGTGGCGGCTGTTCCGCTTCAGTCTGCGCGGCACCGGCGCCGACGTGCGCAACCTCGTGCTCGCCGGTCTGGTAACGGTCGCGATCGGCGCGCTCGTGCCCGTCGCCACGGGCCAGGTGCTCGGTGTGTTCGTGCCGAACGCCGAGACGGGCCTCATCGTCCAGGTCTCCCTGGCCGTCATGATCACCAGTATCGTCTCCGCGGCCTTCATGCTCCTGCAGAACCTCACCGTCCTGCGCATGGAGGGCCGCATGGAGAGCACCCTCCAGCCGGCGGTCTGGGACCGGCTGCTGCGGCTGCCCACCCGCTTCTTCGCCACCCGCTCCACCGGCGAGCTGGCGAGCGCGGCGATGGGCGTCAGCGCGATCCGCCGGGTCCTCTCGGGGATCGGCCCCGTCACCCTGCAGGCCGGTTCGGTCGGCGCGATGAATGTGGTCCTGCTGCTGCTCTACAGCGTCCCTCTGGCCCTGGCCGCCCTGGCGATGCTGGCCGTCATCGCCGCCGTGTTCCTCACCCTCGGGCTGTGGGAACTGCGCTGGCAGCGGCGCCTGGTGGAGCTCGGCAACAGACTCAACAACCAGGCGTTCCAGACTCTGCGGGGGCTGCCGAAACTCCGCGTCGCCGGCGCGGAGAGCTTCGCGTACGCCGCCTGGGCGGGGGAGTTCGCACGCAGCCGTGAGCTGCAGCGGCGGGCGGGCCGCATCAAGAACGTCACGACGGTCCTGAACTCCGTCTATCTGCCGCTCTGCACGCTCATCATGTTCGTGCTGCTCGCGGGCCCGGCCCGGGGCAGCCTGACCGCGGGCGAGTTTCTCACCTTCAGCACCGCGGTGACGATGCTCCTGACGTCCGTCACGCAGCTCACCGGCGCGCTGCTCTCGGCGGCCGCGGTACTGCCGATGTTCGAGCAGATCAAGCCCGTGCTCGACGAGGCGCCTGAGGTGCGCGCGGGGAGCACGCAGCCGGGCGAGCTGCGGGGCGGGATCGAGGCGCGCCGACTGTCCTTCCGCTACGCCGAGGACGGGCCGCTGGTCCTCGACGACGTGTCGCTCGCGATCCGGCCGGGCGAGTTCGTGGCCGTCGTCGGACCGAGCGGCTGCGGCAAGTCGACGCTCCTGCGCCTCCTGATCGGCTTCGACGAGCCGGTCTCGGGCAGCGTGCTCTACGACGGCCAGGACCTGTCGGCCCTCGACCAGTCGGCGGTGCGCCGCCAGTGCGGCGTGGTCCTGCAGAATGCCCAGCCGCTCACCGGCTCGATCCTCGACTGCATCTGCGGCGCCGAGTCGTTCACGCAGGAGGAGGCGTGGGAGGCGGCCGCGATGGCCGGGCTCGCCGAGGACATCAAGCGCATGCCGATGGGGCTGCACACGATGATCTCCGGCGGCGGCGCGGTCTCCGGCGGCCAGCGCCAGCGTCTGATGATCGCCCAGGCCCTGATCCGCCGCCCCCGCGTCCTCTTCTTCGACGAGGCGACCAGCGCCCTAGACAACGAGACGCAGCGCACGGTCATCGACAGCACCCGGGCCCTGAATGCCACCCGCGTCGTGATCGCCCACCGGCTCTCCACCGTCATGGACGCCGACCGTGTCGTCGTCATGGCGGAGGGCCGCATCGTGCAACAGGGCCCGCCCGCGCAGCTGTTGGCCGACACGGGCGGGCGCCTGCACGAACTGGTGCGGCGTCAGATGCGGTGAGTTCCTGTCCTTGGGGCTCAGGAGCCGGGGCAGCCCGGCACCGTGGCCTGCGAGGCGTCACGGATCAGCGCTTCGTGCGCCGCCTTCAGCCGCCGCACATCCGGTTTGACGACCTTGCGGTCGTAGGTGAGCAGCCCGTTCAACTCGCCTTCCACATCGGTGATCTGGGTGTAGACGGCGCCGTTGTTCCCCTTGCAGGCGAGGGCGCGCACTTCGTCGAGCTTGGCGATGTAGTCGTCGGTGTACGTCGCCGGGTCCACGTCGACGTAGCTCTGCTGCACGGCCCAGGCGTGCCCGGGCACCGCCAGTCCGAGGCCGCCGTACTCGCCGCTCACCAGGGCCCTTCGGCCGTCGGGGCGTGGCGGCAGGGCCGGACTCGGGTAGCCGTGCTCGTCCATGAGGTCGCCGGTGCCTCCGTCGGCGCCGAGATTGAGCCCCGACATGTTGTTGACCAGGCGTGTGGGGTCCCAGGTCTTGGCCTGTTCGGCGATGCGGCCCACGTCGTACTGGCCCCATCCTTCGTTGAAGGTGACCCACATGACGACCGAGGGGCTGCTCGCGTGCTCGTCGATCATCTGCTTCAGCTCGCGCTCGTACTGGGCGCGGGCCGCGGCGTCCGGGGTGCGCCCGGCCTCCATGGCGGGCATGTCCTGCCAGACGAGCAACCCGAGCTTGTCGGCCCAGTAGAACCAGCGGTCGGGCTCGACCTTGATGTGCTTGCGGACCGAGTTGAAGCCCATCGCCTTGTGCGCCTTCAGGTCGTACGCGAGGGCCTCGTCGCTCGGCGCGGTGTGCAGGCCGTCCGGCCAGAAGCCCTGGTCGAGCGTGGCCATCAGGAAGGCGGGCTTGCCGTTCAGCATGGTGCGCGGGGTGCCGTTCACCTTCTCGACGGCGATGGAGCGCATGCCGAAGTAGCTGGTGAGGCGGTCGTTGCCGACCCGCACCCGCAGGTCGTAGAGGAACGGGTCGTCCGGTGACCACAGCCGCGGGTCGACGATCCTGAGCGTGAGCGGCCGTCCGGTGCGCCCGCTGACCTCGGCGACCTTCTTGTGGCCTTCGTACGCGGCGGCCGTGAACCGCACCCCGTCGCGCACGCCGCGCGCCTCGACGGCGACCCGTTCGCCCCTGACGTCCGGCGTGATCTTGAGGGAGTCCGCGTGGTCGGCGGCCACCGGCTCCATCCACACCGTCTGCCAGATGCCGGAGGACGGGGTGTACCAGATGCCGTTGGGGTCCAGGCGCTGCTTGCCGACGGGCGGGTTGGCGCCGTCGTCCGCGTCGGTCGGGTCGTACACGCCGACGATCAGTTCCTGGGTGCGGCCAGGCTTCAGCGCGTCGGTGATGTCGGCGCTGAACTTGTCGTAGCCGCCCTTGTGCTCGGTGACCTTGCGGCCGTTGACGTACACCTCGGAGTGCCAGTCGACGGCGCCGAAGTTGAGGTTGAGCCGCTTGCCGTCGCCGATCCTCCAGTCCTTGGGGACGGTGAAGGTGCGGCGGTACCACATGCGGTCCTCGTGCCGTTCGATGCCGGAGAGCTGGGACTCGACCGGGTAGGGGACGAGGATCTTCTCCTTGAGTTCCTTCCCGACCGGGGGCTTCTCGCCCGCGTCGGCGGCGGCGAACTGCCAGGAGCCGTTGAGGTTCTGCCAGTTGTCGCGCTTCAGCTGCGGGCGCGGGTACTCGCGGTGCGCGTTGCCGGGCGTGACGTCGTCGGCCCACTTGGTGCGCAGCTCGTACTCGGAGTGGTTGGGCCCGCTGGTCCAGAACTGCCCGACGGCCTTGCCGTCCGCGCCCTTGAGGCCGCCCTTGCCGTCGTAGCGGATGTCGGCGAGGCCGGGGGCGTCGCCGCCCTTCTTGCCGACGACGGGTTCCTTCAGACCGACGAGGAGGCTGCGGTCGTCGGCAGGGTCGGCCTTGACCGTGCCGAGCGGCCACTTGGCGCCGCCGATGACGGCGTCGAGGTGGTCGGTGAGACCGGCGGGCGGTGCGGTGAGCGGCTGGGCGAAGTCGAGCTTGAGGCTGCGGCCGTCCCTCAGCACGGTGGCGTCGATGGCGCCGTCGTAGTCGAAGTCGGCGGGGATGCGCAGGGCGGAGCGCGGGACGGCTTTCTTCTCGCCGCCGGGCTGGGTCCACTTCAGGCGCAGGTTGGAGCCGCCGTAGTGCTCGAAGTACTCGACCTTGATGTCGTAGGCCTTCCCGGCCTCCAACTCGACCGGCCGGGACGTCTGTTCCTTGTCCCAGTCGTCCTGCCAGTGGTCGATGGCGAGCTTGCCGTCGACCCAGAGGCGGAAGCCGTTGTCGCCGATCATCGAGAAAGTGGTGGCGCCGGTCTTCTCGGGCACGATCCGGCCGGTCCAGCGGACGCTGACGTCGTCGGCGCGCCCGGTGGTGGCCTTGAGGCGGGGCTCCAGGTTGCCGAAGTCGATGTTCGGGTCGAGGCCGGTCGCCTTGAGCTGGTCGAAGTCGAAGGCTCCTGGGGCGGATTGGGTGTAGTACTCCCCCTTGAGCCCGTGGATCTCGACGGGGTCGTCGACGGCGGTCGCGGCGGGGACCGAGGTCAGCCCCGCGATGCCGAGGGCCCCTGCGAGCAGCAGGGCGAGGTGTCGGCCGAGTCGTCCGGGGCTTCCGGGGCTTCCGGGGCTTCCGGGGCTTCCGGGATGTCGTCTGATGCGCACGGATCCTCCTTGGTGAGGAAGGGTGGCGGCTCGTCGCTGCAGTCTGTACAACGAATCTGTACAACGTTGGAAGGAACGGCAGTTGGCATGACAGCACGCGCTCCGGCGCGCTGTCCAGGGTCATGACACACGCCTCGAAGGACCGGGGCGGCCACCGACGCAGGGGAGACGCAGTGCGGGTAAGCCTCAAGGACGTCGCGGAGCGCGCGGGCGTCTCCATCAAGACGGTCTCGAACGTGGTGAACAAATATCAGCACGTCACCCCGGCGATGCGGGCCCGCGTGCAGGAGGCCATCGACGAGCTCGGCTACCGGCCCAACCTGACGGCCCGCCACCTCAGGAAGGGCCGCACCGGCATCATCGCGCTCGCCGTCCCCGAGCTCGGCAACCCCTACTTCGCCGAGCTCGCGGGCGCCGTCATCGACGCCGCGGCCGAGCACGATTTCACCGTGCTCCTCGACCACACGCGCGGCGAGCGCGAGCAGGAGGTCCTGGTCAGCCAGGGTTTCCGGGCCCGGGTGATCGACGGCCTGATCCTCAGCCCGATCGAGCTGGAGTCGGAGGACCTGCGGGGGCGCGAGGACGACGTGCCGCTGGTGCTGCTCGGCGAGCGCGAGTACGCCCTGCCCTACGACCACATCGCGATCGACAACGTCGCGGCGAGCCGCACCGCGGTGCGCCACCTCATCGGCCGGGGCCGCACCAACATCGCGTTCCTCGGCGCCCGTACGGACTCCGCCAACCGCCCCGCCCACCTGCGCCTCGCGGGCTGGCGCGAGGAACTGGCGGCGGCCGGGATCGCCGCGCCGGAGAGCCTGGTGGGGCCGGTCGGCGGCTGGGACCGGTGGGACGGGGCGAAGGCCATGGCGCGGATGCTGGACGCGGGCGTGCGGCCCGACGCGGTGTTCGCGTACAACGACCTGGTGGCGATCGGCGCGATGCGGGTGCTGCACGAGCGCGGGCTGCGCGTGCCGTGGGACGTGGCGGTGGTCGGTTTCGACGACATCGCGGAGGGCCAGTTCGGGGCGGTCACGCTCACCACGGTGGCGCCGGACAAGCAGGCCATCGCCCGTCTCGCGGTGGAGTCGCTGCTGCGCAGCCTGGCACATCCGCACGAGCTCGGCGGGCGTGAACTCACCGCGGATTTCCGGCTGGTGGAGCGGGAGAGCACGCTGGGCCGGCGGTGAGAGCCCGTGTCATGTCGCCGGGCCCCCGCGGTGCGGCGAAGAGTGCGCGGAGGGTTTACAGCCCTCTTTCAACGATGTAAAAAGCTCCCCGTACAGCCGAGTTGACCGCAAGTGCCGTCTCTCCCGTGAGCGCTCTCAGTGCCGGGGCCGTGCCGTTTGGGGACTTCCATGAAGCCGACCACACTCCTCAGCCGTACCTCAGCCAGGACCCTTGCCGCCGCCGGCCTCGCCGCGGGCCTCGTCCTCACCGCCGGCTGCGCGAAGTCCGAGGACGACGCGTCCGACGGCGGCAGCGCCTCGTCGCAGGACCAGGGCGACGCCGGGCAGGAGGCGATGTCCACCGGCGGGGGCGGCGGCAAGACCTGCGCGATCGGCGCGTACGGCGGCAAGAAGCTGGACCTGGCCGAGGCGACCGTCGGCTTCTCCCAGTCCGAGAAGGAGGCGAACCCCTTCCGCATCGCGGAGACGGCGTCCATCCGGGCCGAGGCGGAGAAGCGCGGCGTCAAGCTCCTCACCGCCAACGCCCAGTCGCAGTTCTCCAAGCAGATCAGCGATGTCCAGGACCTCATCGCCAAGGGCGCCGACCTCCTCGTCATCGCACCCCTCAACTCCGACGGCTGGGAGCCGGTGCTGCGTGCCGCCGGCGCCAAGCACATCCCGATCGTCACCATCGACCGCAAGATCAACGCGACCGCGTGCAAGGACTACGTGAGCTTCATCGGCTCCGACTTCGTCGAACAGGGCAAGCGGGCCGCGGACCGGATGATCGAGACGACGGGCGGCAAGGGCAAGATCGCGATCCTGCTCGGCGCCGCGGGCAACAACGTCACCACCGAGCGCACCAAGGGCTTCGAGGACCGCATCAAGGAGAAGGCCCCGGAGCTCAAGGTCGTCTTCAAGCAGACCGGCGAGTTCGCGCGCGAGAAGGGCCAGCAGGTCACCGAGCAGCTCATCCAGTCCAAGCCCGACATCACCGGGATCTACGCGGAGAACGACGAGATGGGGCTCGGCGCCGTCAACGCCCTCAAGGGGGCGGGCAAGAAGGCCGGCGCCGTGAAGATCGTGACGATCGACGGCACGAAGGGCGCGGTACGGGGCATCGTCGACGGCTGGATCGACGGCGTCGTCGAGTCCAACCCGCGGTTCGGACCGCTCGCCTTCCAGACCCTTGACACGTTCACCAAGGGCCGGAAGGTGGCGCAGGACATCGTCATCAAGGACAACGCGTACACCGGGAAGAACGCCGAGTCCGACCTCGGCAAGGCCTACTGACATGTTGTCGGTCACCGGCCTGACCAAGACGTTCCCCGGCGTCCGCGCCCTGGACGCGGTCGACTTCACGGCCCGCGCGGGCGAGGTGCACGCCCTGATCGGCGAGAACGGCGCGGGCAAGTCCACGCTCATCAAGGTCCTGACGGGGGTGTACGGGCCGGACGCGGGCGACCTGACGTACGACGGCCGCCCGGCACGGTTCGCCACCCCGCTCGAAGCGCAGCACGCGGGCATCTCCACCATCTACCAGGAGGTCAACCTCGTCCCCCTGATGAGCGTGGCCCGCAACCTGTTCCTCGGCCGGGAGCCGCGCGGACGCCTGGGCCTGATCGACTTCCGGCGGATGCACCGCGAGGCCGACGAGGCCCTGCGGGGCCTCGGCGTCCGTGTCGACGTACGCCGTCCGCTGCGCGAACTCGGCGTCGGCGCCCAGCAGATGGTGGCCCTGGCACGCGCCGTCTCGGTCGACGCGCGCGTGGTGGTGATGGACGAGCCGACGTCCTCCCTCGAACCCCGGGAGGTGCGCACCCTGTTCGGCGTGATCCGCATGCTGCGGGAGCGTGGCATCGCGGTGATCTACGTCAGTCACCGCCTGGACGAGCTGTACGAGGTCTGCGACGCCGTCACCGTGCTGCGCGACGGCAAGGTCGTGCACACCGGCCCCCTTGCCGACCTCGACCGGCTCCGTCTGGTGGCGCTGATGCTGGGCCGGGAGATCGAGACCGTGCAGGACGAGGGGCGCACCCGCTTCACGGGCGACCACCGGGCACAGGCAGAACCTGTGCTGCGGGCAACGGAACTGACGGTCCGCCACCGCCTGCGGGGAGTCTCCGTCACCATCCGGCCCGGCGAGGTGGTCGGCCTCGGCGGTCTGCTCGGTTCGGGGCGCAGCGAGACCGCGAAGGTCATCGCCGGAGCGCTGCCTCCCGACTCCGGGCGGATCGTCCTCGCCGGCGCGCGGATCCGCACCGGCTCCACCCCCGCCGCCATCCGGGCCGGCATCAGCCTGCTCCCGGAGGACCGCAAGGCGGAGGGCATCGTCCCCGGCCTCTCGGTCCGCGAGAACATCGCCCTGGCGGCGCTCCCCCGCCTCTCCCGCTTCGGTCTCGTGCACGAGGACCGCGTCGACGCTGTCGTCGACACCTTCATGAAACGGCTGCGCATCAAGGCGTCGGGACCGCACCAGAAGGTCGGCGAACTCTCCGGCGGCAACCAGCAGAAGGTGCTGCTCGCCCGCTGGCTCGCGATGCACCCGAAGGTCCTCCTCCTCGACGAGCCAACGCGCGGCATCGACGTCGGCGCCAAGGCCGAAGTGCAGGCCCTGATCGACGAGTTGGCGGCGGACGGCCTCGGCGTGCTGCTGATCTCCTCGGACATGGAGGAGCTGATCGAGGGCTCGGACCGGGTCGTCGTCCTCAAGGACGGTGCCGCGGTCGAGGAACTCACCGGCCCCGACGTCACCGAGGACCGTCTGCTCCGCGCCATAGCCACCCCTCGGACCGCTACCGGAGGCCGCGGTGAGTGACCCCTCCCCCACCGCGCTGGCCGTTCCCGCGGGGCCCGGCCCGGACGGCGCCACGGCCCCCCGCGACCGGGAGCGCGCGCTCCGCCTCCTCCAGGACTACGGCGTCTACCTCGGCGTGGCCGTCCTCGTCCTCGTCAACGTCCTGTTCACCCCGCACTTCCTCTCCGGCGAGAACTTCCGCACCCAGGCCGTCCAGGTCGCGCCCGTCCTCGTCGTGGCGCTCGGCATGGCCCTGGCCATCGGCTCCGAGGGCGTCGACCTGTCCGTCGGCTCGGTGATGGCCCTCTCGACCTCCCTGATCTCGCTCTATCTCGGATACGGGATGTGGCTCGCGCTGATCGTGGCGGTGCTCGGCGGCATGGCGGTCGGCGCGGCGAACGGCTCGCTCGTCGCCTTCATCGGCGTCCAGCCCATCGTGGCGACACTCGCCCTGATGGTCGCGGGCCGGGGCCTCGCCCAGGTGCTGCTCCCCCAGCTCAAGGACGTGCGCGACCCGGCCATGGCGTCGCTCGGCTCGGGCGACGTGGCGGGCGTCCCCTACCTGGTGCTGATCGCGGCGGCCCTCGCAATGGCCGTCGCCTTCGTCGTCCGGCGCACCACGTTCGGCCGACAGCTCCTCGCCATCGGCGACAGCCGCCCGGCCGCCCTGCTCGCGGGCCTGCCGGTGCGCCGCGTGCTCATCGTCGTGTACGTCGTCTCCGGCGCCCTCGCCGCGCTCGCCGGTGTCCTCGCGACCGCCCGCCTGAGCGCGAGCGACCCGACGTCGCTCGGCAATCTGATGGAGCTCTCCGCGATCACCGCCGTGGTGGTCGGCGGGACACCGCTGAGCGGCGGGCGCGTCCGGATCGGCGGCACCGTGGCGGGCGCCGTCCTCATCCAGCTGCTCACCGCCACGCTCATCAAGCACGACCTGCCGCCGTCGTGGACGCAGATCGCCCAGGCCGTGGTGATCGTCCTCGCTGTCTACGCGGCACGCGAGAGGGGCAAGCGATGACCACCGACACGAAGACTCCGGCGGACCCCATGAACCAGGC
Organism: Streptomyces sp. NPDC058308; assembly: GCF_042880275.1. Taxonomy (NCBI): domain Bacteria; kingdom Bacillati; phylum Actinomycetota; class Actinomycetes; order Kitasatosporales; family Streptomycetaceae; genus Streptomyces; species Streptomyces sp. NPDC058308. Next base: position 61,751 of record NZ_JBHVZA010000034.1, read on the forward strand.
CGTCCAGGAAGAACAGGCCGCCGGACCCTCCCGCGCCGAGCGGCTGAGCGCCCTTGCCCAGCAGCACGGCGCCCTGGTCACGCTGATCATGGCGGTGGCCGCCGCGTCGGTCGGCTTCGACACGTTCCTGACGGGCGACAACCTGCAGAACATGGCCGTGTCCTCCGCGTTCCTCGCGGTGGTCGCGCTCGGCATGACCTTCGTCATCGTCACCGGCGGCATCGACCTGTCGGTCGGCTCGCTGTTCGCCCTCGGCGGGGTGCTCGCCGCCTGGGGCTCGCGGTACGGGACGGCGGCGGCGCTGCTCCTGCCGCTCGCCGTGTGCGGGCTGATCGGCCTGGTCAACGGCCTGCTGATCGCCCGTTCCCGGCTCGCGCCGTTCATCGTGACCCTCGCGGCGATGCTGGGCGCGCGCGGCATCCTCCTGTCGGTCACGGACGAGGGCTCCAAGACCTACCTCGTCGACAAGGACTCGTTCTTCGCCACGCTCGGCCAGGGCAAGGTGCTCGGCGTCGGCGCGCCCGTGTGGATCACCGTCGCCCTGTTCGTCGCGGGCGCGGTCGTGCTGCGCCGCACCCGGTTCGGCCAGTACGTGTACGCGGTCGGCGGCAACGAGGACGCGGCGGCGCTGATGGGCGCCCCCGTGGCCCGTACGAAGATCGCGGTCTACACGGTGTCGGGACTCTGCGCGGGGCTCGCCGGGGCCCTCAACGCGGCCTGGCTGGTCTCCGGGGTGACGATCCTCGGCTCCGGCATGGAGCTGGAGGCGATCTCCGCGGTCGTCATCGGCGGCACGCTGCTCACCGGCGGCTTCGGCTTCATCAGTGGCTCCCTGGTGGGCGTGCTGCTCCTGAAGGTCATCCAGAACGTCATCAACCAGATCGGCTCGCTCGACTCCGCCTACCAGCAGGTGGTCAGCGGCGCCTTCCTGGCGGTGGTGGTGATCGCGCAGACGTGGCTGGGGCGCAGGCGCCGGGTGCTGTGAGCGCGCGGCTCGATGCGACCTCTTCAGCAGATGTCCCGTTACGGCATGTCCGGGATGTACGTCTCCCAATCGCTCCACCGGCGGCTCCCCCTCGGGCAGCCGGAACCCGGCCGTGCGCCGGTGGGCGGCCACGTCCCAGCTCCCCACTCGGCCCCCGGCCTCCGAGGCCACGACCATCGTCCGCCCGTCCCTGCTGAGCCGGACCATCCGGCGAGAGCGAGGTTCAGGAAGGCCGCGTGCTTACCGAGGTCCCGGCAGAGGGTGAACACCTCCTCGAACTGGTCGACGACCAAAACGAGAAGCGCTCGTGGTCGGCCGGCTCGAAGCGCGTCAGGCCGTGGTACGGCGCCTGCCTCTCCTTCCTCTTGCCGATCCGGCGGGAGCCGCTCGGCATCCGCGCGAGCCGCCTCCTCCCAGCGCCGCTCCCACGAAGCCGTGTCGGCGCCGCAGGCGGTCACGTACGCCATCCCCCCAGCTGATCTACGGCATCAACCTACGGAGAAGTGTCGGCCGCCGCCTCTCCATCGGTTCGTTCACAGGCGCTCACACCGGCACCGTCCGGCCCTTCCCCAGCGCGATCACGCCGCCCGTGGACACCGTGTACAGCTCCTCGTCCCGCTCCGGGTTGACGCCGATCGTGGCGCCCGGCGGTACGTCGACGTTCTTGTCCAGGACGGCGCCGCGCACCACCGCGCCCCGCCCGATCCGTACGTTGTCGTGCAGCACGGAGCCTTGGACGACCGCGCCCTCCTCGATGGTCACGCCGGGCGAGAGGACGGACCGGGTGACCTGACCGCGGATGACGCAGCCGGGGCTGACGATCGACTCCCCCGCGATGCCGCCCGCGCAGAACTTGGCGGGCGGCAGACCGGCGGAGTGGGTGTAGATGGGCCAGCGCCGGTTGTCCAGGTTGAAGACGGGGTGGTCGGAGATCAGGTCCATGTGGGCCTCGTAGTACGAGTCGAGGGTGCCGACGTCGCGCCAGTAGCCGTGGTCGCGCGGGGTCTCGCCGGGTACGTGGTTGTCGTTGAAGTCGTACACCTGGGCCATGCCGCGCTCGGTGAGCAGCGGCAGGATGGAGCCGCCCATGTCGTGCGCGGACCCCTCGTCCTCGGCGTCCTGCTGCAGGGCGTCGACCAGGGTCTTGGTGGTGAAGAGGTAGTTGCCCATCGAGGCGTAGACCTGGTTCGGGGCGCCGGGCAACCCGGGCGGGTCGGCGGGCTTCTCCAGGAAGCGCTCGACCTTCGTGCCGTCGCGCGCGGGGGTGATGATGCCGAACGACGACGCCTCGGAGCGCGGCACCCGGATCCCCGCGACGGTCACCGCCGCGCCGTTCTCGATGTGCTGCACCAGCATCTGCCGCGGGTCCATGCGGTAGACGTGGTCGGCGCCGAACACCGCTATGTAGTCGGGCTGTTCGTCGTGGACGAGGTTGAGGGACTGCAGGATGGCGTCGGCGCTGCCCAGGTACCAGCGCGGGCCCAGGCGCTGCTGGGCGGGGACGGGAGTGACGTAGTTGCCGAGCAGGCTCGACATGCGCCAGGTCGTCGACACGTGCCGGTCCAGGGAGTGCGACTTGTACTGCGTCAGGACGCAGATGCGCAGGATGTCGGCGTTGACGAAGTTGGAGAGCACGAAGTCGACGAGGCGGTAGGTGCCGCCGAACGTGACCGCTGGTTTGGCCCGGTCGGCGGTGAGCGGCAGCAGCCGCTTCCCCTCCCCGCCGGCCAGCACGATTCCGAGCACCGAAGGTCCACCGCGCATCCAAGGCCCCCTACTTGTCGGCTATCTGTCGGCGTGCAGGATCTCCTCGTACACCTCGACGGTGCGCCGGGCGACCGCGTCCCAGCCGAATTCCCTGAGCACGCGGTGTCGTCCGGCCGCGCCCATCGCGGCGGCCCGCCGCGGGTCGGTGGCCAGCCTGTTCAGGAGCAGCCCGAGGTCGTGCTCGAAGCCTTCCGGGTCGCTCTCCTTGTACGGGACGAGCAGTCCCGTCGTCCCGTCGCTCACGACCTCCGGGATGCCGCCGACCCGTGAGGCGACGACGGCCGTGCCGCACGCCATCGCCTCCAGGTTGACGATGCCCAGCGGCTCGTACACGGAAGGGCAGACGAACACGGCCGCATGGGTGAGCAGTTGGACGACCTCCGGGCGCGGCAGCATCTCCGGAATCCACTGGACGCCCGCACGCGTCCGGCTCAACTCCTCGAAGAGGGTGCGGAACTCGACGTCGATGCCGGGGGTGTCCGGCGCCCCGGCGCACAGGACGACCTGGAGGTCGCGGTCCAACTTCCTTGCCGCGCGCAGCAGATGGGGAAGGCCCTTCTGCCGGGTGATGCGCCCGACGAAGAGGACGTACGGCCGCTCCAGGTCGATGCCGAGCCGTTCCAGGACGTCCGTGCCGGGGTCGGGCCGGTACAAGGCGGTGTCGATGCCGTTGTGCACCACGTGGACCTTTGCCGGGTCGACGGCCGGATAGCAGGCGAGGATGTCCTCGCGCATCGCGCCGGACACCGCGATGACCGCGTCGGCGGACTCGGCCGCGGTGCGCTCGGCCCAGCTCGACAGGGCGTATCCGCCGCCCAGTTGCTCGGCCTTCCAGGGGCGCAGCGGCTCCAGGGAGTGCGAGGTCATCACGTGCGGGATGCCGTGCAACAGCTTGCCCACATGCCCGGCGAGACTGGCGTACCAGGTGTGGGAGTGGATCAGGTCGCGTCCGGCGAGGGCCGCCGCCATGGAGAGGTCGACGGAGAAGGTGCGCAGCGCGTCGTTGGCGCCGTCGAGCGCGCGCCACACCCCGTGGCGCACGACGCCGTCGGCCGTGCCGTCCCCCCAGCAGTGCACGTCGAGGTCGGTGAGCGCCCGCAACTCCCGTGCGAGGAACTCGACATGGACACCGGCTCCGCCGTAGACATCCGGCGGATACTCCCGGGTGAGCAGTCCCACCTTCACGTAGCGCCCTCCGTCGTCCGCCCGAATGTCGGCCGCGCCACCTCATGGTCACCCGGACGGGGCCTCGGGGGAAGACCGCTGCGGCGGGCGTTCGAAGCAGCAGTCGCCGCACAACCCGCCGCCGGGGCACCGGTAGTAGAGGCAGCAGCTGCGCCGCCGGAAGGCGGTGCCCCGCAGCGTGCCGGTGCCGCGCAGGTCGGGATGGCCGAAGAGCTCGGCGGCCAGTTCAAGGGCCCGCTCCCCGACGGCAGGGCGCCCCGAACGCGCCGCCCAGCCGTGCAGTTCACGCGCCGCGCCCGCGAGCGCGGAGCCCGCGTTGCCCCACAGGAGCCCGGCGGAGACTCGGTACCGGTCGCGCAACGCGGCGGAGAGCGGCGCCAGATGGCCGTGCTGCACGACGCCCCGAAGGGTCTCGGCATCGCCAGGCAGCGGGCGTACGTCGCTCAGCCACAGGTCGTCGGGCGAGGTGGCGTCCGCGTCCCAGCGCAGCAGCGCCGGGTCGAGGTCGGGCACCCGGCCGTACAGCGCGGCGGAGCCGAGCGCCACGGACCAGAGCCGGGCGGCAAGCCCCAGCTGGGCCACGGACACCGCGATGCGGTCCTCGGGGGCGCCGAGCCGCCGCGCGACCTTGCCGACACGGAAGGTGAGCGGGTCGGTGCCGGTCGTGGGCGTCGCGTAGGCCTCCGCGAGCGGCCGGGCGCCGCTTTCGTGTGCCGGAGCGCGGCGCAGGGCGAAGAATCCGCCGACGGTCCCGAGTTCTGCCAGGTCGATGAGGGTGGTCACGACAGCAGTACAGCAAGTCCCGCGCCGCCGGGCCGCCCCGGGGTCGCCATGAGGGTCACTCTCCGCGCCCAGGAGGTAACCCCTCTTGGGGAGGACATGGGAAAGGTCGTACTCCATCGGCAGTAGGACCAATTGCCTGCTCAGGTACGACGACTCAAAGAGGTTGTGGAGTCATTCTTGTCAGTATGGAAGCAGACCGTTCGCCAGACCGGGAACACCGGACGCACCGCACCCCGCGGAGCACCTCATGAGTGCTTTGGCGCTGTCCGTGCTGCTCTCCCTCGTCTCAGCCGTGGCGTACGCCGCCGGGGCGATCCTGCAGGAGCGCGTGGCGGCGACGTCGACGGGGCAGGGATACGCGCCGCTGCACCGGGGCGCCTGGTGGACGGCGATCGCCCTGAACGGCCTGGGCGCCCTGCTCCACGTGGTGGCGCTCGCGTACGGCCCGCTCAGCCTGGTCCAGCCGCTCGGCGCGCTGACCATCGTCTTCGCCCTGCCGATGGCCGCCGTGTTCGTACGGCGCCGGGCCGGGGCCACCGCCTGGCGGGGCGCGCTCCTGGCGACGGTGGGTCTCGCCGGGCTCCTCTCGCTCACCTCGTCGTCCGACGCGCAGACCCTGGCCGACGCGGAGCGCCTCATGCTCGCCATGGCCACGGGCGGCGGTGTGCTTGCGCTGATGGTCGCGGCGCACGCGGTGCCCAGGCATCCCGTGATGCGCAGCGTGCTCCTGGCCTGTGCGGCGGGTGGGGCCTTCGGCATCGCGTCGGTGTTCACGAAGACGGTGGCGGTGGACTGGGACCGGGACGTCGCGCTCCTCGAGCAGCTGCCGACCCTCGGGGCGATCGCGGTGCTCGCGGCGGCCGGCGTGCTGCTTTCGCAGGCCTCGTACCGGGGCGCGGGCCTGGCGGCGCCGCTGGCCACCGTGACCGTCGTGAACCCGGTGGCGGCGGCTGCGGTCGGCCTGACCCTCTTCGGAGAATCCTTCCGTCACGGCGCCGCGGGCGCCGTCCTGGCACTGGCCTGCGGTGTCGTCGCCGCGACCGGCCTGGTCCTGCTGACGACCGAGCGGATCGCGCGGGAGACGTCGACGGCGGCCGTCGGCGAGGGGCGCCCGGTGGCACAGGGCGGCCCGGCCACGCGCCGGCCGGCGGAGCAGGGCTCCGGTTCCTCTTCCTCTTCGCCCTCTTCGGCTTCCGGGACGGCGGACGGTACGGGGCCGCGCCCCACCGCGGACGTGCTGCCCGCGGTGCCGTCCCAGCAGGCGCCGACGGCCCACCGTAGGAGCAGGCCGCGACACACGGGGCGGCACGAGCGGATGGTGTCCTGACCGCCCCGGCCCCGGCCGGCGTGCTTCGGCCTGGACCGGTACGGCTTGACCTGTCGGATCACACTGCCGGATCGACCTGTCGGAGCGACCTGTCGGAGCGACCTGTCGGAGCGACGCGTCAGATCCGTACGCCGCGCGCCCGCAGATAGGCGAGCGGATCGACATCGGAACCAAAACCGGGTCCCGTCCGCACCTCGAAGTGCAGATGCGGGCCCGTGCTATTCCCCGTCGATCCGGACCTGGCGATGCGCTGCCCGGCACCGACCTGCTGTCCGGCCTTCACGGAGAGCGCCGACAGGTGGCCGTACTGGCTGTACTTCCCGTCGGTGTGGCGGATGACCACCTGGTAGCCGTAGCTGCCGCCCCAGCCCGCGGAGACGACCCGGCCCGCGGCGACCGCCTTCACGGAGGTCCCGGTGGACACGGGGAAGTCGACGCCCGTGTGGTAGCCCTTCGACCAGGAGCCGCCGGCCGCCCGGTACGGGGTGCTGGGCGAGGCGCCCACGGGGGCGACGGCGCCCGGCGCGGACGCCTGCGAGGAGCGCGACTTCTCGCGCTTCTTCTCGGCGGCGGCCTTTTCGGCGGCTCGCCGCTCGGCGGCCTTCTTCGCGGCGGCCCTCTTCTCGGCGGCCTGTTTCTCCGCCGCCCGCTTTTCGGCCGCCTGTTTCTCCGGCGCTTTCTGCCGGGGCCGCGTCTCGGGGCGGTCCCCGGTGCGTTGCCTGGTAGCTCCCTGCCCGTGTACCGAGAGCCGCTGCCCCGGCGTGATCAGGTCGGGGTCGTCACCGATGACGCGGCGGTTGGCGTCGTACAACTGCTGCCAGCCGCCCCGGATCCGGCGTTCGCCCGCGATGCCGGAGAGGGTGTCGCCGCGGACCACCGTGTACATCTCGGCGGTGCCCGCGGTGGACTGCGGGGTCACCTCGGGCTTGACGTCCTTGACGTGGCGCCCGGACCGCTCCGGCCTGGCGGGGGCGCGGGCCGGGGTGACGTCGGCTGCGCCGCCGCCCCGGGCGAGCCCGGCCTTCGACGAGCACATCGGCCAGGCGCCGGGCCCCTGGGCGTCGAGTACCTTCTCCGCGACGGAGATCTGCTGGTCCTTGGTGGCACGGTCGGCGCGCGGCGCGTGGGCCGTGCCGCCGTACGCCTCCCAGGTGGACTGCTTGAACTGGAGGCCGCCGTAGTAGCCGTTGCCGGTGTTGATGCTCCAGTTGCTGCCGGACTCGCAGGCCGCGACCTTGTTCCAGATGTCGACGTCGGCCGCGCCCGCGGTGCCCGCGACGGTCAGCGGGAGCGCCATTCCGGCGCCGCCCGCCGTGACGGTCAGCGACGCGCGGTTGATGCGGTTCGGCTGATACCGGCGGTGCCGGCCCCGTACGGCCATGGGAGCTCCCTCGGACACGCGTCATCACGGACTGCGCACAACGGACTCACGACAAGCCCGCAAGCTAGTCGGTCGGACCAATCCGTGACAAGAGCCGGGAGCATAGGCGGGGTTGAGCGCTTCAGTGCCTCAAGTACCCCTTCAGCCACCGCAGTTGGACACCCTGCTGATAGGGGCCGCCGCCCTCGTGATCGTTGAAGCCGTACACCTCCATCGAACGCTCGCTGCCCGCATAGGCGTTGAAGGCGGCGAACACCGTCGACGGCGGGCAGGTCTGGTCCTGCAGGGCCGCGGAGAAGAGGGCGGGCGCCCGCCCCCGGGCGGCGAAGTGCACGCCGTCGAAGTACGACAGGGTCGAAAAGACACGCTCCTGGCCGTCCCTGCGCGCCTTCAGATAGAGCCCGATCTCGCTGTACGGCGGGCGGTCCGTGAGCGTCGTCGCCCGCGGGAAGTCACAGAGGAACGGCACGTCGGCCGCGACGGCGGCCAGGTCCGGCACGAGCCCGCCGACCGCGAGGGCGACGCCGCCGCCCTGGCTGATCCCGAGCGCGGCCACCCGCGTGGCGTCCACGAGGGGATGGGCGCGGACGGCCTCGACGGCCCGTACCGCGTCGACGTACAGGCGCCGGTAGTAGTAGTCGTGCGGGTCCTCGATCCCGCGGGTCATGAACCCCGGGTAGGCGGGACCGCTGCCCACCGGGTCCGGGGTGTCGCCCTGCGCCCAGCCCCCGCTGCCCTGGCCCCGGGTGTCCGTCACGAAGTGCGCGTACCCGGCGGCGGCCCACAGCAGATGCATGTGGGGCAGCCCGCGTCCGCCGCCGTAGCCGATGTACTCGACGACGGCGGGCAGGGTTCCCTCGGCCCCGACTTCCGTACCGGCAGGCAGAATCAGCCACCCCTTGACCGGGTGCCCGCCGAATCCGGCGTACGTCACATCGAAGACCCGTACACCCGTCAGAGGCAGCTCGACCGCCTCGAACCGTGCGTCCAGACCGTGCTGCCGCGCCTCCTGCAGCGTCTTCTGCCAGAAGGCGTCGAAGTCCTTCGGCTCGGGCAGGTCGGGACGGTAGCGACGCAGGTCGTCGAGGGGCAGGTCGAACTGGGGCACCGGCGGCTCCTCCTCGGTAAAGACGTGGGGAGGTCACGTTATGCCAGCGGATCCATGCCCGACAGGGAGTCTTACCGGCCGCGACTGTCGAGAAGGACCGGGAGCGGGCCCGGACAGCCGACGGCGGGCGCGGACTCACAGGTCCGCGCCCGCCACCGGCACGTCGGCCGTTTCGGACGACCGGCCGCATCACTGCATCGGCCGACTCACCGCATCGGCCGACTCACCGCATCGGCCCCGGCTGGGGCTCGGGGGCCGGGTCCGGGCCCGGCGGCTGGGGAATCGGGGAGGGCGGCGGATCCGGGGTCGGCCGGGGCTCCGGGTTCGGCACGGGATCAGGCCCTGGGAACGGCCTGCCCGGCTCCGGCGGCGCGGGGTCGGGGTCCGGGAACGGCCTGACCGGCCCCGGGGCCGGTGCGGGATCAGGGTACGGGTGGGTCATTGCACTCCTCCAGCAAGTGGTACGCCAGCGGCTCCTCCCCGCGTACCCGACGCCCCCGCGCCCAAGCCTTCCACGGTTCGGCGGTCCTTGCCCGCGGCGGGCGCGGGGCGGGGGTGACGCTCCGGTACGCGCAGGATTCCCGGGGCTCCCGGCGACCGCGCTACCCCGAGACCAGCGCGACCGTCGCCGCGAGACCCGCCCGAGGGCTGGAAAGGACCGGCACCCGAACCTCCGGAACAAGCGCCTCCGCCCCGGCCATGGAGGCCTGCGCGAGCACGACGACGTCCGCGTCCCGCACCGCGCGCACCGCCTGGGCCACGCCCTCGAGATAACCCTCGGAGTCCCCCGCCTCGAACCTCTCCCACACCCCGTCGACCAGTTCGGCCCGCACCGAGACCTCACGCCCGGCCCGCCGCGCCTCCTCCTCGACCAGCGCCGAGGTGGGCTCCAGGGTCGACGCGACCGCCGCGAGCACGACAACGCGAGGCCCGGAGGCGACGGCCGCGGCCGCCATCGGCCGGTCGACCCGCACCACGGGAACCCCCAGGTCCGCCCCGGCCGATTCGGCGATGCCACCGATGGTGGAACAGGTGCACAGCACGGCCCCGACGCCGTCCCCCACGACCTTCTCCAGGGCGTCCCGGACATCAGGGGCGACGGCGTCCGGCCCCTCCCGGCGGGCTCGGGCAAGGAGCTCTTCCGCCACGTGGTGCCGGAGTTCGACCCCCGGGTGTGCCTCGTCCCGCAAACCGTCGAAGACGGGCGCGTGGACGGGGGACGTATGCAGAAGCCCCAGCATCACCGTGCCCCGCGGTATACCGCTCATCACTCTCCTCAAATCCGGAGCGTGCCCGGGCCCGAGAGGACGGTTCAGACGGAGACCCGGCGACGGCTCGACGGATTGCGCACCATGTCCGGGTCGCCCGGCACGGCTTCCGCCGGATCGTCCCCGAGGGCCACGACGCGATTGCCCTCGTCCACGTGGACGACCTGAGGCCGCAGCGCCCGCGCCTCGGCGTCCTCGACCTGGGCGTAGCTGATGATGATCACTTTATCGCCGGGGTGGACGAGGTGTGCGGCCGCACCGTTGATCCCGATGACCCCGCTGCCCCGCTCCCCTTCGATGGTGTACGTCTCCAGGCGGGCGCCGTTGGTGACGTCGACGATGTGGACGAGCTCGCCGGGCAGCAGATCGGCGGCGTCAAGAAGGTCCGCGTCGATGGTGACGGACCCCACGTAGTGCAGGTCGGCCTGGGTCACCGTGGCGCGATGAATCTTGGATTTGAACATGGTACGCAGCATTGGGGCACTCCCAAAAGTAGGCTCCCTGCCTGCGATCTTGCAGGTCAAGGGCTGCTTCCAGACCCTACAGCGAGTCGCACGTTCGGGCAGCTTTCCCCAGGTTTTTCAGGACTCATGCTGACCACTTGCTGACTTTCCTGACGCAACGTCAGGCGGCCGTAGGGGGTTCCGCGCGCGCTCCCGCTCCTCACCGCGACAACGGCACAAGCCTACGCAGTACCCCCTCAAGAGCATCCCGTGATGACCGTCACTCGCGCGGCCTGGACGGCAGCCAGAGGCGGAGGCGGTCGACCTAGAGGAGCCCAGCGCCGCGATGGGTCGGCTGGCCCAGGCCCCTCGTATTCGGCCCGAGAAGGAGGTCCCCCATGCTCATCGCGGAATCTAAGCGCCGCAGCGGCGCGGAAACATAGCAGCTGACCACCGGTTAGCCAAACCGGCGATTCTCATGACCATGGCTATAGCTCGTCCGGTGACTCTTGGCGGTGGCACAAGGCGATGTCAAAGACATTTGAAATGCGGCCAGAGCGGAGCGCGAGCCGATGCCGCGATTACGCTCAGGTCACCCTCAAGGAGCGATCTTGCCCATGGAACCACACCCTCACCTCGAGATCCTCGCCGACATCGACTCGTCGCGCAGGCGCTGTAGCGTCGTCGAGCCCGTCCTCCTGAACACTTCTGAGGTCGCTGCGATGCTCAATATGTCCACTAGAGATCTTTAACGGTGCGGGTTACGTGGGGTCGTGACGGTTATCGTGGGCCGCGCTATGCCGGAGGAATGAGGTATCCCGATGGCGGTGGAC
>NZ_JBHVZA010000035.1:0-72285 GCF_042880275.1 Streptomyces sp. NPDC058308
ACGTGGGGGTATGTGCGCACGGAGCACCGAGCATGCTCTGGCGTCTTTGTCCGTGCAGCGCGACGCAGGGATGGCGAGTACGCACATACCCCCACGTCCCCGCCCCCCACGCCACGTACCCTTTCGCAGGGGCCGCACCCCTCCCCCGTACCGCTGAAGGAGTCCGATCGTGCTCGTCCTGCTGCCGCCGTCCGAAGGCAAGGCACCCTCCGGGCGCGGAGCCCCGCTCAACCCGGAGAGCCTCTCGCTGCCGGGGCTCACCGAGGCACGGCAGGCCGTCCTCGACGAGCTCGTCGAGCTGTGCGCCGCGGACGAGGAGAAGGCACGCACGGTGCTCGGCCTCAGCGAGGGTCTGCGCGGCGAGGTCGCGAAGAACGCGGAGCTGCGTACGGCGGGCGCGCGCCCGGCCGGGGAGGTCTACACCGGCGTCCTGTACGACGCCCTCGACCTCGCCTCGCTCGACGCCGCCGCCAAGCGCCGCGCCACCCGCTCGCTGCTCGTCTTCTCCGGCCTGTGGGGCGCCGTCGGCGTGCACGACAAGATCCCCTCCTACCGCTGCTCGATGGGCGTGAAGCTCCCCGGACTCGGCGCGCTCGGCCCGTACTGGCGCGGACCCATGGCGGACGTGCTGCCCGAGGCCGCGGGCGACGGGCTCGTCCTCGACCTGCGGTCGTCCGCGTACGCGGCGGCGTGGAAGCCGAAGGGCGAGGTCGCGGGGCGGACGGCGACCGTACGGGTGCTGCACGCGCAGGTCGACGAGAAGACCGGCGCCGAGAAGCGCTCCGTGGTCTCGCACTTCAACAAGGCGACGAAGGGACGCATCGTCCGCTCGCTGCTGACGACGGGCGCCCGGCCGAAGGACCCGGCCGAACTGGTCGAGGCGCTGCGGGATCTGGGGCACGTGGTCGAGGCGGAGGCCCCGGCCAAGGCGGGCAAGCCGTGGGCCCTAGACGTGGTGGTCCGCGAGATCCACTGACCCACTGACCCACTGAGAGGACCGACCGGGCCGGACGGACAGCGGATTGCAGCATGCGCAACACCCTTTGCGCATGCTGAACACACCAGTGCAGGATGCCCTCATGACCTCCTCCACGCCGTCCCCCCACACCTCCCCCGGGCCGACCTCGGTCCTCGACCTCGCCCCCGTCGTCCCCGTGGTCGTCGTCTCGGACCTCGCCGACGCCGTGCCGATGGCGCGCGCGCTGGTCGCGGGTGGGCTGCCCGCGATCGAGGTGACCCTGCGGACGCCGGTCGCGCTCGACGCGATCTCGGCCATCGCCGCCGAGGTACCGGACGCGGTGGTCGGCGCGGGCACCGTCATCTCGGCGCGGAACGTCGCCGACTCCGTGGAGGCGGGCGCCCGGTTCCTGGTCAGCCCGGGCTGGACGGACACGCTGCTCGACGCCATGCAGGGCTCGGGCGTGCCGTTCCTGCCGGGCGTCTCGACGACCTCGGAGGTCGTGGCGCTGCTCGAACGCGGAGTAAGGGAGATGAAGTTCTTCCCCGCGGAGGCCGCCGGCGGCACCGCCTACCTGAAGTCGCTGGGCGCGCCACTGCCCCAGGCGCGGTTCTGCCCGACGGGCGGGATCACGCCGGCCTCCGCACCCTCGTACCTGGCGCTGAAGAACGTCGGCTGCGTGGGCGGCAGCTGGATGCTCCCCGCCGATGCCGTGGCGGCGAAGGACTGGGGGCTCGTCGAGTCCCTGGCCCGTGAGGCCGCGGCGTTGCGCTGAAGCCGCCGGGCGCTTCTCAGAGCCGCAGGTGGGACGTGTCGTTGAGGAGCCGTACGGAGGCGTTGCCGTCCGCGTAGTACGCCACCGCCGAGACCGAGGCCGCCGCGAGCTCCATGCGGAACAGGGACTCCGGCGGGGCGCCGAGCGCGAGCCGCACCAGCGTCTTGATGGGCGTGACGTGCGTGACGAGCAGGACCGTGCGGCCCGCGTACGCGCCGGTCAGCCGGTCTCGGGCCGCCGACACCCGCCGGGAGACCGTCGCGAACGACTCGCCGCCGGGCGGCGCCGCCTTCGGCGAGGCCAGCCAGGCGTTCAGCTCCTGCGGGTGGCGCTCGCGCACCTCGCCGAACGTCAGCCCTTCCCAGGCCCCGAAGTCCGTCTCGCGCAGCCCCTCGTCGAGGTGTACGTCGAGTCCGAGGCGGGCGGCGACGGTGCGCGCGGTCTCCTGGCAGCGCTTGAGCGGCGAGGAGACGATCGCCTGGATCGTGCCGCGCGCGGCGAATGCGGCGGCGGCGCGCTCGGCCTGCGCTCGGCCGATGTCGGAGAGGGACGGATCGCTGCCGCCGCTCCCGGAGAACCGCTTCTCGGGCGTCAGCGCGGTCTCGCCGTGCCGCAGCAGGACGAAGGTCGCGGGGGCACCGAGGTCGGCGGGGGCGGCCCAGCCGACGGGCGGGGCGGAGGCGTTGCGCGCGGCGCGGGCGTCGGCGCTCTCTCCCGCCGTACCCGAAGTGCCCCCCGCACCTGCCGCACCTGCCATACCTCCCGTACCCGCCGTGGCGGATGCCCCGCTCGACGCCGCACCAGCACGCGCCGCGACACCGGCACTCATCGCCGCCCGCGCGGCCCTCGCATCGAACTCCGCCGTCGACGCCGACGGCGACCACCGCTCCCCCCGCTTGCCCGCGTCCATCGCCTCGTTCGCGAGCCGGTCCGCGTGCTTGTTCTGCGCGCGGGGGATCCACTCGTACGTCACCCGGGACGAGGGATAGACGCGCGCGGCCTCGGCGGCGAGCGGCTTCATGTCCGGGTGCTTGATCTTCCAGCGGCCCGACATCTGCTCGACGACGAGCTTGGAGTCCATGCGGACGTGCACCGAGGCGGCCGGGTCCAGCTGGTGGGCCGCCTTGAGACCGGCCACCAGACCCTTGTACTCGGCGACGTTGTTCGTCGCGACGCCGATGTACTCGGCGACCTCCCTCAGGGTCTCCCCCGTGGCCGCGTCGATGACCACCGAGCCGTAGCCCGCGGGCCCCGGGTTGCCCCGCGACCCGCCGTCGGCCTCGACGATGAACTCCCGCACGGGCACAGCTCCTAGAGGCACGGGCAAGGCTCCTAGATGCCGGACTCGGACGTGCGGATCAGGATGCGGCGGCAGTTCTCGCACCGCAGCACGGTGTCCGGGGAGGCCGCCTTCACCTCGTTGACCTCGGTGATGTTGAGCTCCAGGCGGCAGCCTTCGCAGCGCCGCTGGTAGAGCTTGGCGGCGCCGACGCCGCCCTCCTTCTCGCGCAGCTTGTCGTAGAGCTTGAGCAGGTCGGCCGGGACCGAGCCGGCCACGACCGCGCGCTCCTTGCCGACCGTGGCGGCCTCGCCGTCGATCTCCTCGAACGCGGCGTCACGGCGCCCCGTCGCGGCGTCGATCTTCGACTGGACGGAGGAGACGCGCTCGGTGAGCTCGGCGACCCGCTCCTGCGCGGCCTCGCGGCGCTCCATGACCTCGAGGACGACGTCCTCCAGGTCGCCCTGGCGCTTGGCCAGCGAGACGATCTCCTTCTGGAGGTTCTCCAGGTCCTTGGGGGACGTGACGGCGCCGGAGTCCAGACGCTGCTGGTCGCGGGCCGCGCGCTGACGGACCTGGTCGACGTCCTGCTCCGCCTTGGTCTGCTCGCGGGCGCAGTCGCTCTCCTCGGTCGTCGAGGCGACGAGCAGGTCACGCAGCTGCGTGAGGTCCTTGTTCAGCGACTCGATCTCGGCGTGCTCGGGCAGGGACTTCTTCTTGTGCGCGAGCTGCTGCAGGCGTACGTCCAGACCCTGGACGTCGAGCAGTCGGATCTGGTCGGCGGGCGCGGCGTTCAGTTGGGGGCTCCTGTTGAGTCGTTTGAGGCGTTGTGTGAGGCCGCGTGGGCGGTCCAGGGGTCGGTGACCGTCTTCGAGACGTGGACGCGAAGGCCCCATCCGTTCCGGTCGGAGATCTCGTCGAGCTGGGCTGCGGCCAGCTCGCACCAGGGCCACTCGGTGGCCCAGTGCGCCGCGTCGAGCAGCGCGAGGGGCGTGCGTTCGCGGGCCTCGGACGCCGGGTGGTGGCGCAGGTCCGCGGTGAGGAAGGCGTCGACCCCCGCGGCGCGCACGTCGTCGAAGAGGCTGTCGCCGGAGCCGCCGCTGACCGCGACGGTGCGGATCAGCGCGTCCGGGTCGCCCGCGACGCGGATCCCCTGCGCGGTGGCGGGCAGCCGCTTCGCGGCGCGCTGGGCCAGTTCGCTCAGGGTCAGGGGGTGGGCGAGCTCGCAGATCCTGCCGAGTCCGCGGCGCCCCTCCTTGTCGGTGGGGTCCGGTACGAGGGGGCGCAGGATCCGCAGGTCGAGCGCGCCCGCGAGGGCGTCGGAGACGCCGGGGTCGGCGCGGTCGGCGTTGGTGTGCGCGACGTGCAGCGCGACATCGTGCTTGATCAGGTCGTGGACGACCCGGCCCTTGAAGGTGGACGCCGCGACCGTCGTCGTACCCCGCAGGTAGAGGGGGTGGTGGGTGACCAGGAGCTGGGCTCCCAGGGCGACCGCCTCGTCGGCGATCTCCTGGACGGGGTCGACGGCGAAGAGGACCCGGGAGACCTCCGCGTCGGGGTCTCCGCAGACCGTGCCGACCGCGTCCCAGCTCTCGGCCAGATCGGCGGGCCACAGGGCGTCGAGCGCGGCGATGACTTCAGACAGACGGGGCACGGAGAAAGGCTACCTTCCCCGCGTGCCCCGCAGGTCGAGCGTTACGGACCGCTACGGTGCGGCTACTTGACGGGGTCGCGACGGGAGTCGTCGGTCCCCCCTCCCCCCACAGCACAACCGCCCCCGCGTCCTCAGGCGAATCGGGACATCGCCACCCTTCTGTGTGAAGCGGACGCTCGTCGGTGCCACGTCAGTGCGTACGAAAACTAGCTTCGGGGCCGGAGGTGACACCACGATGACTGCGCCACCAGCGCCGCCACCGACCCAGGCCCAGGCCCAGACCTCGGGCGCGACCCCGGCCACGGCCACGGCCCCGGCCCCCATCCGCGTCCGCGTCCCCGCCCGCCCCGCGGGGTGCACGATCGCGGCGGACGCTTCGTACGCGGCACGCCTGGCCCGCGCCGCCGGCGCTCCGGACTCCTGGTACCCCGAACGCTGGACCCTCGGCTCCCCCGAGCCGTACGCCGTGCCACTGCCCGGCAACCAGCCCGAGGAGCCGTCCACGGAGGTCCATCCGATGGCCGACGGCCGTGTCCTCATCCACCGCGTGGTGGGCGAGCGGCACACCTTCGCCCTCCTGTACCCGACGGGCCCGGGCACCGGCGAAGTACCGCTCGGGGCCGTGGAGTGCGGCGAGCTGAGCCTGCTGCCGCCCGCGCCGGGCGGCGAGCGCGCGTACGCCCTCGCGCCCGGCGCCCGCTCCTCGGACATCTGGCTGGTGGCGGGCGGCACCTTCGGGCCCGAGCACCTCGCCTCGGTGCCCGGCCGCTGCTCGGGCGGCGTCTGGCTGGACGGCACGGACCGCATGCTCGCGCTCGACCGCGAGCTGGACGGCCGCACCAAGACGGTCGCGGTGGATCTGGAGCGCGGCGGCGAGGTCTCACCCCTCCTGCAGATCTCGGAGGAGAGCGACGATCGGCTGCTGCTCGCCGACGCGGGCAGCGGACTGCTCCTGATCCGCTCCGACGCCCCGGGCGGGCCCCGCATCGGGTGGGGCGTCCTCGGCGGTACGCGGCCGGTGCGCTTCCCGGAGTGCCTGCGGCTGCCGGACCTCACGGTGACGCCGTTCGCGATCCAGCCGGGGCAGGTGCTGACGCCGGAGGCCTGCGCGGTGGCGCTGCGGATCGACGGTCCGGGGAGCCGTGGCGGCCGGGAGCCCGGCGGAGGCGGAGACCGTGGCGGCGGCACCGGCTGGCTCGGCCTGTGGCGGCCCGCCGACCGGAAGCTGCTCCAACTGGCGGCTCCCGAGGGGTGGTTGGCCGGTTCGGGATGGTGGACCCGGGACGGCGTCCTGTGCCTGCCGTACGCGATGGCCGCGGCGCCGTGCGGGGTGGCCCGGGTGAGCGCGCCCATGCCGCCGCCCGGCACGCAGACCCCGTCGGCCGGCACCGAGGCGCCCGCGCCTGGCGCCGCTCCCCTGGCGGCGAACCACGGCGCCCCCCACCTGTCCCCACCGCCCCCTCCACCTCCCCCGGCGGACCCCCCGCAGCCCGCTGTCGCACGTCCCGTCCCCCTGCAACAGGCACCCCTCGGCGGACGAACGGGCGACCGTTAGACTCGCCCGGCTGTACGAACGATCTTCTTTACGGGGTGAATGGCTTGACTACGACCGAGACCGTCACGGAGACGCAGCAGAACACCGCACCACGGTGGCCGTCGACCGTGCCCACCGGCGCGGGGACCGGGCCCGGCAGGCACCGGGGCCCGGTGGCCGAGCACGACGAGGCGGCCGCGCCGCAGGGGCGGCACCGCAGGCAGGACCAGCAGTACCAGCAGCAGTCCTGACCCGGAGCTCTGCAGAAAGGTCTCGCCCCCGTACCGCCACAAGCGGCACGGGGGCGAGACCTTTCCGCCGTCAGCCCGACCCTCAGTCCGTCAGCCCGACCGCCAGCCCGTCAGCCCGACCGCCAGCCCGCCAGCCCGACCGCCAGTCCGCCAGCCCGACCGCCCGCCCTTCAGCCCCGCTGATCCCGCTTGAGCCCCAGCACCTCCGCCGCCGCGAACGTCTCGTTCTCCGGACGCCCCGCGTAGTACGGCGAGAGCGCCTCGTCCAGTTCGTCGAAGGTGAACGTCTCCTTCGCCGCGTCGAACTTCGCCGCCACCCTGGGCCGCTCGACGACCGCGACCATGCCGCCGTGCACCACGAGCAGCTGTCCGTTGACCCGGGCGGCGGCGGGCGAGGCCAGGTACCCGACCAGCGGCGAGACGTGCTCGGGCGCCAGCGGGTCGAGCCGGCCGTCGGAGGGCTCCTGGAAGCCGGCGAAGACGTCCTCCGTCATCCGCGTACGAGCGCGGGGGCAGATGGCGTTGGCGGTCACGCCGTATTTGGCGAGCGCCAGCGCCGTCGACGTCGTCAGACCGACGATGCCGCCCTTCGCCGCCGCGTAGTTGGGCTGGCCCGCCGAGCCCGCGAGGAAGGCCTCGGACGAGGTGTTGACGATCCGGCCGTACACCGGGCCGCCCGCCGCCTTCGAGCGCGCGCGCCAGTGCGCGGCCGCGAAGTGGGTGGTGTTGAAGTGGCCCTTGAGGTGGACGTGGATGACCGAGTCCCACTCGGCCTCGCTCATCGAGAAGATCATCCGGTCCCGCAGGATGCCCGCGTTGTTGACGAGGATGTCGAGCTTTCCGTACGTGTCGACCGCCAACTGGACGAGAGCGCGGGCCTGTTCGTGGTCCGCGACGTCCCCGGTGTGGGCGACGGCCTCGCCGCCCGCCGCCCGGATCTCAGCGGCGACCTCCTCGGCGGGCCCCGCCGATGCCGCGCCCGAGCCGTCGCGGCCCGGCTGCCCGAAGTCGTTGACGACGACGCTCGCGCCGAGGCGGGCCAGTTCCAGTGCCTCGGCGCGGCCGAGCCCGCGGCCCGCACCGGTCACGATCGCGGTCAGGCCCTCAAGTGGCAGTGACATCGAAGTCCCTTCGGAGCTGGAGGGGCAGGTGGGGCGAGAACGTGGTTGCGGCAGCGGGGTGAGTGGGTCAGATCTCGATGCAGGTGCGCAGGGCGACGCCCGTACGCATCTGTTCCAGCGCCTCGTTGACCTCGGCGAGCTGCACGCGGTGGGTGATCAGACCTGCCAGGTCGATGCGCCCGGCCCGCCAGAGCGCGATGGCCCGCTCGTACGACGTGAGGACGTCGCCCCCGCCGTACATGGAGGGCAGGATCCGCTTCTCGTCAAAGAAGAGCTCGAACATGTTGAACTGCAGGTGGTCGTCCATGGCTCCGGCTCCGACGACGCACATCGTGCCGCCGCGCCGCGTCGCCTCGTACGCCGTGCGGGTCGTGACCGACTTGCCGACGACCTCGAAGACGTAGTCGAAGCCCTCGCCCGCGGTGATCCGCTGCTTCGCGTCGGCCAGTCCGTCGGGCGAGACCGCCTCGGTGGCGCCGAACTTCAGTGCCGCCTCCCGGCGCGAGGCCACCGGGTCGACCGCGACGATCTGCGCCGCGCCCTTGAGTCTGGCCCCCTGGATCGCGCAGATGCCGACGCCACCGCAGCCGATCACGGCGACCGACGAACCGACCGCCACATCGGCGGTGTTGACGGCGGCGCCGAGCCCCGTCGTCACCCCGCAGCCGATGAGCGCCGCGATGTCGAAGGGCACGTCGTCGGGGATCGGCACGGCGCACCCGACGTCGACGACGACCTCCTCGGCGAACGTGCCGGTGCCCGCGAAGCCGAATACATCAGAATGGTCGCCGGAGCGCTTGAAGTTGGGGGTGCCCGCGTTCATGAACCCGGCCAGACACAGCTGGGTCTGGCCGCGCTTGCAGGCGGGACAGGTACCGCAGGCGGGCAGCCAGCACAGCAGGACGCGGTCGCCCTGGGCCAGGCCGGTCACCCCGTCGCCGACGTCGATGATCTCGCCCGCGCCCTCGTGGCCCGGGATGAAGGGGGCGGGCTGCGGCAGCACGCCGTTCATCGCCGATATGTCGGAGTGGCACAGTCCGGTGGCCCGGACCCGGATCTTCACCTTGCCGGGGCCGAAGCCCGCCGTCTCGACGTCGTCGAGGACTTCGAGCTTGTCCTGGCCTGTCTCGTGCAGTACGGCTGCGCGCATGGTGCGGCTCCTCTCGTACGAAGATCCGGGCGGGCCCGAGCGGGTCGGGGGCGGCCGGGCTGACTCAGGCGTGTTCGACGACGGTGTCGGCCAGGACCGGCGCGTCGTCCCGTTCGACGGCGGTGACCGTGGCCTGCACCCGGCCCTCGGTCCGCCACATGCGGATCCGCAGGGTCTCGCCGGGGAAGACGACCCCCGTGAAGCGGGTGCTGTAGCCGCGCACCCGGGACACGTCGCCGCCGAGCTGGGTGTCGACGACGGCCTTGAGGGTCATCCCGTAGGTGCACAGACCGTGCAGGATCGGCTTGTCGAAGCCTGCGAGGGCGGCGAACTCGGGGTCGGCGTGCAGCGGGTTCCAGTCCCCCGAGAGGCGGTAGAGGAGCGCCTGGTCCTCCCGGACGGGGAGCTCGACCTCCAGGTCGGGGTCGCCCTCGGGCGCGGGGAGGCGGGTGGAGGGACCCCGGTCGCCGCCGAAGCCGCCCTCGCCGCGCACGAAGATCTGGGCGTCGCTGGTCCACAACGGCCCGTCGGCGTCGGCGGCTTCGGTGCGCAGGACGAGGATCGCGGCCTTCCCCTTGTCGTACACCGCGGCGACCCTGGAGGTGCTGACGGCCTCGCCCCTGACGGGGATGGGGCGGTGCAGCGTGATGCTCTGGCCGCCGTGCAGGACGGCGGCCAGGTCGACCTCGATGCCGGGCGCGGAGAGGCCGCCGACGACGCCCATGCCCGCGCCCGCGACGGTGGCGAAGCTGGGCAGGACGTGCAGCCGGGACTCCAGTGTGTAGCGCAGCTCGTCCGGGTCCGTGGCGGGCCGTCCGGCGCCGAGTCCCAGGTGGTAGAGCTGGATGTCCTTGTGGTCCCAGGCGATCTCGGCGGACCGGGGCTCGGCGGCCACGGCCTTCACTGCGTCAATGGGCATCTGGGGGCAGCTCCTTGGGCCGGTGATCGAAGACCTCGGTGCGGCCGTCCGCACCGTCGACCGCACCGAGGTCGCAACAGGGCCGGAGGGGCGGTCCGCGAACAGCCTCGTCCCAGAACGCACGGAGAGCCTCGTTCTAGAACGCGTTCCAGTCCGGCGATCCCATGTATAGCCGAGGCCACGGCGGTTGTGAAGACTCCTGACAGCTCGTCAGATGAGCTCGGCGGCCCGGCGGAGCCACGGGTGACATTTGTCCTGGCCGAGTCGGTACAGGCGCATCTGCCGACGGCCGGCCCCCGGTTCGTACGCTGTGATCTCCTACCGAACGGTCCGCGCACCCGCGGCCGCCCGATTGCCGAGGACGGGGAACGCCGAGATGGCCGCAGAGAACAGGATCAGCCGCTCCGTACGTGAGTGGCAGACCTCCCGTACGGAGCGGAACAGCGCCCGCGAGGAGTGGAGGGCCGAACGGAAACGGTGCGAGGCGCAGCGGCGGGAGGGCGGCCGGTGGAGGAAGGGCCGGTGGAAGGGGGGCGCGGCGGGCCCGGACGACGAGCACCTCGGCCCGCCGCCCACCGGCTTCGCGCTCCTGCCCTGGCTCCTGATGGGCCTGGGCGCCGCCTCCCACCTCCTCCAGGGCCGCACCCCCAACCCCTGGATCGGCGGCATCGGGATCCTCGTCTTCAACTCCCTCTACGTCTTCCTGGCCTTCCGCGCCTTCGACAAGTGCAGGCGCCAGTCCCGCGCCACGCTGGTCGCCCTGATCGCGCTCGGCCTGCTGACCGTCGGGCTCGCCGCCGGCTACGGAGGCACCTGGCTGTTCTTCTTCCCGCTGCTCGGCCTCGCCGTGGGCGCGATCGTGCGCGGCCGCGGCCTCGGCCCCATCGGCCTGGCCCTGAGCGCCCTGGCGGGCGTCATCGGCGGGCTCAGGGACGGCTGGGGCGCGGTGAACGTCGCCTACGCCACGTTCCTGTCCACCATGGTGACGGCCGCGATCCTCTCGCTCTCCGAGGCGGTCCGCGAACTGCGCGACACCCGCGAGGAACTGGCCCGCACCGCCGTCGAGAAGGAACGCCTCCGCTTCTCCCGCGACCTGCACGACCTGCTCGGCCACACGCTCTCCGTGATCGTGGTGAAGGCGGAGGCGACCCGCCGCATCGCCCCGCGCGACCTGGACGCGGCACTCGGCCAGGTCGCCGACATCGAGTCCGTCGGCCGACAGGCGCTCACGGAGATCCGCGAGGCCGTCACCGGCTACCGCGAGGGCAGCCTCGCCACCGAACTGGACGGCGCCCGCGACCTCCTTGAGGCCGCCGGGATCAGCGCGACCGTCCGCCAGTCGGGACCGCCGCTCGCCCCGCAGACCGCGGCCCTCCTCGGCTGGGTCGTCCGCGAGTCCGTCACCAACGCCGTACGCCACTCCGGTGCGGCCCACTGCGAGATCGACGTCACGGGCACCGCCGACCGTGCCCGCCTGGTGATCACGGACGACGGCCGCGGCGCGGGCTCGGGGCCGCCCGGCAGCGGCCTGAAGGGGCTGGCCGAACGCCTCGCGGCAGCCGGGGGCTCCCTCACCTCCGGCCCGGCGCCCCGCTCCGGCTTCCGCGTCACGGCCGTACTCCCGACCACGGAGCCGGACCCGGCCCTGACGCCCACCCCCGCCCCGGCGGGCGCCCGACGGGATCACGCCGGATGACCGACTCAGCCCGCAACTCCGCTGTCCCCACTGTCCCCACTGTCCCCGCTGTCCCCGCTGTCCCCGCTGTCCCCGCTGTCCCCACTGTCCCCGCCGCGACATGATCGCGGCCCCGGGGGTCGCCGGGGGTTTCCCTGCGGAGCACGCCTCAATACGGTGGCCCGATGATGTCGATCAAGAAGTTCCAAGTCACCTTCGACTGCGCGGAACCCGAGCGTCTCGCCCGCTTCTGGTGCGAGGTCCTGGGGTACGTCATTCCGCCTCCTCCGGAGGGTTTTGCCACGTGGGACGATTTCAGGAGCGCCCAGCCTCCTGAGGAGCAGGACGCGTGGTTCGCCTGCACCGACCCCTCGGGCGAAGGCCCCCGGCTGTACTTCCAGCGCGTCCCCGAGGGGAAGTCCGCCAAGAACCGGGTGCACCTCGACGTGCGGGTCGGCACCGGACTCGTCGGCGAAGAGCGCCTCGCCGCGCTCGAGGCCGAGTGCGCACGTCTGATCCCGCTCGGAGCGGTACACGTCCAGACGCTGTACGACGGCACCGATTCGTGCATTCCGATGCTGGACATCGAGGGCAACGAGTTCTGCATCGACTGACGCATCGACCGGGCGACGGCCACGGCCCGCCGTCACGGGCTCCCCTGGCCCGTGGCCCGTGGCCCGTCAGCATGTCCGGCGTACTGCCGCTCGTGCTGCCTGACCTGTCCCCCCGTCGGTCGCCCCTGTCGCTGGGGTGCCTGGCGGGGATTTTCGGCGTTCCCGGTGGACCCTTCGGATCGAAGGCCCTCACGCCCTCTTGCGCTGCTCCGCCACAGGGGTGACGCTCAAGCAATCGGTAGCAATCGGATCGACGCAGCGAGGGGGCAACCATGAGGCTGCGGTTCCTGGGGATCATCCCGAACACGCCCGTTGACGACTCCCCGACCATCTGGCTGGAGGAGGACACCGGGGATCTGCTGATCCAGTCCTACAAGGCCACGGAGGAAGAGGTGCAGGCGTGCCAGGAGATCGGGTCGATCCCCGGTCACAGCACGGACGTGCCGGATCACGAGACGATCATCCGGCTTCCCGCTGTCATGCTGAAGTACATCCCGCGACCGGAGGGCAACAACGGTGAAGTACCCCGTACGTGAGGGGCTGGCGAAGGCCCGGCACTCCGCCGTACATCTGGAGATGCGCGACGCATACACCCCGGATGATCCGGAGTTCGCCCGCTGGCGCGCTGGCCACCGGTACGACGGCGATCCTGCGAGGCTTCCTGACTGGTGGGGGACGTGGCGGGACCTGGTACAGGAGACGACGGCTCGCGGCGTGGTGATGCGGCGGGCCCGGATCGTGTCGGAGCCGCTGACGGACTACATCCGATACGAGCACGACATGACGTTCGCCAACGTGGCGGCGGGTGAACTGGTGCGCTGGCTGCCCCGGCGCCGGGCTGCCGACATCCCGCTGCCCGGTACCGACCTGTGGATGTTCGACGGGGAAACGGTCTTGTTCACGTACTTTTCCGGGGTCGGGGAAGTCGTTGACCGGGAGTTGCGAACCGACGCCGAGGCCGTCCAACTGGCCATATCAGCCTTTGAGTTGGTGTGGCAGCGGGCCACGCCGCACGAGGAGTACAAACCGGTCTAGCGCGTCATGCCCGAATCAAGCAGTGTCCAGCAAGCCCGGCAGCTCCTCGCCAACCGCCTACGGGAGCTGGTCCATGACTCCGGGTTGGAGGGGAAGGAAGTAGCCGCGCTGTGCGGCTGGGCCCCGTCCAAGGTCTCCCGCATCGCGACGGGGCGGCAGAAGCCCAGCGAGGATGACATTCGCGCATGGTGCGCAGCCTGCGGGGCCCAGGAGCAGACAGCGGACCTGGTGGCCTCCCTGCGGGCCGTAGAAGGCATGTGGGTGGAATGGCGCCGCATGGAACGTGCAGGGCTGCGACGGGCACAGCAGGCGGTTCTGCCCCTGTTCGAGCGAACTCACTGGTTCCGCGCCTACTCCTCATGGTTCGTGCCGGGGCTCCTTCAGACCGCCGGGTACACCGAGGACGTGTTGCGCGCTGTCCAGCGAAGGCGGGTCACGGTTGATGACGTGGCCGACGCGGTGACCGTCCGCATGGAGCGCCAGCGCGTGCTCCACGACGCTTCCCGTCGCTTCGCGTTCCTGGTCGAGGAATCCGTGTTGAGCAACGGACTCGGGGACGCTGACACACAGACCGAACAGCTTGAGCGACTGCTCGTCGTCGGCACGCTGCCCAACATCAGCGTGGGAGTGGTCCCCACCCGTCTAGAGCGGACTCGCATGCCGGTAGAGGGGTTCTGGATCTTCGACACGGCGCAGGTGAACGTGGAGCTCGTCTCCGGGCATCTCACGTTGACGCAGCCCAGCGAGGTGGGCATGTACGCCGACACGTTCGCCACGCTGGCCGACATGGCGGTCTACGGCCAGAAGGCCCGCGCGCTGATCGTCAAAGCGCGTGAATCGCTGCGGTAATCCGCGCGCAATCAGGCGCAATCGGCTGTGAGTCGGGGGCCTGGGGTGCCTAGCGTGGTGACTGACGGATCACACGAGGGGACCGCGCCGATGGCAACGAGGACCGATGCACCCGCAACTGACCTAATCAACGGGGAAGTTGGGTACGTCGTGTCCCACGCAGTGTGCGGCTACGCGCTGACGGCACGCCGCTAGGCCCCTGCCTCGCTGCGGACGTCGATACCGCATCGAGTCTCCCAACCCCACGGGAAGCCCGCAGGAGAGACAGGTACAAACCCCCGTCCGGTCGCATGCCCCGTGAAGCGGAGACGGCCGGGTGGGGCACAAGCGCCCGCCCTGGTTGGCGGAAACCCTGGACAGGTCGAGCAACCGGGGCGGGCCTCTATCAGGGAGGAACGCACATGCACGATGCACGCGCCCTACTGACCCCTGACGGGTTCGAGGGTGTGGTCGCCACAGTGCGCGACAACAACCTCGACATGCCCGACGCTACGGCACAGCGGATCGTGGTGGAAGCGCTCAAGTTCGTTGCCGCTGCTGCCCAGTTCCCCAAGGCGAAGATCACTCCATCCAACGTCGTGGACGAGGGATGGCACGCACTGATCTTGCATACGAACCTGTACACGAAGCTGTGCGAGCGGCTGGGGCGGTTCGTGGACCACTGGCCTGAGCGACCCGACGAGGAGCGGCACGACCCGCACGCGCTGACTCGCACGGTGGCGCTGATCGAACAGGCCGGGTACGGCGTGGACGGCGAGCTGTGGACAGGGCCGACCAGGGCGCTGGTAGCCGTGGCCGCGAACTGCTCGCACACTCCCAAGCCAGGCGGGTGCGGGCCGATCAACCCCGGCAAGTGCGCTTCGCACTGTTCGGGCGGGAATGGGGGCGGGGGTAGCTAGGCTGCCCGCACGTACGGCTGAGAGGTGAGCGCATGGACGCGGAGCAGGCCCGGCAGGTGGACGCCACGTTGAGGCGTCTGGGTATCCCCGGTGTGGTCGCGCCGGAGGATCCGGAGGACCCGGCGGGAGCGTGGCGTGTGTACGACAGTGCCGATCCGACGACACGCAGGGACACGACCGCCGACGCGCTGGCGTCCGTCGTGGCGAAGTTCCGCGAGACCAGCCCCGAGTCCCCGGAGAAGCGGCAGCAAGGTCCGGCGCGGGGGTTCGTCTTCCCGTCCGAGGAAGGCTGACGATCCACACGGCCCCGGTCGGCACGTTGCCCGTGTGCCGGCCGGGGCTTTTGCTGCCCTGAGCTGGGGCGTTGGCCGTAGCCTGAGCCCATGGACGAGATGCCGCAGGACCACCGCCCGGCCAAGAGTGTGCGCGTTCTCCTCGCCGAGGACCAGGGCATGATGCGGGGCGCTCTCGCCCTCTTGCTCGGCATGGAGGAGGATCTCGACGTCGTCGCTCAGGTCGGTGCGGGCGACGAGATCGTCGACGCGGCGCTGGTCGCACGCCCGGACGTGGCGCTGCTCGACATCGAACTGCCGGGCCGCAGCGGCCTGGAGGCCGCGGCCGACCTGCGTGAGCAGTGTCCCGACTGCCGGGTCCTCATCCTCACGACCTTCGGCAGGCCCGGCTATCTGCGCCGCGCCATGGAGGCCGGAGCGGTCGGCTTCCTGGTCAAGGACGGGCCCGTCGAGGAGCTTGCCGAGTCGATCCGCCGGGCGCTGCGGGGCGAGACGGTCATCGACCCGGCGCTCGCCGCCGCCGCACTGAGCGCGGGGCCGAACCCGCTGACCGACCGCGAGGCGGACGTCCTCAAGGCCTCCGTGGACGGCGCCACGGTCGCCGACATCGCGGGCAAGCTCCATCTGTCGGAGTCGACCGTGCGGAACTATCTGTCGGCGGCGATCGGGAAGACGGGGACGCGAAACCGGATGGAGGCGGTGCGGGAGGCGCGGCATCAGGGGTGGCTGTAGCAGTTGTGCCACCGCAGCGCACCGTCACCTCACCGCACCGCACCGTCACCGGCTTCGCCGAGTTCGTCCTCAATCGCCGGACGGGCTCTTCCGACGTTGCCTCGGACGAGGAGAGCCGTCAGCCCGACTTCGCAGCCGCGGCCCCCCGGGCCCTCGGCATCCACAGCAGCAGCACGACCACGGCCGCGAGCAGAATGAACCCGCTCGTCCGGAACGCCGCCGCGTACCCGTCGGTGAGCGCCTGCGGTGACGTCGAGCCGTTCATCTGCGCGGCGGCCACCGTGGACAGCACCGCGAGGCCGAGCGCGCCGCCCATGGTGCGGGAGGTGTTGATCAGGCCGGAGACGAGACCCGCGTCGTCCGGCCGGGCGCTCGACGTGGCGAGCGAGGCGAGCGGGGTCGTGGCGAGGCCCGCACCGAGCATCATCACGATGCCGGGCAGCATGACCGAGGTGACGTACGCGCCGTCGACCGTCATCGTCGACTGCCAGCCGAAGCCCGCGGCGGCCACCACGATGCCGAGCACCGAGACGTTCTTCGCGCCGATCACCGGCATCAGGCGCGGCGCGAGCATCGAGCCGAGGACGACGGTGAACGAGGACGGCATGAGGGCCAGGCCGGCCTTCAGCGGCGAGTAGCCGAGGACGTTCTGGGTGTAGAGCGTCATGAACATCCACATCGCGAACATGCCGCCGCCGCACACGAACATCGCGGCGTTCGCGGCCGACACCGTCCGCACCTTGAACAGCTTCAGCGGCATCAGCGGCACCTTCGTGCGCGACTCCACCACGAGGAACGCCGCGAGCAGGGCGAGCCCCGCCGCCAGGGGCGCCAGGGTGGCGGCCGCCGTCCAGCCCTTCTCCTCCGTCTGCACGATGCCGTACGCGAGGGTGGCGAGGCCGCCCGTCACGAGCACCGCGCCCGGCACGTCCAGGCGGCGCGTCCGATCGGCCTTGCTCTCGGTGAGCCAGACCAGGCCCGCGACGATCACCAGGGCGCCGACCGGCACGTTGATCAGGAGCACCCAGCGCCAGGAGAGCAGGTCCGTGAGGACTCCGCCGACCAGTCCGCCGGCCGCGCCGCCGCCCGCGCCGACCGCGGTCCAGACGCCGATCGCCCGCGCCCGCGCGGCACCCTCCGGCACCGCCGACGTGAGGATCGTCAGGGTCGACGGCGCGAGGATCGCGGCGCCGAGGCCCTGCACGGCCCGCGCCGTGAGGAGCTGCCACTCGGCCTGCGCGAGGCCGCCGCCGAGCGAGGCGACGGTGAAGAGCGCGAGGCCGACGAGGAACATCCGCTTGCGCCCGAAGAGGTCTCCGGCCCGCCCGCCGAGCAGCATGAAGCCCGCGAAGGCTATGGAGTACGCGTTGACGACCCATTGCAGGCCGATGGCGCTCATGCCGAGGTCGGCGCGCATCGACGGCAGCGCGGTGTTCACCACGGACACGTCGAGGACGACGAGGAACTGGCCCGCGCAGGCCGTCATCAGCACCGCCCACACCGGCACGGATCTCTTCGGCGGGGCGGTGGCGGAGGTCGTGGAGGACGACGATGCGGGGGCGGAGCCGGAGCCGGTGTCGGCCGCGTAAGAGGTGGGGGGCTTCTGGACCATGACAGCCATCCTCTCAAGTGGGACCCGAGCGGTGCATCGGAAATTCGCTGGACGCGGCCTCGGTCGGCAGGACTAGGACCTGGGGGCCTCCGCCCCCTCACCTCCGCAGCATCGTCACCACCGCCGCCCCGCCAAGGCCGATGTTGTGCGCGAGCCCCACCCGCGCTCCCTCGACCTGCCGCGCCGCCGCCTCGCCGCGCAGCTGCCAGGTCACCTCGGCGATCTGAGCGAGGCCGGTCGCCCCCAGCGGGTGGCCCTTGGAGATGAGGCCGCCGGAGGGGTTGACCACCCATCGGCCGCCGTACGTCGTCGCGCCGCTCTCGACGAGTTTCCCCGACTCGCCCGGCTCGCACATGCCGAGCGCCTCGTACGTCAGGAGCTCGTTGACGGAGAAGCAGTCGTGCAGCTCGACGACGTCGACGTCCTCGATGCCGAGCCCCGACCTCTCGTACACCTGGCGGGCCGCCGCCCGCGACATCGGCTGGCCGACGGCGTCGATGCACGACCCGGAGGCGAAGGACGCGCCGGTGTCGGTGGTCATGGCCTGGGCGGCGATCTCCACCGCCCGGTCCGCGAGGCCGTGCCGTTCCACGAAGCGCTCGGAGACCACGACCGCCGCCGCCGAACCGTCCGACGTCGGGGAGCACTGGAGCCTGGTGAGCGGGCGGTGGATCATCTTGGCGGCGAGGATCTCGTCGACGGTGTACGCGTCCTGGAACTGCGCGTACGGGTTGTTCGTGGAGTGCCGGTGGTTCTTGGCGCCGACCGCGGCGAGCTGCGCCTCGGTGGTGCCGTACTTCTCCATGTGCTCGCGGGCCGCGTTGCCGAAGATCTGCGCGGTGGGCGGCGTCATCTCGAAGCCGTGCCGGGCAGCCATGATCCCGTAGTGGCGGGCGACCGGCGACGTCTTGCCGAATCCATCAGCGGCTTCGCCGCGGGCGCCCCCGTCGCTGCCGCCGCCCAGTGAGCCGCGCGCCATCTTCTCGAAGCCGAGCGCGAGCACGCAGTCGCTCAGGCCGCCCTCGACGAACTGCCGCGCCATCATCAGCGCGGTCGACGCGGTCGCGCAGTTGTTGTTGACGTTGTAGACGGGCACGCCGGTCAGACCGAGTTCGTAGACGGCGCGCTGGCCGGCGGTCGAGGCCTGGAAGCAGTAGCCGACGGGGACCTGTTCCACTTGGCCGTAGGAGATCCCGGCGTCGTCCAGGGCCTTCGTACCCGCTTCCTTCGCCATGTCCCAGTACTGCCAGTCGCGCGTCTCGGGCTTCTCGAACCTGGTCATTCCGACGCCGACGACGTACGCCTTCATGATGTCCCTTTCGCTGGCCGGGGGTTCAAAGACAGGCTCTCAGTCACGGGGCAGGCCGAGGATCCGCTCGGCGACGACGTTGAGCTGGACCTGAGTGGTGCCGCCCGCGATGGTCAGGCAGCGCGACATCAGGAAGCCGTGCAGCGCCCGTTCCCCCGGGCCCTCGCGGACCGCGCCCGCCGGGCCGAGGAGTTCGAGGGTCAGTTCGGCGACCTTCTGCTGGTGGGGGGTCTGGATGAGTTTGCGTACGGAAGCGCCCGCGCCCGGCTCCGCGCCCGCGACCTGCCGGAGGGTGGTGCGCAGCCCGATGCAGGCGAGGGCGTGTGCCTCGGCGGCGAGCGCTCCGATGCGGGCCCGGTACGCGCCGTCGAGTTCACCGGCGCGGGCGATGAGCGCTTCGAGGCCGGTGTCAAAAGTCAACTGGTCCGCCATGTGGACGCGTTCGTTGCCGAGAGTGTTGCGGGCGACGCGCCAGCCGTCGTCGATCTCCCCGACGACGGCGTCCTCGGGGAGGAACACGTCGTCGAAGTACACCTCGTTGAAGAGGGCGTCGCCGGTGATCTCCTTGAGCGGGCGGATGTCGATCCCGCCCCCCTCGCCCGCGGCGGCCTTCATGTCGACGAGGAAGTACGTCAGCCCCTTGTGCTTGGGCGCCGACGGGTCGGTACGGGCGAGGAGGATCCCGTGGTCCGCCCACTGGGCCGCGCTCGTCCACACCTTCTGGCCGTTCACGCGCCAGCCGCCCTCGACGCGCTCGGCCCTGGTGCTCAGGGACGCGAGGTCGGAGCCCGCGCCGGGCTCGCTGAAGAGCTGGCACCAGAGCAACTCGCCGCGCAGGGTGGGCCCGAGGAAGCGTGCGCGCTGCTCCTCCGTGCCGTACGCGATGAGGGAGGGAATCACCCAGGTCGCGATGCCGAGGTCGCTGAGTTTGACTCCGGCGACCTTCAACTCCTCCTGTACGGCGAGTTGTTGGACGGGGCCCGCGCCCAGGCCGTACGGCTCGGGCAGGTGCGGGGCGGCGTAGCCGGTGGGGGCGAGCGCCTTGCGGGCCGCCGCCGGGTCGAGTCCGCGGGCCGGGGCGATGGCCGCGCGGGCCCGGGCCCGGTGCTCCGCGGCCTCTTCGGGGAGCTCCAGGCGCAGTTCGCGGCGCGCGCCGCCCTGCGCGAGCCGGACGGCACGCAGCCGGTGCGCGTCGCCCGCGCCGAGCAGTTGCCGGGCCACGACCGCCCGGCGCAGATACAGGTGCGCGTCGTGTTCCCAGGTGAACCCGGTGCCGCCGAGGATCTGCACGCAGTCCTTGGCGCAGGTGCAGGCGGCGTCGAGGGCGGTGGCCGCGGCGAGTGCGGTGGTCAGGCCGCGTACGTCGGCGGCCGCCTCGGGGTCGCCCGCCGCGCGGGCCGCGTCCCAGGTCAGGGCGCGGGCCTGTTCGACGCGGACCAGCATGTCGGCGCAGAGGTGCTTGACGCCCTGGAACTGTCCGATCGGGCGGCCGAACTGCTCGCGCACCTTGGCGTGTTCGGCCGCGGTGTGCAGCGCCCACGCCGCGGTGCCGCACGCGTCGGCGGCCAGCACGGCGGCGGCCAGGTCGCGGACGGCCGCGGCGTCGACGGCGAGGACGCGGTCCGCGGGGACGTGCGCCGCCCGCGCGCTCACCTCGGCGGTGGGCCGGGTCGGGTCGGCGCTGTCGTGCGTACGGACGGTCAGCGCGGCGGCGTCGACCGCCAGCCACACCGGGCCCGCCGCCGACGCGGCGGCAAGGATCAGCAGGTCCGCCTCGCCCCCGGAGAGCACGGGCGGCGCCGTGCCGTCCAGGACGTGGCCGTCGGGCCCCGCGACGGCGGTGAGCGTGCCCGCGTCCAGCGCCACGGCGCCGATCCGGGCGCCGCTCGCCAGGTCCGCGGCGAGCGTGTGCGCGCCCGCGCGGTGCAGCACCAGGGAGGCGAGTGAGCTCGCCACGAGCGGCCCGGGGAGCGCGACCCGCGCCGCCTCTTCGAGGACGACGGCGAGGTCGAGGAGGTCCCCGCCCCCGCCCCCGTACTCCTCGGGCAGGTGGACCCCGAGCAGCCCCTGCCCGGCCAGCCCGTCCCAGTGGGCGGGCCGGGCGCCGCCGGGAACGGCCCCCTTTGCGCCGGGTGGGAGCGACAGCCCCGGAGAGGGGTCGAGTGAGGCGTCGAGCAGTTTGCGCACTTCCTCGGGTGGCACGGCGCGGGCGATCCAGCCCCGCACGGCCGACGCCAACTCCCCTTGTTCCCGCGTGATTCCGATCCCCATGCGCATCCTCGCCGGTAGCCGCTGCCGGGACGGCGACAGAGTAGAACACGTTTCAACCTGACGGAAGGTCAGATGCGCGGCGGCTTGGCGGGCGCCTCAGAGGTCGCCGAGGACCCGGCTGATGAAAGGGTTAACAACAGGTCAAGAGTTCCTCTGGTACGACATCCGTCGGAATAGTCGCCCCGGGAAACAGGTTCGAGCTACACGTACACGCCGCCGTGCGCGTACGGATCCACGTACTCCTGCCGAGTTCCCTGCCGCCCCGGAGGCCCCAAGCAATGTCGATGTCGACGACCCACCCACGTGGCATACGCGGAGTCGTCCCCGTACTCGCCTTCTCCGGCATCGTCGTCGCGGTGATGCAGACCCTGCTCGTGCCGGTCATCAAGGACCTGCCGGAGCTGCTGCGCACCTCACCGTCGAACGCCACCTGGGTCATGACGTCGACCCTGCTCGCGGGCGCCGTCTCCACGCCGATCATGGGCCGCCTCGGCGACCTCTACGGCAAGCGGAAGATGCTGCTCAGCAGCCTCGCCGTGATGGTCGTCGGGTCGCTGATCTGCGGATTCACCGACGATCTCGTCGTGATGATCGTGGGCCGCGCGCTGCAGGGCTTCGCCATGGGCGCCATCCCGCTCGGCATCGGCCTGATGCGTGACGAGCTGCCCCGCGAGAAGCTCGGCTCCGCGATGGCCCTGATGAGCTCCTCCATCGGCGTCGGCGGCGGCCTCGCCCTGCCGGTCGCCGCGCTGATCGCGCAGAACGCCGACTGGCACGCGCTGTTCTTCGGCTCGGCGGGGCTCGGCGTCCTCTCCATCCTGCTGACCCTCGTCTTCGTGCCGGAGAGCCCGGTCCGCGCCGAGGGCACCTTCGACGTGCTCGGCGCGCTCGGCCTCTCCGCCGGTCTCGTCCTGTTCCTGCTGCCGATCACCAAGGGCAGCGACTGGGGCTGGGGCTCCTCCACCACGCTCGGCCTGTTCGCCGCCGCCGCCGTCGTCCTCGTCCTGTGGGGCGTGATGGAGCTGCGCGTGAAGGCCCCGCTTGTGGACCTGCGCACCACGGTCCGCCGCTCGGTGCTCTTCACCAACCTCGCCTCGATCATGGTCGGCGTCGCCTTCTACGCCGTCTCCCTCGTCCTGCCCCAGCTGCTCCAGCTGCCGACAGCGACCGGCTACGGCCTCGGCCAGTCCATGGTCGTCGCGGGCCTGTGCGTGATGCCGCTCGGCCTGACGATGATGTTCACGGCGCCCGTCTACGCCCGCCTGTCGGCGAAGTACGGCCCGAAGGTGACCCTCATCCTCGGCATGCTGATCATCACGATCGGCTACGGCGCGGGCCTCGGCCTGATGAGCGCCGCCTGGCAGACGGTCGTCATCGCGGTGCTCCTCGGCGCGGGCATCGGCCTCGCCTACTCCTCGCTGCCCGCGCTCATCATCGGCTCCGTCGACCCGTCCGAGACGGGCGCGGCCAACGGCCTCAACACCCTGATGCGCTCCATCGGCACCTCGGTGTCGAGCGCCGTGATCGGCATGGTCCTGGCCAACACCGCGGACCACGTCGGGGGCGTCGCCGTCCCCACCATGCACGGCTTCCGCGTCTCGTTCCTGATCGCCGCGGGCGCTGTCGTCGTCGGCCTGTTCTTCGCCCTCATGCTGCCCTCCGCGCGCCGCTCGGTCACCACGCAGCTGCGCGCGAGCAGCGAGGAGGACGCCCATCTGGAGCGCGCCGCCGAGGTGCTCGCGGGCTTCCACGGCCTGGTGCGGGGCGCGGACGGGACGCCCGTCCCCCGCGCGAAGGTGACGCTGATCGACCGCCGCGGCAAGCAGGCGGGCGCCGCGCTCACCGACGACGAGGGCCGCTACGCCCTCGACGTCCCGGCAGGCGGCAGTTACGTCCTCGCGGCCACCGCCACCGGCCACGCGCCGCGCGCCTCGGCGGCCGCGTACCACGGGGACGACCGCCCCGTACGGGTCGACCTGGCGCTTTCGGGCGCGGCCGACGAGAGCGACGTGCCGGCCTGACGCGTCAGCGCCGCAGGCCCGGCAGGTCCCTCCGCCGCGCAGGACCGTCAGGTCCCTCCGCCGCGCAGGACCGTCAGGTCCCTCCGCCACGCACACCCCCGTCACCCAGGTGGCGGGGGTGGCGTGCATCATGGCGCCCACACCCACCCATGACACCTACGACCTGGAGGAAGCCCGTGGCCATGGCCGCCGAGCCCAAGCCGGAGACTCTCGCCGCCTTCGAGTCCGCCAAGGGCTTCATGCCGCGCGGCGAGGGGCTCGCGCTGTACGCGGCCGCGACGGAGGCGGCCGAGCTCGGCCTGCCGCTCCTGGAGGTCGGCACGTACTGCGGGCGCTCCACCATCCTGCTGGCCGACGCGGCGCGGCGGGCCGGGGTGAGCGCGATCACCGTGGACCACCACAGGGGCAGCGAGGAGCAGCAGCCCGGCTGGGAGTACCACGACCCGGAGACGGTGGACCCCGAGGTCGGCCGGATGGACACGCTGCCCACCTTCCGCCGCACGCTGCACCGGGCGGGCCTGGAGGAGCACGTGATCGCCGTCGTCGGGCGCTCGCCGCAGGTGGCGAAGGCGTGGGGCGGCGCGCTCGGCCTCGTCTTCATCGACGGCGGCCACACGGACGAGCACGCCACGGCCGACTACGAGGGCTGGGCGCCGCACGTCGCCGAGGGCGGCCTGCTCGTCATCCACGACGTGTTCCCCGACCCGGTCGACATCATGACCGGGCAGGCGCCGTACCGCGTCTACCTCAGGGCCCTGGAGTCCGGCGCGTTCACCGAGGTCTCGGTGACGGACTCGCTGCGCGTGCTGCGGCGGACGGGGCCGGGGATCTGACCGCGCGGGGGCCGGAGCCGGGGATCTGACCGCGCGGGGACCGGGCGCCGGGCCGCAATGAGGAGCGGGGATCCGGCGCCGCGGATAGGCTCGCCCCGTGTCGTACGTAGGTCCGGAATTCGATCCCTCCCAGCCGCCCCGGCGCCGCTTCGGCCGTCCGCTGACGGTGACCGTCGCCGCGCTCGTGCCGGCCTGTCTGGCGGGCTGGCTCATCTACCAGGCGACGAGCGGGCCCGACGGGGATGAACCGGCGAGATCGCTGCCGGTCTCTTCGAGCACGTCCGACGGCGCGAACGCGTCGGACGGGTCCTCCTCGTCCACTCCCTCCGGGAGCCGCGGGCCCGACAAGGGGAGGGACAAGGGCGACAAGAGCGACAAGGACGGCAAGGGTTCGGACAGCGACGACAACGATTCGGCCACGAAGCCGACCACGCCACGCCGTCCCGCACCCGACGGCCCCCTCAAGGGCAAGGTCGTCGTGGTCGACCCGGGCCACAATGCCGGAAACTTCCAGCACACGGCGGAGATCAACCGTCAGGTCGACATCGGGACGAACCGCAAGGCGTGCGACACGACGGGGACGTCCACCAACGGCGGCTACACCGAGGCGAAGTTCACCCTGGCGGTCGCCCGCGACCTGCGCACGCTGCTCGAAAAGCAGGGCGCCACGGTCAAGTTCACCCAGGACGGCGACCGGCCCTGGGGCCCGTGCGTCGACGAACGCGCCCGGATCGGCAATCAGGCCCACGCCGACGCGGTGGTCTCCATCCACGCGGACGGCTCCGCGGCAGGCAACCGCGGCTTCCACGTGATCCTGCCCG
Organism: Streptomyces sp. NPDC058308; assembly: GCF_042880275.1. Taxonomy (NCBI): domain Bacteria; kingdom Bacillati; phylum Actinomycetota; class Actinomycetes; order Kitasatosporales; family Streptomycetaceae; genus Streptomyces; species Streptomyces sp. NPDC058308. The sequence continues at coordinate 24,606 of NZ_JBHVZA010000035.1, forward strand.
CGAAGGTGAAGTCCGGCGCGGCCGACACCTCGGCGATCGTCGCCCCCTCCAAGGAGTTGGGCGAACGCATCGCCGGAAAGTTCGTCGCCGTGACGGGCAGCGCCCCCTCGAACTACGTCGGCGGCGGCACCGGCCTCGACGTCCGCAAGGACCTCGGCGGCCTCAATCTCTCCACCGTTCCCAAGGTATTCATCGAGTGCGGCAACATGCGGGACGCGACGGACGCGGCCCTGCTGACCAGTGGTGCGTGGCAGCAGAAGGCCGCGCAGGGGATTTCTGAGGGAATCGCGGGATTCCTGCGCCGGTAGCGCGCAGACGTCTTCGCTTCCGAGGCGTGGACGTCTTTATCCCGAGCAGACACCCCGCGTGTCCGGACGATATTGTCCTCCCTACGATGAGGGGCCACCCCCGCGCTTCGCGCCCCGCGACACGACCGCGACTACGGCGACAGCGACGCCTCCACTGACGAGACGACTGACGAAGGACCTGAAGTGAATTTCCGCTCCCTCACTCGAGGCGACGGCGTGGTGATCGGAGCAGCGGTGTTGCTCTTCATCGCCTCGTTCCTCAACACTTTCGACGGCGACGGTGACGACGTCCCCAACGCCTGGGACAATGGCAACCTGCTGATGAGCGTGTACCTGCTCGGCATCATCGGCGCAGCGCTCATCGCTGTCGGCCGCGCCATGCAGCCGCAGCGCAAGGTCGCGGGCTTCGACCTGGGGCAGCTGGGCGTCGCCTTCACGCTGGCCGCCGCCTGGTCCTCGCTCGGCGCCATCTTCGACACCGACCAGTCCTTCGGTGTCATCTTCAACCAGCTCGGCGCGCTGGGCGGCGGAGGCCGTGGCACCGACTCCCCTGACGCCGGTGTCGGCCTCATCCTCGGCCTGATCGCGGCCCTCGTGCTCGCCGCCGGTGCGGTCGCGACCCTGCTCGTCCCGGCCCTGAAGGCCCCCCTCATGGGCGCCCCGCGTCCGGCCGCCCCGCAGCCCTACGGCGGCCAGCCGCAGGGTGGCTACGGCTACCCGGGTGCCGGTGCGGGTCAGCCGCAGCCGGGTGCGCCCTATGGCGGTCAGCCGGGTCAGCCGCAGGGCCAGTCCTTCGGCGGGCAGCAGCCGCAGCCGCAGGCCGGGCAGACGCCGCCGCCCGCGCAGGCGCAGCCGGCCGGTGACTTCTCGCCGTTCTGGTTCGCCGTGCCGGTGCCGCGTCCGCTGTACGCGGAGGACGGCTCGCCCACGCCGATCGCCGAACTGGCGCCCGGCACCTGGTACTTGGCCGTCGAGCAGCGCGGCCCCGGCCTGGTGGCCCAGACGCAGGACGGCCGTCGCGGCGTCCTTCAGGACACCACGGGGATCCAGCGCGGCTGAGTCCAGCGCAGCGGTTTCGCGGCCCCTCGCCCTTCCGGGCGGGGGGCCGTTGTCGTACAGTCCCTCCCCGACATACCCCACCTGACACCCCGTCAGTTCACCAGGGAGGCAGGCCTATGCGGCTCGGGCTCGCACTCGGCTACTGGGGGCGCGGCCCCGACCCCGGCCACGTCGCCCTCGCCCAGGAGGCCGAGCGGCTCGGCTACGACTCCGTGTGGACGGCCGAGGCCTGGGGCTCGGACGCCTTCACTCCGCTGACCTGGATCGCCGCGCGGACCTCGCGGATCAGGCTCGGCACGGCCGTCGCGCAGATGGCCGCGCGCTCCCCGGTCACCACCGCCATGCACGCGCTCACCCTCGACCACCTCTCCGGCGGGCGGATGTTGCTCGGCCTCGGGCTTTCCGGGCCGCAGGTGGTGGAGGGCTGGTACGGGCGGCCGTTCCCGAGGTCGCCGCTGACCGCGACCCGCGAATACGTCGAGGTGATCCGCCAGGTCCTGCGGCGCGAGGGGCCGGTGGAGCTGGCGGGCCGCTTCCACTCCCACCCGTACGACGGCGAGGACGGCACAGGGCTCGGCAAGCCCCTCAAGCCGATCACCCACCCCCTCCGCGCCGACCTGCCGGTGCTGCTCGGCGCCGAGGGCCCCAAGAACATCGCGCAGACGACGCGCATCGCGGACGGCTGGCTGCCGCTGTACTGGTCGCCGCTGCGGACGGACGTGTACGAGGCGTCGCTGACCGGCCTGCGGGAGGGTTTCACCATCGCCCCGATGGCCCGCGCGAAGGTGTGCGAGGACGTCGCGGAGGGCCTGCTCCCGGTCAAGGCCATGCTCGGCTTCTACATCGGCGGGATGGGCCACTCGGCCCGCAACTTCCACGCCGACCTGATGGCGCGCATGGGGTACGAGGCCGAGGCCCGGCACATTCAGGAGCTGTTCCTCGCGGGGCGCAGGGAGGAGGCGGTCCTCGCCGTGCCCGACGCCTTCGCCGACGAGATCTCCCTGGTCGGCCCGCGCGCACGGATCGCCGAACGGCTCGATCTGTTGCGCCAGGGCCCGGTGACGGACTTGCTCGTGCTCGCCCCCGACCCGCACACCCTGCGGGTCCTCGCCGAGCTCAACTCCTGAGTCCCGCCTCCCAATTTTCAGACGCGCTCCGATTGGCCATCGTCGCTGGCGCCTTACCCATCTCGCTCGACACTTGGGACTGCGGAGCATTGACGCCTTGAACCAGGGCCCACCCGGAGACGTTCGGCGAATTGAAGAACCGCATCAGCACGGAGCCCTCACCGGGCCCCTGGGCCAACTCGTTGCCACCAACGCCTGGTTGCTGTCTCACTTACCTCGAAAGCCAGCAACCACCCTTTGCTGATACGGCGATTGAAGTTGACGCAAATGGCATCACAACGCACGCGGGGTAGAGGTAAGCTCTCCCTGCCATACACACTCAACTCTTTGGAGAGACACATGCGACTCAAGAGACGTTCGTCCTCGATGCTCACAGTTGGTGCGCTCCTGGGGGTGTCCCTCGCGGGTTTCAGCGCAACTGACGCGAGCGCACAGCCGTTTATTTGCACGATCAACCACCTGCCTACGAATAGCTCCAGCGGAGTGGTCCACATGACCAAGACCGTCTGGCTCAAGCAGGGCCCTTACGCAAACTGTGACGACTCGGGTCACATATTCAAGGGCAAGAAGTTCTACATTTGGTGCTTCGTCAACAATACCCACGGCAACGTGTGGTATTTCGGGCGCGAAGCTGGCACAGATGAAAAGGGTTACGTGTACGCGGGTAACACCAGCAACTTGTCTGGATCATTGAACGAGTGCCCCATCTGAACCAACAGTAAATTCGGCTCTCACGCCCCCATGGCACAGGTGGTGAGGCGGCGCAAACGTATGCAGTCATGGACAGCACGCGCTTATTCACGACGCCTCGACATGGAAGTCTCGGAGGATCCGTCAGGGTCTTCTTCGAACCACGACAGGCTCAGGATGATCGTCGCTACCTGCGCCCCCAATGGGGCTGACGAGTCCGACGCAAGGATCGCAGCCTCACCAGCCCTGATGCCTGATGGCCGACGGCAGCATGACGCCAACTTAAACTTCCGTCGACCATCAGGCGGCCGTCCGTTTCGACGCTTGGCTCGTTATGGCAATCGTATGCTTCCTGCCTCGATGGCCGACTCCCCCTAGGAGCTTGACCAGGAATCCACCATCGCACGGCCTTTACCTGCCACATGAATAGTCCACACTCCACAGCAACAGGGGACGCTTTCCACCTGAGCTGGGACGTTAGGCAGTTGGCGTTTTTATGCCCTCAGCCCCTGCGGCGTGATGACACCTTGCTCTCCGTAGCAGGGACGCCTGTTCGAGTAGACTCGCGGCGGACGCCCGTCATGAATACAGGCGATGATCTCCGCTGAAGAGGACCCTTGTGTGACAGGCGTATCGCCGACGCAATCCTATTCGGTATACACCTGCATACCGAACGACAGGCCAGTACGGAGAATTTTAACGGAGTTTTCCAGGTCAGCACTAACCCTTGCTGAGTTCCCCGGCCGACGGCACCTTGTCCTTGACCTCGGCGCCCGCGCTGCTGCCCGCGCCCTTCACGTCCTTGATGATGTCGTCGAAGGAGTTCACGACCGAGTCCGTCCCCTCGCCCTTGCGGAGCTTGGAGGGGAGGTCCTTCAGGGCGTCGATGCCGGACGTCAGCGGGGCCACCGCCTTGGAAAGGGTGGGGTCGCCCTTCGCGTTCTTCGTCGCGGCCTTCAGCCTGTTGTACGTGAACGCGCCCGCGAGGCCCGCCTTGACCAGGGCGAACTTGCGGCCGTTCGCGCCCTTCTTGAACTTGCCCGCGCGGTACGGCTTCACGATCCACTGGTAGGTCGCGCCCGCGGCGAGCCCCGCGTTGGCGACGAAGCGGGTCTTGGCGAACTTCTGCTTCTCGGCGCTGCTGCTGGTGGACGGCGCGGACGCGGTGGCGGTGTCCTCGCCGCTGCCGCCGCAGGCCGTCGCACCGGCCAGCAGGGTGCAGCAGAGCGTGAGGGAAACTCCGGCACGGTGGACGGTTACGGTGCTGGGCACGGCGGGGCCTCCAGGCGTGGGCTGAGCGGCGCGCGGGAGCGCGCGGACCTGCTCGCACCCTCACCCGGCCCGCCGTGCCCCGCCACCGGGGTGGACCCGAACGGGTTTCGAACGGCGGCTTCCCCGGTACCCGGCCGCCATGTCTCCCACACGGCACTCCCACGGCAGCACCGCGGGACGGGTCATAGCGCTCGTCGCCGACATCATGGCCGCGATACTCGGCCTGTGGATCCTCATGTACCTGCTGGACGCGAACCGCGCCAACGACCTCGTCCAGTTCATCCACGACGCGGCCCGCTGGCTGGCCGGCTGGTCGCACGACCTGTTCACGTTCGACGAGGCCTGGGCCAGGGTCGTGGCGGGCTACGGCCTCGCCGCCGTCGTCTACCTGCTCGTCGGCCACGCCCTCGCGGGACGCCTGCGCCGCTACTGAGTGACGTCTACCGGGCCACGTCGCAGCAGTCCGGGTCGAGGCCGCTCGGCAGGCGCTCGCCCGAGAAGACGGCGCAGGTCGCCTCGTCGCCGCCGAGTGCCGCCACCGCGAGGAGCAGCGAGCCCGCCGTCCAGGTGGTGAGCTCCGCGGGCCAGAGCGCCTTGTCGTCGAAGACGTAGCCCGTCCAGTACAGGCCCGACTCCGCGTCGCGCAGGTGCTGGATGGACTGCAGGATCTCCAGGGCGCGGTCCGACTCCCCCAACACCCAGAGGGCCAGGGCGAGTTCGGCGCTCTCGCCGCCGGTGACCCAGGGGTTGGGGACCACGCAGCGCACCCCGAGGCCGGGCACGACGAAGCGGTCCCAGCCCTCCTCTATGCGGGACTTGGCCTCCGCGCCGGTCAGCGCGCCGCCGAGGACCGGGTAGTACCAGTCCATCGAGTAGCGGTCCTTGTCGAGGAAGCGCTCGGGGTGGCGGCGGATCGCGTGGGCGAGGGCGCCGGCCGCGAGCTCCCAGTCGGGCTGCGGCTCGTCGCGCTGCTCGGCGACGGCCAGGGCGCAGCGCAGGGCCTGGTGGATGGAGGAGGAGCCGGTCAGGAGCGCGTCGGTGACCGGCGTGCCGTCGGCCTCCCGCTTCCAGCCGATCTGGCCACCGGGCTGCTGCAGCGCGAGGACGAACTCGACGGAGGCGACCACGGCGGGCCACATGCGGTCCAGGAACCCCTCGTCGCCGGTCGAGAGGTAGTGGTGCCAGACGCCCACCGCGAGGTAGGCGCAGAAGTTGCTCTCGCGGCCGTGGTCGGTGACGTCGTCCGGGTCGCCGTCGGCGTACGCCGCGTACCAGGAGCCGTCGGGGTTCTGGTGGCGCGCGAGCCAGTCGTAGGCGCGCTCGGCGGCCGCGTGCTCGCCCGCCGCGTCCAGGGCCATGGCGGCCTCGGTGTGGTCCCACGGGTCCAGGTGGTGCCCGCGGAACCACGGGATGGCGCCGTCCTCGCGCTGCACGGCGAGGATGCCGCGGACCGTCGCCATGGCCTGATCGGCCGTCAGGACGCCGGGCAGGACGAGGTGTTCGGTCCGCTCCGGGCTCGTCACTTGGCGTCCGCCGCGGCGTCGGCCGAGGCCTTCGGCAGGTGCGGCTTGGTGGCGTAGGCGACGAAGCTCTTGCCGACCACGGGGTTGAGCAGCTGCTCGGCGACCCGGGTCGCGAGGGGCTTCTTCATGATGTCCCAGACCAGGAGCTTGTGGTAGGCGCGGACCGGCAGCGCCTTGTCGTTGTCGACGCCGAACGCGCACTTGAGCCACCAGTACGGCGAGTGCAGCGCGTGGGCGTGGTGTGTGCCGTACGGCTTGAGGCCGGACTCCCGCATCCTGTCGAGGAGTTCGTCGGCCTTGTAGATGCGGATGTGGCCGCCCTCGACCTCGTGGTAGGCATCGGAGAGGGTCCAGCAGACCTTCTCCGGGCCGTAGCGCGGGACGGTGACCGCGATGCGGCCGCCGGGCCTGAGGACGCGCACCATCTCCGCGAGGACGCCCTTGTCGTCGGGGATGTGCTCCATGACCTCGGAGATGATCACGACGTCGAACGAGGCGTCGGGGAAGGGCAGGTTGAGCGCGTCGCCCTCCATCGCGGTGGCGGTCGCGCCCGCGGGCGCCTCGCCCGCCTCCTTCATCGCCGCGAACCACTTGGCGACCTCGCGGATCTCCTCACCGTTCTGGTCGAGGGCCACCACCTGGGCGCCGCGCCGGTAGCACTCGAAGGCGTGCCGGCCCGCTCCGCAGCCCAGGTCGAGCACGCGATCGCCGGCGGCGAGCGGGAAGCGGGTGAAGTCGACGGTCAGCACGTGGCCCTGCTTTCGGGGTGAGGTCCTGCAACTTCGGGGGCGGCCGCGACCTCGGGGGCGGGCGCGGTCGCCGGGACGGCGTGGCCGCGGGCCACCGCGCGGGCGGCGCCCTGGGCTGCGGAGCGGTCGATCGCCGTGCGGTAGAGCTCCGCGGTGCCCTGGGCGGCGCGGGCCCAGGTGAACTTGGCAAGGACGCGCGCGCGGCCCGCCGCGCCGAGCCTGGCCCGCAGCCCGGCGTCGCCGAGGAGCCGGTCGAGGCCGAGCGCGAGCGCTCCCGCGTCGCCCGGCGGCACCGCGAGGCAGGTCTCGCCGTCGGGGCCCGCGACCTCGGGGATCGCGCCGCCGGTGGTCGCGAGGAGCGGGGTGCCCGTCGCCATCGCCTCGGCCGCGGGCAGCGAGAACCCCTCGTACAGCGAAGGGACGCAGGCGACCTGCGCCGAGCGGACGAGGTCGACGAGTTCGGCGTCGGTGATGCCCTTGACGAACTCGACGGCGCCCGCCAGTCCGTGCCGCTCGATGGCCTGGGCCACGGGTCCGTCCTCGGCGCGCCTGCCGACGACGACGAGGTGGGCGTCGGGATGCTCGGTGCGTGTCTTGGCGAGCGCCTCGATGAGGAAGACGAGGCCCTTGAGCGGGACGTCGGCGCTGGACGTCGTCACGATGCGGCCCGGCACCTCGGGGACCGCCGGGTCGGGCGAGAAGAGGTCGGTGTCGGCGCCGATGGGGACGACGCTGATGCGGTCGTCGCGCACGCCGAGGTGGTCGACGATCTCCTGGCGCGAGCTGCCGGAGACGGTGAGGACGGACGGCAGGCGGCGCGCGACCCGCTTCTGCATGCGCGTAAACGCGTACCAGCGGCGGACGGACATGCGGCGCTTGATGTCGGGCGCGGCGTCGAGCTCCAGGCGCCGGTCGACGGTGATGGGGTGGTGGATCGTGGTGACCAGGGGCGCGCCGAGGTCGCCGAGCAGGCCATAGCCGAGGGTCTGGTTGTCGTGCACGACGTCGAAGTCGCCGCGCCGGGCGCGCAGGTGCCGCCGGGCCCGCAGGCTGAAGGTGGTGGGCTCGGGGAAGCCGCCGGTCCACATCGTCGCCACTTCGAGGGCGTCGACCCAGTCGCGGTACTCGTCGCGCTTCGGGGTGCGGAAGGGGTCGGGCGAGCGGTAGAGGTCCAGGCTCGGGAGCTCGGTGAGCTTGAGGCCGGTCAGGTCCTCGCCCTCGTCGAGGACGGGATAGGGCTGTGCGCCGATCACCTCGACGCTGTGACCGAGCCGGGCGAGTTCGCGCGAGAGATGGCGGACGTAGACGCCCTGTCCCCCGCAGAACGGGTTCCCCTTGTACGTGAGGAGAGCGATGCGCAGCGGACGCTCGCCGTCCCGGCCGGGGCCCTTACGGGGGCCTGCCTCCATGGCCTCAGCGGTCACTCTCGGCCCCCTTCTTCCTGCAGCTCTCCGCGAGGTTACGCCGGGACGGTAATCTAGAACAAGTTTCAGACTTGATCGCTGAATGATCGCTGAACGAGCTTTGAATCTACCGGCAGGTAGGCGAGGTGTAAGGCCCGGATCAGGTGATTCGCGCCACGACAGGCTCCCTGCCATGCTGTGCGATCTCGGGAGGCGTTTTCCAAAGGGGCATCGACATGACAGCGGAAGCCAAGGCGGCGGACCCGGCGGCGCCACCCCTCACCGAACGCCAGGAAGCGCGCCGCCGCCGCATTCTGCACGCGAGCGCCCAACTGGCCAGCAGGGGCGGCTTCGACGCCGTGCAGATGCGGGAGGTCGCCGAGGCCGCCGGTGTCGCGCTCGGCACCCTCTACCGCTACTTCCCCTCCAAGGTGCACCTGCTGGTCGCCACCATGCAGGACCAGCTGCAGCACATGCACACAACGATCAGGAAGCGCCCACCGGCCGGTGAGACGCCCGCCGAGCGGGTCTCCGAGACGCTGATGCGGGCCTTTAGGGCGCTGCAGCGCGAGCCGCACCTCGCGGACGCGATGGTGCGGGCCCTGACCTTCGCGGACCGCTCGGTGAGCCCCGAGGTCGACACGGTCTCGCGCCTGACGACGGCGATCATCCTGGACGCGATGGGCCTCGACGGGACCCCGACCCCGCAGCAGCTCTCCGCCGTGCGGGTCATCGAGCACACCTGGCACTCGGCGCTGATCACGTGGCTCTCCGGCCGCGCCTCGATCGCCCAGGTGAAGATCGACATCGAGACGGTGTGCAGGCTCATCGACCTCACGGCGGATTCGCGGACGTGATCACGCCCCCATCCGTCTGGGTCACGGGGGGCGCACAGTCGTATGGCAATTGCGCCCCCTGACTCCCCCTTGGCCAGTTCTCTGCGTCACGATGGGGGTACTCGCCGCTATGAATGTTCTGCGTGCTTGAACGAAGCAACCGGAGCTGGAGGGGCAGAGCGTGATCCGGGTCCTTCTCGTGCACGACGCCTGTCTAATGCGAATGGCTCTGGCGGAACAACTCGCCCGTGAGCCGGATCTGGAGGTGTTCCACGCGCCGTGGTCACACGCGCGCGCTCGTCAACGCAACATTCGGCCGGACCTGTGCGTGGTGGACCTCGACGATGAGGCGACCTACGCGCACACGCCGCTCGGCGAGCTGACCGGGCCCTCGGCACTGGGGAGGGGTTGCCGGGTGCTGGTGCTCACCACCGCGAACCGGCCCGGCCAGCTGCGAAGGGCCGCAGAAGCGGACGCACTCGGCTATGTGAACAAGGCGAGCCCGCCGGAAAGGCTGCTCGCCGGGATCAGACAGGTGGCGGCAGGCCAGCGGTTCGTCGACGAATCGCTGGGCTTCGGCTTTCTCAGGGCGGCGCAAATGCCGCTCACCCGAAGGGAGTTGTCGGTTCTGTCACTCGCCGCCGGGGGCGCGTCGGTCGCCGAGATCGCCAGCAGTCTCCATCTGTCCAACGGAACGGTGCGCAACTACATGGCCGCGATCACCCGGAAGACCGGGGCGCGGAACCGGGTCGACGCGATACGGATCTCGCAGGGCGAGGGGTGGGTGTGAGGTGGCGCTTTCCTCCCCCCAGTCGCCCGCGCCGTTGAGGTCCCGATAGAGAGGCGAACGCTCCAACAGCTCGTCGTGCCGCCCGCACAGGGCGTACGCTCCGTCCATCACCAGGATGCGGTCGGCGCGACGGGCCGAGCTGATGCGGTGAGCGATCACCACCAGAGTGCCGCCGGGGCGGGCCGCGAAGGCCTGCTCCGCACGCGCCTCCGCGACCGGGTCGAGATGACAGGTCGCCTCGTCGAGGACCGCCAGCGTGGCGGCCGACAGATGCGCCCGCGTCAGCGCGATCAACTGCCGCTCCCCCGCCGACAGTTCCGTGGGTACGAGGGCGGCGTCGAGGCCGCCGAGCCGCTCGGCGAGCGGAGTCAGCCCGACGGCTTTCGCGGCGGCGAGCAGCTCCCGCTCCGGGACAGTGTCCGCCCGCAGGTAACACAGGTTGTCGCGGAGCGTCCCGGTGAAGACGTACGCCTCCTGCGGTATGAGGACACGCCGCCCCACGGCCCCCGCGCCCCGCACGGGCAACCCCGCGACACGCACCTCTCCGGCGTCCGGTTCGAGGAGCCCTGCGACGATTCCGGCCAACGTCGACTTTCCGATCCCGCTGGGTCCGACGACCGCGAGGTGCTCGCCCCGGGCCACGGTGAGGCTCACGTCGCGCAGGACGGGCTCGGCGTGCGGGCCGTAGGCGAAGGTGAGGGAGGAGAGGTGCAGGGCGGGGGCCTCGGTACCGGTACCGGTACCGCGACCGGCTTCGGCCGTCGTCCCGTCCCCGTCGGCCACGCTCCGTTCCGGCGCGTCCCACGTCAGGCGGCGCAGCACGATCGCCAGGCGGGAGCCGCTCGCGCCCAGGCCGTGGACGAGGTTGTGCAGGGCGGGGAGCAGCGCCTGGGTGACGTAGGCGAGGGCGCCCACCAGGGCGCCCGGTGTCACCCCGCGGTCCAGGAGCCAGGGGGCCGTGGCGAGGAGCAGGACGAGCGGAAGCTGGCCGCCGATCGCCAGGGCCGCCGTGCGCAGGATGCCCCAGCGGGCGAGGGCGCCGGCCGTCGCGTACTCGCGGTCGACCCCGCGGTCCAGCTCCTCGGCCACGCCGTCTTCCGCACCGGCCGCCGCGACGTCGCGCAACCCCGGGCAGACCACGCCCAGTTGGCCCGCGAGGCCTTCGTCCGCGACCAGGAACTCCTCCTGCCGCCGGGCCAGCGGGCGCAGCGTCGCCACGAACAGGCCGACCCCGGCGAGCAGCGGCGGCACGACGACCAGGAGGAGGAGCGGGTCCAGCGAGAAGAGGCCGACCAGTGCGCCCGCCGCGGTGAAGACGAAGGAGCGGGAGACCATCACCAGGCCCGCGAAGGTGTCCCTGGCGATCTCCACCTGCTGGGTGAGCCGGGACACGGCGGCGCCGTCCGCCTCCCGCAGGCCACGGCCGACGACCTGCCGCACCAGCGTGTCCCGCAACGGTTCCACGAGGTCGGCGACCGCGCGGTAGACCCGCCCGGTGCCGTACGCGGCGACCACCACGCCGAGCGCGGCCGCGCCGAGCCATCCGAGGCCGACCGCCTCGCGCCCGTCGAGGAACCCGTCGTCCAGGGCGTGCGCGAGGGCGTAACCGGTGAGGAACGTCTGGCCGGTCTCCAGGACGGACCAGAGCGCGAGCCGCACCACCACCGGCCATCTGCGCCACAGGAACCGGACGCCGCGGCGGTAGGTGCCCGAGGGGGGTTTCTGTCCGCCTGCCGGGGAGCTCACGCGCCGAACACCTCCCGGTACTCGGGCCGTTGCCACAACTGCGCATGGGTTCCCACCGCCCGGATCCGGCCGTCGTGCAGCCAGGCCACCGTGTCCGCGCGGGCCGCCGTCGCCGCGCGGTGGGCGATGATCAGGCGGCTGCGGTGCGGGGTGTGGCGGAGCAGGGCCTCGGCGATGTGGTGTTCGGTCACCGTGTCCAGGCTCGACATCGCGTCGTCGAGGATCAGCAGCCGTCCGCCGCGCGCGAACGCCCTTGCCAGGCCCAGGCGTTGGGCCTCTCCACCGGAGAGGGGAGCGTCGGCGCAGCGGGTGTCGTAGCCGTCGGGGAGCCGGGTGACGAACGTGTCGGCGCGGGCGGCGCGCGCCGCGTCGCGGATGCGGTCGGGCGAGGGGCGCGGGGCGCCGAAGCCGATCGTGTCCTGGAGGGTCTCGCCGAGCAGCGCGGGCCGCTCGAAGGCGTAGCCGACCTCGCGGCGCAGTTCCTCGCGGCTGAGCGTGTGGAGCGGGACGCCGTCGAGGCGTACGTCCCCTTCGTCGGGGTCGGCGAGGCGTCCCGCGAGGGAGGCGAGCACCGACTTGCCCGCGCCGGAGCGGCCCACGACGGCGATCGTGCCGCCCGCGGGCACGGTCAGGTCGACGCCGTCGAGCACGGCCCGTCCGCCGCGGGTCGCCCTGACCCCGCGCAGTTCGAGGAGGCCGCCCTCGGCGGGGAGCCGCTCCTGTCCGTATCCGGTCGCGGGCTCCGCGAGCACCTCGTCCAGGCGCCGTGCGGCGGCCCGCGCCCTGACCAGGCCGCTGAGCTGTCCGACGAGCATGCCGACGCCGGTGGCGAGCACCGCGTACCGGGACGCGGCGAGGAGGTCGCCGACGCTGATGCGGTGGTGGAGCACGAGGTGGCCTGCCACGGCGGCGACCGCGATCTGCAGCAGCGGGGCGACGGCGACGGCCTGGGCCTGCGAGCGGCCCTGGACCCGCCACATCCGGTGGCCGTGGCGGGTGAGGTCGGGCAACGGCCGCAGGACGCGCGCCGCTTCCTTGTCCTCGGTGTGCGCGGCGGCGATGGTCCGCGCCCCGCCGATCGCCTCGCCGAGGCGGCCCGCGATGTCCCCCTGGACCCGCTGGTAGCTCGCCACGCAGTCGGAGGAGACCCGGACGAAGGCGCGCAGCAGCAGGAAGAGGACGGGTGCGCCGAGGACGAACACGACGGCGAGGCGTACGTCGATGAGGGCGAGGGCGACCATGGCGCCGACGGGCGTGACGAGGGCGGCGAGGAGGGCGGCGAAGGTGGCGGGCGCGGTGCCCGCGTGCGCCGCGTTGTCGATGAGGCGGGCCACCAGGTCGCCGGGGGCGAAGCGGGCGGTGGTGCGCGGTCCGACGGCGAGCACGTGGCGTACGACGCGGCCGCGCAGCCAGGCCGTGGCGCGGGCGTTGGTGGTGCCGGTGAGGACGCCGTCGAGGGCGTCCAGGAGGGCGCTCGCGCCGATCAGGGCCGCGCACAGGAGGGTCCAGCGGGCGGCGTCGGGGTCGTCCCGGCCGGTCAGCGGGCCCGCCAGGACGGCGTCCAGGGCGTGGCCGATCGCGAGCGGCAGCAGCAGGGCCGCGCCCGAACCGGCGACGGCGCACAGGGCAAGGACCGTACAACGGGCCGCGCTGTACCGGGTCGCCGCACCCAACAGGCGGGTGCCGGCGGTGGTTTGTGGTGGGCGGGGGGTCGTCGTGGCCATGCGGTGCGGGTCTCCGTCGCCTCGTCGTGTGCCCGGGCTTCGCGGTCCTCCGGTCCGGCGGCGGTGGCACCGAAGGCCCGGGCGGCCCCTCACGGGGTGCGCCCGGGCCTTCAGTGCCGTGCCACTACTGGGTGATGCGGTCAGGCATCAGAGGCAGAGGACCACACTGGCCTGGCTCCAGCACAGGAGCAGGCTGGCCTGGCTACCGCCACCGCCGCCGCCGCCGCCGCCACCGGTCATCTCGTCGGACTCCATGCTCTGAAGGTCGAGAAGCGCCATGAGAATTCCTCTCTCTGGGGGGAGTTGAGTCCCCGTGAATTGGTGTCACGATCCCGCGGAGTCGCGGGACCGGGTCTGTGGCTGCCGCAGTGGCGGCAGGAAGGGGAGGTGCGCTCCCCCGTCGCCGAGCGCTCCGGCGAGGGCGAGGAGGCAGCCGGCCGTCCCGGTGTGGAGGTCCATGGACAGGCGCAGCATCTGGTTGCCGGGGAAGGCGAGTTGGCCCGCGTACGCCATGGTGAACCAGCCGAGTTCCTCGATCTGCGCCGTGACGTCCTCGGGCGTGATGCCAGGGGTGGTGCTGCGGCTGACGTGCAGGAGCAGTCCGGCCCGCCCCTGGAAGAGGCCCGGCTGTACGCAGAAGCGGGAGCGGGCGGCGGCGAGGATGGCGGGCCGCGCCTTCTCGAACTCGGCGTCGGAGCGGTGCGCGAGGTAGTCGTCGAGGACCGTGCCGATGCCGACGCTGCCCTCACCGAGGTAGGGCATGGTGCGCCAGCCCTCGTCCACGGCGAGGCCGCCGTCGCGCGGCTGGGTCACGCACTGGGCGAGGTCCCTGCGCAGGGCGCGGGCCGCCAGGTCCAGGAGTCCGGGGTCGCCGCCCCGCTCGTACAGGCGCAGGAAGAGCAGTGCGGGTCCGGTGGCGCCGCGCAGCAGGCCGGCCCGGCGCCGTCCGCCCTTGGGGGGCTGTTCGGTGTCCTCGGCGGCGAGGCGCTCGGCGAGGATCTCGGCCGCCCGCTCCGCGTGGCGGGCCAGGGCGGTTTCGCCGGTGCTGTGCGCGAGGGCGTCGAGGGTGAGGCCGAGTCCGGCGAGGCCGCCGTACAGGTCGGAGGGGAGCCGTTGCCAGTTCTCCCGGAGCACGAGGTCGACGAGGTCGAGGGCGCGGGTGCGGTGGCCAAGGCGGTCGAGTACGTGGGCGATGCCTGCGAGGCCGTCATGGAGGCCCAGCGGCGTGCCGGTGGGGGCGGGCGCGGTGTGCTTCAGGAGCCAGCGCTCGCCCTCCTCGTACCGTTCGGCGCCGCTCGCGTCGAGGGCGAGCAGGACACCGGCCGCGCCGTGTGCGAGGCCGAGCCCGCCGCCTTCGGCGAACTGGGCTATGTCGCCGGGGAAGAGCCGGTCGTCGCGGTCCGGGGTGGCCGATGCGAGGATGGCCTTGACCATCGAGTCGCGGCTGTACGGCCAGTCGGCGGGGTCGACCAGCGGTGCGGCGGCTCCCGCCGTGCGACGGGTGGCGCCGGTCCGGTCCCCCTCGTCGCGGACCGGCGCCGGTTCCTGCCCGCTGTCCCGGCGCTCCGGGCCGTGCTGGATCTCCGCCACCGCCTCGGCGAGGAACTCCGCCGGTACGTCGGGGAATTCGGCCGCGATCACCTCGGCGAAGTGCGCCGCCTTGCCGCGGTCGATGGAGAGCAGCGAGGTGATGGGCAGGAAGAGGGCGAGCCGCAGGCAGGCGAGGGCGTAGCGGTCGATGCCGGTGCCGGTGCGGTCCGGCGGTGCGAGGAACCCGGGGTGGGCGACGATCTGGCGCCCGGTGTCGTCCACGCCCGCCGCCGCCTCGAAGTCGAGGAGGGAGACGGACTGTTCGTCGGGGGCGACCATGATGTTGAAAAGGTGCAGGTCGTTGAAGACGACTCCGCGTCCGTGCACGGCGGCGACGGCTTCCTCGACGGCGCGGTGCATGCGCAGCGCCCAGGCCGTGTACTCGGATATGTCGGCCGGGTCCGGCTCGCTGGTGCACAGCGGGTGCCGGTGGGCGAAGAACGAGTTGAGGGTGGACCCTTCGAGGAAGTCCATGACGAGGAAGCGGTGGCCGTCGAGGACGAACCAGTCGCGCACCTCGGGGGCCACGCCGAGCCCGGAGAGCTTCTCCAGGGCGTCCTTCTCGCGTTCGAGGCGGGCCACGGCGTCGGCGCCGTCGGCGGCGAGGCCGGCGTGCGGGCGGCCCTCCTTGAGGACGACCTTGCTGCCGTCGCGGGTGTCGGTGCCGGCGTAGACGCCGCCGCCGTTGGAGAAGTGCAGGGCCTTCTCGATGCGGTACGGCAGGTCGGTGACGGTCGTCGTGTTGCGGGCCTGCAGCGCCGGTTCGAGGAAGGCGGGCAGCGTCACCCACTCGGGGACCTTGAAGGCGGGGTCGCGCGGGTCGGGGACGAGGTGTCCCTCGCCGTTCTCGATGGCGGGCACCAGGGTGCCCTTGCCGTTGTCGCACATGCGGCGGGTGAAGGCGCCGTACCGGACGTACAGCGGGCCCTGCCGCCAGCGCAGGTCGGTGAGGATGTACGGGCCCTCGGTCCCGTCGAGCAGGTCGCCCAACTCGGTGAGTATCTCCTGCAGTTGTACCTCGTCGGCCGGGTAGACGGTGACGGCCTTGCCGCTGTGGTCGCGGCCCGCGTACTTGCTGTTGCGCAGGTGCAGCAGGTGTTTGGCCGGCACGAACTTGAAGGGGATGCCGCGGGGAACGCAGTAGTCCCAGACGGTCGACGCGACGTGGTCCGCGTTCTCCAGCGTGGCGGAGACGTGGATCTTCCAGCCCTGCTGGGGTGCGGGGAGTGAGGCTCCGCCGTCATCCACCGGGGCGAAGGAGAGCCAGTCGCCGAGGCGTCCCGAGCGCCAGCCCGCGGGGACGGGGCGGCGGGCCGCGGGGTACTCGGGGGCACCCTCGGGGGCCGTGGACGAGATGCGGTCCGGGGTCTCGTAGAAGTACCTGTCGGCCAGACAGTAGACCTCGTACCGCTTGTCCATGGTGTCCCCTCCCTGCTCGGCGTGGCACCGACACTTCCAGGGCGCCGAGGGGCGGAACAGTCACGAGTGTCATCGATTGACCGTGCGGAACTCATGGGTAAAGACACGTTCGCTCATGTTCGAGAGTCCAGAATATTCGCGGTCCTGACATATGGCGACGCCCGCGTCGTCACCGGGGTGAACTGGACGCGGGCGCATACCGGTTGATGTCGTCGGGCTACTCCTCCGGCGGGAATACGATCTCGCCGCCGTCGGCCAGCGCGATCGTGATCGCCTCCACCGGGCAGCCCTCGGCGGCCTCCAGGACCTTCTCGTTGGCGTCGGTCTCGGCGGCGGTGGGGTGCGACTGGCGGGCGGTGTCGAGCTCGAAGCCGCCGGGCGCGGTCAGCACGCACATCCCCGAGCCGATGCAGACCGACCGGTCGACCTCGACGCGCCAGCGGTCGCCCATCAGGCACCCGTCCCCTCATAGCCGGCCGGAAGGTGGATCATCTTGTGCTCGAAGTACTCGCCGTACCCCTCGGGGCCGAACTCCCGCCCCAGGCCGGAGTTCTTGTAGCCGCCGAAGGGGCCGAGCATGTCGAGGCTGAAGGTGTTCACGGAGTACGTGCCGGTGCGCACCTGGCGTGCGATGCCGATGCCGCGCTCGACGTCGGCCGTCCAGACGCTGCCGCTGAGTCCGTAGTCGGAGTCGTTGGCGATCTTCACCGCCTCGCTCTCGTCGCCGTACGGCAGCAGGCAGATGACGGGCCCGAAGATCTCCTCGCGGGCGATCCGCATCGAATTGTCGACGCCGCCGAAGAGAGTGGGCTCGACGTACCAGCCCCGGTCGATGCCGGCCGGACGGCCCCCGCCCGCGAGGATCTTGGCGCCCTCCTCCTGGCCGATGCGGATGTAGTCGAGGGAGCGCTGCTGCTGCCGCTGGGCGACGAGCGGGCCGAGTTCGGTGGCGGGGTCGAGCGGGTCGCCGACCTTGAGCGCGGCGGCGGCCGCGGCGAAGGCCTCGGCGAACTCGTCGTAGCGGGTGCGCGGCACCAGGATGCGGGTCTGGGCCACGCACGCCTGGCCGTTGATCATCCAGGCGAACGGGGTGATGCCCGCGACCGCGGTCGCCGCGTCGGCGTCCGGCAGGACGACGGCGGCCGACTTGCCGCCGAGCTCCAGGGTCACCCGCGTCAGATTGCGGGCCGCGACCTCCATGACGCGCTTGCCCGCGGCGACGGACCCCGTGAAGGAGACCTTGTCGACGTCCGGATGGCCGACGAGGTACTCGCTCACCTCGCGGTCGGCGCAGAGGATCGAGAGCACCCCTTCCGGCAGCCCGGCCTCGGCGGCGATCTCCGCGAGGATGTACGCGTCGAGCGGCGCTTCCGGCGAGGTCTTGAGGATCACCGGGCAGCCGGCGAGCAGGGCGGGGCCGAGCTTGGCGGCGGCGGTGAACTGCGGGACGTTCCACGGCACGACGGCCGCGACGACGCCCACAGGTTCGCGCCGGACGAGCAGTTTCCCGAGGGCTCCGGCGCGCTCCTCCTCGTAGGTGAAGTCGCGGGCGACGGTGAGGGCCGCGTCCCACGCCATCACCGCGGCGAGGGCCTGCACCATGACACTGGACGTGTAGGGGGTGCCGTTCTCGGAGCTGATGACGCGGGCGATCTCCTCGTGGCGTACCGCGATGCCGTCCTTGATCCTGCCGATGATCTCGATGCGTTCGCCGGGGGTCATCCGTGGCCACGGGCCGTGTTCGAAGGCCCGGCGGGCGGCGGCGACGGCGCGGTCCACGTCGGCGGGCGCCGCGTGCGGCACGCGGGCGAAGACCTCTCCGGTGTGCGGGGAGACGACGTCGATGACGCCCTTGCCGAGCGGGTCCACCAACTCCCCGCCGATGAACAGCTGTCCGTGTTCCACGAGCTCGGTCATGGCTGACTGCCTCCTGCGGGGCGGTTCCTGACACTGTTTCAGAACTGATACCAGTTCTAGTTGGAGGAGTCCACGGACGGAACGGCCAACTCGCGCGAGAGTCGGTTGACTTGGGCAGCCAGTGAAACCAGTTCTAGTTATAGTGGCGGCACCAGCGACAGAGACGAGGCGCCCATGACGCAGGTCAGCGGCACGCAGCCGAGCGGCCCGCCGGTGCTCGAACACGGCGGCGGCGTCTGGAGCATCAAGGTCCCGATCCCCGACAACCCCCTCGGCTTCACCCTCGTCCACCTCCTGGACACCGACGCGGGGCCGGTCCTCGTCGACACCGGCTGGGACGACCCCGGCTCCTGGCAGACCCTCGCCGCCGGGCTGGTCGCGTGCGGCACCGCGGTCGAGGACCTGCACGGCGTCGTCGTCACCCACCACCACCCCGACCACCACGGCCTGTCCGGAGCAGTCCGCGAGGCCTCCGGCGCGTGGATCGCGATGCACGAGGCGGACACGGCCGTGGTGCGCCGCACCCTGTCGAGCCCGCCCGCCCGTCACCCGACCACCACCCCCCAAGGACAGCCCTCCGGGCAGACATCCACTGATCGCTGGTACGGCTACATGGCCGCGAAGCTCACCGCCGCGGGCGCCCCCGCCGACCACGTCGCCCCCCTCGTACGGGCCCGCGACGCAGGCCGGGCCCGCGCCCTGCCCGGCCTGCGCCCCGCCCTGCCCGACCGCGACATCACCCCGGGCGAGCTCCTCGCACTGCCCGGCCGGCGCCTGCGGGCGATCTGGACCCCCGGCCACACACCGGGCCACGTCTGCCTGCACCTGGAGGAGGACCACCCCACCGGCCGCCCCGGCAACGGCCGCCTCTTCTCCGGTGACCACCTGCTGCCCGGCATCACCCCGCACATCGGGCTCTACGAGGACCCCGACAGCGACGCCGCCGCCACGGACCCCCTCGGCGACTACCTCGACTCCCTGGAGCGCGTCGGCCGCCTTGCCCCGGCCGAGGTCCTCCCCGCCCACCAGCACGCGTTCACCGACGCCCCCGCCCGCGTCCGCGAACTCCTCGCCCACCACGAGGAGCGCCTGACGGGCCTGCGCACGCTGCTCGCCGAGCCCCTCACCCCCTGGCAGGTCGCACAGCGCATGGAGTGGAACCGTCCCTGGGCCGAGATCCCCTACGGCTCGCGCACCATCGCGGTCTCGGAAGCGGAAGCTCATCTGCGGCGCCTGGTGAAGCTGGGCCGCGCCGAGGCGGTGGCCGGGAGCGATCCGCTCACGTTCGTGGCGGTGTGACCCGAGGCGCCCGCGGACCGGCCGGTAGAGTGAGTGCGTCGTCCTCACGCCCGCGCAGGGGGAAGTCCGGTGCGAATCCGGCGCTGACCCGCAGCCGTGTTCCGCGTCCGCGCGGAGAGCCGGAATGCCCCGCGCGGAACGTGACCGGCTCGTTTCACCGGGACCCCCGGTGAGCGGCACCGTCGAGGTATACGGAGCCGGAGCCGCCCGGACACCGTGCTGCCCGCACGGCCCGCGGCGCCCGGCTCCCCCGCAGGGAGAGGCAATCCGCCCCATCATGAACGTTCGTCGCAGCGCAGCGGTCCTGGCCGCCGTCGCCGTGGTCGGCTCGGCCGCAGCACCGGCAGCCGTCGCGGACGACTCCTCGCCGTCGCCCTCGACCGCGCTCCCCTCGGGTCTCTACGGCAAGAAGGACCCCAAGTTCGACGGCGTCTTCCGCCAGTCGTACGCCCTGCTCGCCCAGCACACCGAGGGCGTCGAGCCCGCCGCCAAGGCCGTCGACTGGCTGACCGGGCAGCAGTGCGCGAGCGGCGGCTTCGCGCCGTTCCGCGCGGACGCGACCACGCCGTGCAACTCCAAGACCACCGTCGACAGCAACTCCACCGCCGCCGCCGTGCAGGCCCTCGCCGCGCTCGGCGGCCAGGACAAGACGGTGGGCAAGAGCGTCCAGTGGCTGAAGTCGGTCCAGAACAAGGACGGCGGCTGGGGCTACAACCCCGGCCTGCCCTCCGACGCGAACTCCACCGGCATCGTCGTCGGCGCGCTCGTCGCGGCCGGTGAGAACCCCGCGTCCGCCAAGTCCAAGGACGGCAAGTCCCCCTACGACGCGCTGCCGGAGCTCGCCATGGACTGCGGCAAGGACGGCGGCGCCTTCGGCCTCGCCGACGCCAAGTCCGGCAAGCTCTCGCCGAACGCCGACGCCACCGCCGCCGGTGTGCTCGGCGGCCTCGGCCGCGGCCTCGTCGTGGCGCCCGCCAAGAAGGCCGCGTCCGGCGCCCCCAAGTGCGCGAAGCCGGACACCACCGCCCAGGCCGCGAGCAACGGCACCGGCTACCTCCTCGACACCCTCGGCAAGACCGAGGACCACCTGATGTCCTCGATGCCGGGCGCCACCGACCAGCCGGACGTGGGCAACACCGCGGACGCCGTGGTCGCCCTCGCCGCCGCCGGGCAGAAGGAGCAGGCCGAGAAGTCCGCCCAGTGGCTCGCGAAGAACTCCGCGGACTGGGCGAAGCAGTCGGGCCCCGCCGCCTACGCCCAGCTGGTCTTCGCCGCCCACGCGGCGGGCCTTGACCCCCGCGACTTCGGCGGCGCCGACCTCGTCGAGCAGCTGAACGCCCAGGGCCCGGCCCCGCAGTCCGCGGCGGACTCCGCGTCCGCGTCGAAGAGCGACGAGAAGAAGGACGACGACGGCGGCGTCAGCGTCTGGTGGATCATCGGCGTCGGCATGGTCGCCGGCATCGGCATCGGCTTCCTGTACAGCGGCAACCGCAAGAAGAAGCAGCTGTGACGGCAGGCCGTGGGCGGCTGCTGCTCGGGGCGCTCCTCGCCGCCCTGGCCGGCATCCTCCTGGCCGTGCCCGCCCAGGCCGCCGGCTACCGCTACTGGTCGTTCTGGGACCGGGACGGCGGGCAGTGGACGTACGCCAGCCAGGGTCCCGGCACCGCCCGCCCCGAGGACGGCGCCGTGCAGGGCTTCCGGTTCGCGGTCTCCGAGGACTCCAAGGACGCCGCGAAGCCGCGCGGCGCCGCGGACTTCGAGGACATCTGCGCGGACACCCCGGCCAAGGACGGCCGCAAGCGCGTCGCGCTGGTCGTCGACTTCGGCACGGCGGGCGACGCCCCCGGCGGGGAGACGCCGCCGAAACCGCGTACCGCCTGCGCCCAGGTCGCCGACGACGCCACCAGCGCCGAGGCCCTCGCCTCGGTCGCCAAGCCGCTGCGCTACGACAGCAAGGCCCTGCTCTGCGCCATCGACGGCTACCCGAAGTCGGGCTGCGGCGAACAGGTCGCCGGTGACGGCGGCACGCGGCAGGATTCGGCCTCGACGGCGGACCCCGGCCACGACGAGGACGACGGCGGCCCCTCCCTCGGCCTGATCGCCGGGCTCGCCGCCGTCGCGCTGCTCGGCGGTGCGGCGGTCTGGCAGGCCCGCCGCCGCCGCGGCTGACCCGGCCGGACACGGACAGCACGATGACGGACCACGGCAGCGGCGCGCCCGGGCGCCTGCGGCGCCGCCTCGCCCCCGAGGCGCACCGGAGCAACGCCCTGCACCCGGGTGCCTGGTGGGTGTGGGCCATCGGCCTGGGCACCGCCGCGTCCCGCACCACCAACCCGCTGCTCATCGGGCTGCTGATCGGCGTCGCGGGCTATGTCGTGGCGGCGCGGCGGACGTCGGCGCCGTGGGCGAAGTCGTACGGCGCGTTCGTGAAGCTGGGGCTCATGGTCATCGCGATCCGGCTGGTCTTCGCGACCGTGCTCGGTTCGCCGATCCCCGGCACGCACACCGTCGTCACGCTGCCCGAGGTGCCGCTGCCCGACTGGGCCAAGGGCGTACGCATCGGCGGCCGGGTCACCGCCGAGGGCCTGGTCTTCGCGCTCTACGACGGGATCCGCCTGGCCGGCCTGCTGATCTGCGTCGGCGCCGCGAACGCGCTGGCCAGCCCGGCCCGGCTGCTCAAGTCGCTGCCGGGCGCGCTGTACGAGGTCGGGGTCGCCGTCGTCGTGGCCATGACCTTCGCGCCGAACCTCATCACCGACGTGCAGCGGCTGCGGGCCGCACGTCGGCTCCGCGGGCGCCACGACAAGGGCGTACGCGGACTGCTGCAGGTCGGACTCCCGGTCCTGGAGGGCGCCCTTGAGCGGTCGGTCGCGCTGGCCGCCGCGATGGACGCGCGCGGCTTCGGCCGCACCGCCCCCGTCCCCGCCGGGGTGCGCAGGGCGACGGCCGTGCTGACGCTCGGCGGTCTGATGGGCGTCTGCGTGGGGACGTACGGGCTTCTCACCGCGCAGGGCGCCGCCTACGGACTGCCCGTCCTGGCCGTCGGCCTTGCCGCCGCGCTCGCGGGCCTGAGGCTCGGCGGCCGCCGCTCGGTGCGCACCCGCTACCGGCCCGACCCGTGGGGCGTGCGCGCCTGGCTGGTCGCCGGGTCCGGCGTGGCGGTGGCGGGCCTGACGATCCGGGCCGCCTCGGCCGACCCGGCCGCGCTGCACCCCGGAGTCGTCCCCCTGACCGCCCCCGCGCTGCCGCTGTGGCCCGCGGCGGCGGTCCTGCTCGGCCTGCTCCCGGCGTTCGTGGCACCGACACCACGCGAGGCGGTGGCGCCAGGCGGGCCGGAACGCGCGCCTGCCCCTGAGGCCACACCCGCAGACCCGCACGAGCCCGCCCTCGCGCGGACACGCTCCCCCGCGGCCTGGCGGTCGGCGCCCTCCACCCGCCCCGAGGACACCCCGCCCGACGCGCCCGTCACCCCCGCCCCGCCCGAGGAGACCTCATGATCCGTTTCGAGGACGTCTCGGTGACCTACGACGGGGCGGCCGCGCCCACCGTGCGCGGGGTCGATCTCACCGTGCCGGAGGGGGAGCTGGTGTTGCTGGTCGGTCCTTCCGGGGTCGGCAAGTCGACTCTGCTCGGCACGGTGAGCGGGCTCGTGCCGCACTTCACCGGGGGCACCCTGCGCGGCCGCGTGACGGTGGCGGGCCGCGACACCCGTACGCACAAGCCCCGCGAACTCGCCGACGTCGTCGGCACGGTGGGCCAGGACCCCCTCTCGCACTTCGTGACGGACACCGTCGAGGACGAGCTGGCGTACGGCATGGAGTCGCTGGGCCTCGCCCCCGACGTGATGCGGCGGCGCGTCGAGGAGACCCTCGACCTGCTCGGCCTCGCGGACCTGCGCGAACGCCCCATCGCGACCCTCTCGGGCGGCCAGCGCCAGCGCGTCGCCATCGGTTCCGTGCTCACCCCGCACCCCCGGGTCCTCGTCCTGGACGAACCGACCTCCGCGCTCGACCCGGCGGCCGCCGAAGAGGTCCTCGCCGTGCTGCAGCGGCTCGTCCACGACCTGGGCACCACGGTCCTGATGGCCGAGCACCGCCTGGAGCGGGTCGTGCAGTACGCGGACCAGGTGCTGCTGCTCGGCGCGCCGGGCGAGCCGCCGGTGCTCGGCGACCCGGCCGCGCTGATGGCCCGCTCCCCCGTGTTCCCCCCGGTGGTCGCGCTCGGCCGCCTCGCGGGCTGGTCGCCGCTGCCGCTGACCGTGCGCGACGCGCGGCGCAGGGCGGGCGCGCTGCGCGAGCGGCTCGCCGACGCGGTCCCGCCCCGGGAGGCCGGGCCCTGCGCGCCTGCCCCGGAGCGGACGCCCGGCCGCCGGTACCGGCCGCGCAAGGACCGTACGCCGAAGGAGACGCCCGCCGCGGCCGTCGAGCGCCTGGCCGTGCGCCGCGGTCGCGTCGAGGCGCTGCGCCGCGTCGACCTGACCGTCGTGCCCGGCGAGACCGTCGCCCTGATGGGCCGCAACGGCGCCGGGAAGTCCACCCTCCTGTCCACCCTGGTCGGCCTGCTCGAACCCACCTCGGGCACGGCCCGCGTCGGCGGCGCGGTCCCGCACCGCACGCCCCCGCGGCAGCTGATCCGGCACGTGGGCCTGGTCCCCCAGGAGCCGCGCGACCTGCTCTACGCGGACACCGTGGCCGCCGAGTGCGTGGCCGCGGACCGTGACGCGGACGCGCCGCCCGGAGCGTGCCGCGCCCTGGTCGGCGAGCTTCTGCCCGGCATCGCGGACGACACGCATCCGCGGGACCTCTCCGAGGGCCAGCGCCTCGCGCTCGCCCTGTCGATCGTCCTGACCGCCCGGCCGCCCCTGCTGCTCCTGGACGAGCCGACCCGCGGCCTCGACTACGCGGCCAAGTCCCGCCTGGTCACGATCCTGCGGGGGCTCGCCGCCGAGGGGCACGCCCTCGTGCTTGCCACGCACGACGTGGAGCTGGCCGCGGAGATCGCCCACCGGGTGGTGATCCTCGCGGACGGCGAGGTCGTCGCGGACGGCCCGACCGAGGAGATCGTGGTGTCGTCGCCGTCCTTCGCGCCGCAGGTCACGAAGGTTCTGGCGCCGCAGGAGTGGCTGACGGTGGCGCAGGTGCGGCGGGCCCTGGACGCGGGCGGGGCGCGGTCGTGACGGCCACGAAGGCG
The DNA here is from genome assembly GCF_042880275.1 of Streptomyces sp. NPDC058308. Taxonomy (NCBI): domain Bacteria; kingdom Bacillati; phylum Actinomycetota; class Actinomycetes; order Kitasatosporales; family Streptomycetaceae; genus Streptomyces; species Streptomyces sp. NPDC058308. The sequence continues at coordinate 49,248 of NZ_JBHVZA010000035.1, forward strand.
CAGGCGCAGGCCCGCCCGGTCCGCCTGGGCCCCCGCTCGATCGCCGCGCTGGCGCTGGTCACAGCGGTCGGGGTGGTCGCCTTCGGGTGGCCGCTGCTCGCGGGCGGCGACTCCGGGCTCGCCGAGCACGCGCAGGACGCGCCCTGGCTGTTCGCGGCGCTGCTTCCGCTGCTGCTCGCCGTGGTGGTGGCGACCATCGCGGACGTCGGGCTCGACGCGAAGGCGATCGCCATGCTGGGGGTGCTCGCCGCGGCGGGTGCCGCGCTGCGGCCGCTGGGCGCGGGGACGGCGGGCATCGAGCCGATGTTCTTCCTGATGGTGCTGAGCGGGCGGGTGCTCGGGCCGGGTTTCGGGTTCGTGCTCGGGGCGGTGTCGATGTTCGCGTCGGCGCTGCTCACGGGCGGGGTCGGGCCGTGGATGCCATTCCAGATGCTGTCGATGGGCTGGGTCTGCACGGGCGCCGGGCTGCTGCCGGGGGCCGACACCCTCCGGGGCCGCCGCGAGCTGTGGCTGCTCGCCGCCTACGGGGCGGTGTCCTCCGTCCTGTACGGCACGGTGATGAATCTGCAGGGCTGGCCCTACCTCGGCGGTCTGGCGACCGGCGTCTCCTTCGTGCCGGGCGACCCCCTCGTGGACAACCTCGGCCGCTTCGTCGCGTACTGCCTGGCCACCTCGCTCGGCTGGGACCTGCCGCGGGCCGTCGTCACGGTCCTGCTCAGCCTGACGCTCGGGCCCGCCGTCCTGAAGGCGCTGCGCCGGGCCACCCGCCGGGCCGCGTTCGAGGCGCCCGTCACTTTCGAGGCCCCGAAGCCGTAGGCGACCCTCCACTCACCGTCACATCGGGGCCCTGTAGGGGTGAGGCGGCCCACAGGTCTTTGGTCCTCTACTAAGCGAGGGCGTAGCTCCGCATCCTGGCGTGCCCACATCAAAACAGGGTCCGACCTGCACGTTGAGAGCCACGTCACACGATGGACGTTCGGCACGGATGCGACTTCCACTAGTAAATACGGACATTGCGTCCACCCGGGGTCGGCTGTTTCTGTGGATGAGTCGCAAGGCGCCGACGACCCCCCGGGGACGCGGCGCCGCCGCATGTCCCCCACGTTCCACGACGTGCACCGCGACACCCCGTCCCCCACCGGAAGGTCCTCTGTGTCCGCCTCGCTCATCCGCCGCATCGCTTCCCCGAAGAAGGCCATCACCGGCGGCCTCGTCGCCGCCGCCGCTTCCGGCATGGTCTTCGCCGCGGCCCCCGCTCAGGCAGCCACCCCGACCACCACGAAGGCCGCCGCCCCGGCCGCCGCGCACGCCGCCGCCCCCGCCTCCGCCAAGGCGATCGCCAAGAAGAAGATCGCGGACCCGGCGCAGTTCGCCGCGTTCGACAAGATCGTCTCGCACGAGAGCGGCTGGAACCCGAGCGCGACCAACTCCTCGTCCGGCGCCTACGGCCTGGTCCAGGCCCTGCCCGGCTCGAAGATGTCCTCCGCGGGCGCCGACTGGAAGACCAACCCCGAGACCCAGATCGAGTGGGGTCTGAAGTACATGAACGAGCGCTACGGCAGCCCGGTCGGCGCCTGGAACCACTGGCAGGCCAACGGCTGGTACTGAGCCGCCACGAACCCGCCACCGCGGCACTGAAAGAGGCGGCAACCCCACTACGGGGTTGCCGCCTCTTCCGCGTACCGCCGCGCCCCTCCCCGCCCCCGGGCCCGGCTCAGCGCACCGAGGCGAACCACCGGGCGATCTTCGGCGCCGCCTTCGCGACCGACCGCATGTGCGGCACGCCGCCCTGATCCATGACGGGCGCCCGCACACCGTGACCGGCGAGGTCCGCCGCACAGCTGCGGGCGTTCCCGATGGGCACGTCGGTGTCGCCGCGGGCCGCGTAGAGCCGTACGGGAGCCTCCGGCTTCCAGTCACAGGAGCCGTCATTGGCCACCAGCGCCTCTTCCAGGCCGCCCGAGGGGTGCCTCAGGCGCTCGTAGAAGGAGGGTGTGACCAGCTCCTTCACGGACCCGGGGAGCGAGCCGATGATCTCCTCCTCGCCGTGCCGGCCGTCGAAGAGCTGCTCGACCCGGTCCGCATAGGGGGCGCGGAACGCCTCCGCGGGGTCCTTGTAGAGCGGGTGCAGACGGTTCTGGGCGACCAGGAAGTACGAGAGGTAGAAGACGCCGCTCGTGCCGTTGACCCGGCCGTCGTAGAGCGCGGGCATCTCCTCGCCGGAGAGGTCGTAGGGGCCGCTGACCGGGGCGACGGCCCGCGTCGTGAACCCGGAGCGCTTGCCCTTCAGCTCCCGGCCCAGCGCCATCGCCACCTGCCCGCCCTGCGAGAAGCCGGTGAGGTACAGATCGCCGGAGAGCTTGCGCCCCTGCCGGGCCGCGGCGGTGCGCGAGGCCCGCAGCATGTCCTCGGACGCGGTCACCGCCGAGCGCGTGTCCATGTACGGGTGGGTGCCCGGGCCCTTGCCGAGCCCGAGGTAGTCCGGGGCGGCGACGGCCTTGCCCGCGGCGGCGTGGAGGTAGGGGCTCAGCCGCCCGAAGTCCTCCGCCACGGAGGGCGCGTAGTCGCGGTGGACCATGGTGCCGTGGGTGTCGGACACGAGACCGAGCCTGCGCCCCTCCGCCCGCCCCTGGGAGCTCTTGGGCAGCACGAACAGGCCGGTGGCCGTGGTGGCCCCGCCCCGGGTGTCGACGGTGCGGTAGGTGAGCCGGTACGCGCTCACGCCGTACCGCACCGTGCCGCTGCCGAACTTCCCCTCCGCGAGGAACGCGGCGACCTCGGCGCGGCTCAGGTCGGCGACGGGAGTGACGTCCAGGAGGCTCCCCCGCCCCTCGGACGACGACGCCTGCGCCGCCGAAACGGCGGGCGCGGCGACGAGCCCACCGAGCATCAGAACGGCGAGGGCGGCGGCTCCCCGCCGTACGGAACGGGCGTGACGACGGCTTGAGTTGGTCATACCGAAACGCTACGAAGCCGACCGCTCGGACGACATCCGGGAGACCCCCCGGCAGGAGGTGTACCTACGAACACCAGAAAGGCTTCCGGTCGGGCCAATCCAGCCCGTCCGGGACCAATTCAGCCCGTCGGGCGCAAATTCCGCTCGGCCGGGGCAAATCCAGCCCGTCCGGCGCTTGAGGACGAACTCGGTGGAGCCGGTGATCCAGCCTGTCCGGGGCAAATCCAGCCCGTCCGGCGTTTGAGGACGAACCCGGCGAAGCCGGTGATCCAGCCCGTCCGGCGTTTGAGGACGAACTCGGCGAAGCCGGTGACAGACCGAGCCCCGGACTACAGCCTCTGCAAGATCGTCCCCGTAGCCACCGCACCCCCCGCACACATCGTCACCAACGCAAACTCCTTGTCCCTGCGCTCCAGTTCATGCAAGGCCGTAGCAATGAGCCGCGCCCCCGTAGCCCCCACCGGATGCCCGAGCGCGATCGCGCCCCCGTTCACGTTCACCTTCTCCAGGTCCTGCCCGAAGACCTGCGCCCAGCTCAGCACCACCGACGCGAACGCCTCGTTGATCTCCACGATGTCGATGTCCTTCAGGGACATCCCCGCCTTGCCGAGCACCGCACGCGTCGCGTCGACCGGCCCGTCGAGGTGGAAGTGCGGGTCGGCGCCGACCAGCGCCTGGGCGACGATGCGCGCCCGCGGCTTCAGCTTCAGCGCCCGCGCCATCCGCTTGGACGCCCACATGAGGGCCGCGGCGCCGTCCGAGATCTGCGAGGAGTTGCCCGCGGTGTGCACGGCGGTCGGCATGACCGGCTTGAGGCGGCCGAGGCCCTCCATCGTGGTGTCGCGCAGCCCCTCGTCGCGGTCGACGAGCCGCCACATGCCCTGCCCGGCGGCCTGCTCCTCCTCCGTGGTGGGCACCTGCACGGCGAACGTCTCGCGCTTGAAGCGCTCCTCGGCCCAGGCGACGGCCGCCCGCTCCTGCGAGATGAGGCCGAGCGAGTCGACGTTCTCGCGGGTGAGGCCGCGCTTGCGCGCGATGCGCTCGGCGGCCTCGAACTGGTTGGGCAGGTCGACGTTCCACTCGTCGGGGAAGGGTTTGCCGGGCCCGTGCTTGGACCCCGAGCCGAGCGGCACCCGCGACATCGCCTCGACACCGCAGCTGATGCCGACGTCGATGACGCCGGCCGCGACCATGTTGGCGACCATGTGACTCGCCTGCTGCGAGGAGCCGCACTGGCAGTCCACGGTGGTCGCCGCGGTCTCGTACGGCAGCCCCATCGCGAGCCAGGCCGTGCGCGCCGGGTTCATGGACTGCTCTCCGGCGTGCGTCACCGTGCCGCCGACGATCTGCTCCACGCAGTCGGCGTGGATGCCGGTACGCCCGAGGAGTTCGCGATAGGTCTCACCGAGCAGGTAGGCGGGGTGGAGATTGGCGAGCGCGCCCGCGCGCTTGCCGATGGGCGTGCGTACTGCTTCGACGATGACGGGTTCCGCGGCCATGGGCTCGTCCTCTCCCTCCACGTCCCGCGAGCCGTCCCGGCGGCTCGCGGGTGGAACTAGTACGCGTTCTAGTTCCGTGCAGCAGTCTGCTGAGCGCGACCCCGGCGCCGCAAGGGTCTTGCACGCATCTTGCGCGGGACCCGCGCGCAACCGGACCCGCCCTGGGCCTTGCCTCTTGTAGAACCCGTTACTACCTTTCGAGCGAGCTGCCCTGATGGACCGTCAGAATCATGCCCACGCCTGGAGTTGCCGATGACCTGTCCAGCGCTGCCCGACGGGTTCGACTTCACCGACCCCGACCTGCTCCAAGACCGCATACCCCTGCCGGAGTTCGCACAGCTGCGACAGACGCAACCGGTGCGCTGGGTCGACCAGCCGCCGCGGACATCCGGTTACGACGACGCGGGCTACTGGGCCGTCACGCGGCACGAGGACGTCAAGTACGTGTCCACGCACCCCGAGTTGTACTCCTCCAATCTGAACACCGCGATCATCCGCTTCAACGAGAAGATCACCCGTGATCAGATCGAAGTCCAGAAGATGATCATGCTCAACATGGACCCGCCCGAGCACACCCGGGTCCGCCAGATCGTGCAGCGCGGCTTCACCCCGCGCGCCATCCGCTCCCTTGAGGACGCGCTGCGCGCCCGCGCCGCCTCCATCGTCGGGACGGCCCTCGCGGGCGCGGGCGCCGACGGCTCCTTCGACTTCGTGACGAACGTCGCCGTCGAGCTGCCACTGCAGGCCATCGCCGAGCTGATCGGCGTCCCCCAGGCGGACCGCTCCAAGATCTTCGACTGGTCCAACAAGATGGCGGCGTACGACGATCCGGAGTACGCCATCACCGAGGAGGCCGGGGCCGAGGCCGCGATGGAGATCGTCTCCTACGCGATGAACCTCGCCGCCGCCCGCAAGGAGTGCCCCGCCAAGGACATCGTCAGCCAGCTGGTGGCGGCCGAGAACGAGGGCAACCTCTCCGGCGACGAGTTCGGCTTCTTCGTGATCCTGCTCGCGGTCGCCGGCAACGAGACCACCCGCAACGCCATCACCCACGGCATGCACGCCTTCCTCACCCATCCGGACCAGTGGGAGCTCTACAAACGCGAGCGCCCCGCGACGACCGCCGAGGAGATCGTGCGGTGGGCGACGCCGGTGGTCTCCTTCCAGCGCACGGCCACCCAGGACACCGAGCTCGGCGGCGCGCGGATCAAGAAGGGCGACCGGGTCGGCATCTTCTACTCCTCGGCCAACCACGACCCCGACGTGTTCGAATCACCGGAGAAGTTCGACATCACCCGCGATCCGAACCCGCACCTCGGCTTCGGCGGCGGCGGCCCGCACTTCTGCCTCGGCAAATCCCTGGCGGTCCTGGAGATCAACCTCATCTTCAACGCGATCGCCGACGCCATGCCAGGCCTGCACCTCACCGGCGACCCGCGCCGGCTCCGCTCCGCCTGGCTCAACGGCGTCAAGGAGCTGCAGGTCAGCACCTGCTGACCCGCCTCCAGGGAGGCAGGGGCGCCATTCCCACGCCCCCGCCCCTGCCTCCCCCGGAGCGGCCGGGGCCGGCCGGCCCGCCCGGTCGGCCGCCCGCGGCGCACCCCTGAGCCAGTGGAGCGCGGCAAGGCGACCTATCAGGTCAATCACGTTTACTGAACCAACGTTTCCGTTGCACGAAGCGTCCTGAGAAGTGAACCTTGCCTCCCCAGGACTCGAACGGAAACGGTGGCCGTGGTCTCTGCCGATGTCTCGCTCTCCCCGCCCGGCAGTGCGTCCACCGGCCGGAACTCTCCCCTCCGCCCTTTCTTGCGGCGCTTTCGCGTGCCGCTCCTCGCCACCGTCCCCACCCTCCCGCTCTACGCCGTCTGGGTGGCGTTCCTCGCCACCGGCGGCGGCGACCTCGCGGCGCAGGAGGCGTGGGCCCGATTCGCCTCCGAACACGGCACGGCCGCGTACAACCTCTTCTGGTACGGCGGCATGCACACCGCCAACTACAGCCTGATCTCGCCGTATCTGATGGCCGCACTCGGCGTGCGGACCGTGACGGTGCTCTCCGGGGTCGCGGGCGCCTGGCTGGTCGCCGCCCTGATCGAGCGCACCGGCATCCGAAGACCGCTCTGGCCCGCGGTCCTCGCCTCCCTCGCGATCTGGTGCAACGTGGCCTCCGGGCGCACGACGTTCGCGCTCGGCCTCGCGTTCGCCCTCGCGGCCTGCCTGGCGCTGGTGGGGCGGCGGCGGGTGGTCGTCGCGGTGGTGTGCGCGGCGCTAGCCACCATGGGCTCCCCGGTCGCCGGGCTCTTCCTCGTCGTGGCGGGCGCGGGCTACTTCTTCGTACGCGACTGGGTGCGGTCGGCGGCGCTGATCCTGCCCCCGGCCGTGGTCGTGGCGGCGACCACGGTGCTCTTCCCCTTCACGGGCGAGCACCTGATGCCCTTCGACCGGATCTTCCCGCCCGTGCTGTTCAGCCTGGCCCTCATCCTGGCGGGGCCGCGCCGGTGGCGGGTGCTGCGGTGGGGCGCCGGCGTCTACGCGGCCGGGACCGTCCTCACGTATCTCATCCCGTCCCCGATCGGCACCAACGTCGAACGGCTCGCGGAGCTGGTCGGTCCCGCCCTGCTGCTCGCCGCCCTGCTCGTCCCCGGCCTGTCCCGGGCGCGCAGGATCGCGCTGGCCGTGGCGCTCGTGCTCTCCTCGGCCTGGGTGACGCAGAAGACCGTCGACGACCTCGCGGTCTCGACGAAGGTGCCGAAGTGGGCGGTGGACACCCAGGGCGTGGTGCGGGAACTGGAGCGCCTGGAGGCCAACCGCACCCGCGTCGAGGTCGTCCCGACCCGCAACCACCGCGAGGCCACCGCGCTCGCCCCGTACGTGAACATGGCGCGCGGCTGGAACCGCCAGCTCGACATCGAGCGCGGCCGGCTCTTCTACGACGGGTCGTTCTCGGGGGCCAGCTACCGCAAGTGGCTCGACAAGTGGGCCGTCGCGTACGTGGTGCTGCCCTCGGGCAAGCCGGACGGCTTCGCCGAGGACGAGGCGGAGCTGGTGGCGAGCCGCCCGAAGTGGCTGGAGCCGGTGTGGAGCGACGCGCACTGGCAGATCTTCCGGGTGAAGAACCCGGTGCCGCTGGTCTCCGAGCCCGCCGCCGTCGTGCGCTCCACCGGGTCGAACGTGGTGGTGCGGGTGCCCAAGCGGGGCTCGGTGACGCTGCGCCTGGTGTACTCGCCGTGGCTCCGGGCGAAGGGCGCCTGCCTGAAGCGGCACGGCGAGTTCACGCGCCTGTCGGTGCCCGCCCCCGGCACCTACGAGATCAGCTCCGGATACGGTCGTTCGCCGGGCCGTCCTTCGACGTGTCGCTGAGGGGTTTCGACGTATCGCCGACCGGCTTCGACAGGCCCACGACCGGCTCCGCGCCCGTGGCCACCCTCAGCGGCCGGCGCACCCGGGGCCCCGAGAGCAGGTAGGTCAGGCCGAAGCCCGCGCCCACCACGGCCGCGCCGCCCACCGCGTCGAGCACCCAGTGGTTGCCGGTGCCCACGATCGCGGAGACCGTGAAGAACGGGTGGACCAGACCGAGCGCCTTCATCCACCACCTGGGCGCGACGACCGCGATGACCAGACCGCACCACAGGGACCAGCCGAAGTGCAGCGAGGGCATCGCCGCGTACTGGTTGGTGAGCTTGGTCAGCGTGCCGTAGTCCGGCTGCGTGAAGTCCTGCACGCCGTGCACGGTGTCGATGAAGCCGAGGCCCGGCATCAGCCGCGGCGGGGCGAGCGGGTAGGCGCAGAAGCCGATGAGCGCGAGGACCGTCGCGAAGCCGAGCGCGGAGCGCGCCCAGCGGTAGTCGGCGGGCCTGCGGACGTACAGGACGCCCAGGACGGACAGCGGCACAACGAAGTGGAACGACGTGTAGTAGAAGTTGAAGAAGTCCTGGAGCCAGTCGGTGCGCGCCGCCAGGTGGTTGAACCAGTGCTCGATGTCGATGTGCAGGAACTGCTCGATCGAGTGGACCTGTTCGCCGTGCTGCTCGGCGGTGGCCCGGCCGCCGGAGATCGTGCCGCCGGTCGCCGCGAGCCTGACCTGCTGGTACGCGGAGTAGCCGACGCGGATCAGGAGCAGTTCGAGCAGGAGGTTCGGGCGGGTCAGGACGCGCCGCCAGAACGGCACCAGCGGCACCCGGCTCCAGCGTGCCGGGACGGGCTCGGCGTAGTCCGTGGGGATGGGGCTGCCGTACTGCGGGTGCGACCGGTGCAGGAACGGCACGACGGCGGCCGCGGCGAGCGCCGTGAGCAGCACGATGTTGTCGCGGATCGGCTCGGTGACCGGCATGTTCGGCAGCATCATGGTGGCGGGCAGCGTCGACACGAGGACGACGGCCACCGGCCACATATAGCGGTCGGAGCGGCGCTTGCCGACCCGGCCGACCACCGCGAAGAGCACCCACAGGAGCTGGTGCTGCCAGGTCGTCGACGACACCGCGACCACGACACAGCCGGTGATCGCGACGGCGAGCAGCAGCTGCCCGTCCTTCGCGTACCGCACGGCGCGGCGCAGGCCCACGTAGACGAGGGCCAGGCTCAGGGTGACGAAGAGCCCGGTCTCAAGGGGGCCCTCCAGGCCGAAGCGGAGAAGCATGCCGTGCAGCGACTGGTTGGCGGTGGTGTCCGGGCCCGTACCCAGGCCCGCGCCCGCGAAGTGGTGGATCCAGTACGTCGACGAGTCGTGCGGCATCGCCGCCCAGGTGAGGGCGGTGCAGACGGCGAAGGCCGCGCCGGTGGACGCGGCGGCCTTCCTGCGGCCGGTGAACCAGAGCAGCACGGCGAAGAGCAGCATGGTCGGCTGCAGGGCCACGCCGATGCCGGTCAGGACGCCGCTGGCCCGTTCGCCGCGGACCGCGAAGAGGCCGAGCAGGACGAGCAGGACCGGCAGGATGCTGGTCTGGCCGAGGTGCAGGGTGCTGCGCACCGGCAGCGACAGGATGAGCAGGCTGATCGCGACGGGGGCGGCAAGCAGCGAGGTGCGCCGGGTGACGGGCTGCGGCAGGGCGCGGGCCGCGACCAGGCCGAGCACGACGACGAGGCCGAGCGTCCCGAACGTCCAGGTCCAGCCGAGCGCCTGTTCGCCCGCGCGCGCGAGCGGCTTGAGGACGAGGCCCGCGAAGGGTGGCCCGGTGAACTTGTCGGCGTCGTAGAAGGAGCCGTTGACGTGCAGGACGCCTTCGGGACCGATCCAGGCGTCCAGGTCGGTGAACCGCTCGCCCTTGGGGGTGCGCAGGACGTCGGCGACCTGCCGGACGGCCAGGACGGCGGCGATCAGCCAGAGGCCAACCCTGGCCGCTCCGATCCGCGCCTCGGGGCCGGCGTCCGCCTGCCCCGCCCTCAAGGCATTGCCCGGTCCTCTGTGCTCAACGTTCGCCACGCGCCGTCGGCCCTCCTGCTCCGTCCGTCATGTGTGCGGCCCCTGTCTTTGAAGAGCCTGTGTACGGCCCGTAGAGTTCCGCGCCCTGTTGTGAGACGCACGCAACCACCGTTTCACCTGGCAGCCACATCGATTTGTATCGGCCTCCCGGCCTCGGCCTGCCACCGGGGTACCCCTACGGAGTGGAGGATCCCCAACCCCAGGATGACTGCTCGGGCCCCGGCGCGCGGTTCCCGGCCGGAGCAGCGACATAGATCACAAAGGCGCCTTATCTCCGCTGCCTGCGGAAACACCGTTTGACCTGGACAGAAGCGGTTTCCGCGCACAGTGCGGCCGAACGGACACCGTCCGTAATGATGCCCCCTGCACCTATGGTCGCTTTTCGGGCCGCCCCGGTTTCCGGGCGCGGCCTCATCCTTGTCGTCGATCGAGAGCAGGCGAGCGAACCCTTGGCGAGCGCCACACCCGTCGCACTACGGAAGCCCGAGCCTTCGGAGGGAGCGCTGTTCTCGGCGGGACGCCACCCGGGGGCCGGCGGAGAAGCGCCCGGCGGGGAAGCGGCCGCCGGGGACGTCACCGTCACCGACCCCGCGATGGTGAAGCGCGCGGTGAAGGCGGCCGCCCTCGGCAACGCGATGGAGTGGTTCGACTTCGGCGTCTACAGCTACATCGCCGTGACGCTCGGCAAGGTCTTCTTCCCCTCGGGCAACCCGACGGCCCAGCTGCTCTCCACCTTCGGCGCCTTCGCCGCGGCCTTCCTGATCCGCCCGCTCGGCGGCATGGTCTTCGGCCCGCTCGGCGACCGCGTCGGCCGCCAGAAGGTCCTCGCGCTCACCATGATCATGATGGCGGCGGGCACGTTCGCGATCGGCCTGATCCCGTCGTACGCGGCCATCGGCGTCTGGGCCCCCGTCCTGCTCCTCCTCGCCCGCCTGGTGCAGGGCTTCTCCACCGGCGGCGAGTACGCGGGGGCTTCGACCTTCATCGCCGAGTACGCGCCCGACAAGAAGCGGGGCTTTCTCGGCAGCTGGCTGGAGTTCGGCACGCTGGCGGGATACATCGGCGGCGCGGGCCTGGTGACCCTGATGACGGCCCTCCTCTCCACCGACGACCTGCTCTCCTGGGGCTGGCGCATCCCGTTCCTGATCGCGGGCCCGATGGGCCTCATCGGCCTCTACCTGCGGATGAAGCTGGAGGAGACCCCGGCGTTCGCCGCCGAGCTGGAGAAGGCCCACAAGGACGAGCAGTCCCGCGCGAAGGTGCGCCTGCGCGACATGGTCACGGGCCAGTGGAAGGCCCTCCTCCTGTGCATGGGCCTGGTCCTGGTCTTCAACGTCACGGACTACATGCTGCTCTCGTACATGCCCAGCTACCTGACCAGCGAGCTGAAGTACGACGAGACGCACGGCCTCCTGGTCATCCTGGCCGTCATGGCGCTGATGATGTGCGTCCAGCCGTTCATGGGCGCGCTCACGGACCGGGTCGGCCGCCGCCCGGTGATCGCCGCGGGCTGCGTCGGCTTCTTCGCGCTCTCCATCCCCGCCCTTCTCCTCATCCGCGAGGGCTCGCTGTGGGCGATCGCTCTCGGCCTCGGCGCGCTCGGCCTGCTCCTGGTCTGCTTCACGGCCTCGATGCCGTCGACCCTCCCCGCCCTCTTCCCGACGAAGGTCCGCTACGGCTCCCTCTCCATCGGCTTCAACATCTCCGTCTCGGTCTTCGGCGGTACGACACCGCTGGTCGTGACGGCGCTGATCGGCGCGACGGGCAACAAGATGATGCCCGCGTACTACATGATGGCGGCAGCCGTGATCGGCGGAATCGCCGTCTGGTACCTGACGGAATCGGCCCGCAGGCCGCTGCCGGGGTCGCCTCCGGCGGTGGAGACCGAGACGGAGGCGATGGCTCTGCGCGGCGGCCACTGAATCGCCGGCTGCGCCGAACTCGTCCTCAAACGCCGGACGGGCTCGATGGCTTCAGCACGGCTCCGGGTGCCGTCTTCCACCCCTCGGACGTTGCGTCCCGCCTCCGGGCGCTGCATTTCAGCCCCTCCGGGCGCTGTATTTCAGCCCCTCCGGCGTTTGAGGAGCGGGGCCTGGGGCGGAGCCCCAGAAGACCGAGCCACGTCCGAGGGGGCGGGCACCGTATTCCAGCCCCTCCGGCGTTTGAGGAGCGGGGTCTGGGGCGGAGCCCCAGGAGACCGAGCCACGTCCGGGGGCCAGGGGGCCGAGCCCCTGGTTTCGGGAAGGGGCGGGCTCGGGGAAATGAAGACGGCACCCCCGCCAGTACGCGATCCCCCACTGACAATTCACCGCACCCCCCGTAGACTACTTAGCAAGCCTAACTAGACGGTCGAAGGGAACGCGCGAGCCCCATGAACCAACAGCAGTGGAACTCCGTCGACGACTACTTCACCGACCTCCTCGCCCCACCCGACGAGGCCCTCGCCGCCACCCTGCGCGACAGCGACGCGGCCGGCCTGCCACACATCAACGTCGCCCCCAACCAGGGCAAGCTGCTCCACCTCCTCGCCCAGCTCCAGGGCGCCCGCCGCATCCTGGAGATCGGCACCCTCGGCGGCTACAGCACCATCTGGCTGGCCCGGGCCCTGCCCGCCGACGGCCGCCTCATCACCCTCGAATTCCGCCCCGAACACGCCGACGTGGCCCGCGGCAACCTCGCCCGCGCCGGGCTCGACAAGACCGTCGAGATCCGCGTCGGCCCGGCGCTCGACTCCCTCACGGCACTCGGCGCCGAGCACGCGACCCGCCCCGAGCCCTTCGACCTCGTCTTCATCGACGCCGACAAGGCCAACAACCGGCACTACCTGGAGTGGGCGATCGAGCTGACCCGGCCCGGCAGCCTGATCGTCCTCGACAACGTCGTACGGGGCGGCGCCGTCACCGACGCCACCAGCACCGACCCGAGCGTGCTCGGCACCCGCGCCGCGCTGGAACTCATGGCGGAGCACCCCAAGTTGAGCGCCACGGCGGTGCAGACGGTCGGCACCAAGGGGTACGACGGCTTCGCGCTGGCCCGCGTACTCGCCTGAACGGGACGCACCGCCCGCCCCTCCTCCCCGCCCCCTCAACCCTCGTGGAAGTAACCGACGTTCACGCTCCGCGGCCCCGACCTGTCCTTGATGACGAGCTCGCCGGAGCCACCCCGGGCGAGCGGCGCGATCCCTCCGTACGCGAGGAACCGCGCCGCCCCCTCGGAGACCAGCCGCACCTCACTGGCCGGGTCGGGGTTCGAGCCGCGCAGCCAGCTGACGGACCACGAACCGTCGGGCCCGCAGCGGAACTCCAGGTGTGTACGGGAGACGAAGAGCCAGTCGTCGGGGGTCACCAGACGGCACACGTTGCGGTCGCGCCCGACGCGCAGCACGGCGCCCGGCTCGCTCGGCGCCTCCGCCATGAGCATGCCTGCGGTGGCGCCCGCGTCCGCCCCGGACACCGCGGCCATGGTCAGCTCAAGCACGTGAGTACGCTCCTTCAACTCGCGGCGGTACGAGCGCCGTTGGGGTGTCGCGCGCTGCCGCATCCTAAGTGCCCGCCCGGGCGGTGCGCACGGCCTCCTGGGACAATGACCCCATGACGGAGCGCAAGCCACCTGGAGTCGGCTTCGCGTCCTGCTACGACGTCGACGAGGTGGCCTGCGACTGGCGGGAACGCCACCCCTAGGCCCTGTCGTCAAACTCCCGGCTGCCTCGCGGGCGAACGACGCGAGCTTGACGACAGGGCCTAGGGGCAGCGCTGCCCGGCCCGTTTGGCGGGCCGATTCCGGGCAACTCGTTCCGGGGTACGGGTGCCGAGGCCCACCGGGTCTCGCGCCCGAGGCCGATCCCCGAGCGAGAAGGCACCCACTCATGTCCACAGTCCTGATCATCGCTCTGATCGTGGTCGTCGTCGCCGTCCTCGCCGTCGGTGCCGTCGCCGTGGTGAACAGCAAGCGGGGCACGGGCGGCAGGCGCGGCCTCAGGCACCGCTTCGGGCCCGAGTACGACCGCGCGGTCGCCCGGCACGACGGTGACACGAAGGCGGCCGAACGCGACCTCGGCGAGCGTGTGAAGCGTCACGGCTCGCTGCGTACGCGCCCGTTGGAGCCCGCCGCGCGCGAGCAGTACGCGGCCCGCTGGACCGTCGCCCAGGAGCGCTTCGTCGACTCCCCCCGGGCCGCGGTGACCGAGGCCGACCGGCTCATCGCCGAACTGGCCGGCGCCCGCGGCTTCCCGGACGCGGGCCACTACGAGGACCAGATAGAGGCGCTCTCCGTGCACCACGCCCACCACGTCCACGGCTACCGCAGGGTGCACCGGGCGGCCCTCGGCACGACGGGCCCCGAGGAGGGCAGGACCGGCACCCTGGGCGGCACCCTTTCCGGCACCGAGGCCGACACGGCGGCCGGCACCGAGGAGATGCGCGCGGCCATGATCGAGGCCCGGGCGCTCTTCGACGCCCTCGTCGCGGAGCAGCGGTCCGACACCGGCGCCGCACACACCGACCGGCACGACACCCACAAGCGCTCGACCGGCATCACCCACAAGGGAGTTCAGCATGGCTGAGGCGTCCGCTCTCTATCCGCCCGACGCGCGCGACAAGCTGACGCTGCGCCTCCAGAACGCCGTCAACGGCTTCGTCGACAACCCCCGTACGGCCGTCGAGAACGCCGACAGCGTCCTGGAGGAGGCGATCGCCGACCTGACGCGCACCCTCACCGAACGCCGCCGCACCCTGCGCACGAGCTGGGAGTCCCTCCCGGCCGAAGGCGCCCCCGGCGCGCCCCCGCCCCCCGAGGGCGCCCCGCCCGCCGAACCCCCCGCCGGCGACACGGAACAGCTCCGCCTCGCCCTGCGCGACTACCGCGAGACGGCCGAACGCCTGCTGCGCCTGTAAGGGCATCGAGTCGAGGGCTGTGAGGGCTCACCCTTGAGGCTCACTCCTGAAACTCCCGCCTGAGGGCTCACGCCGCCCCGACGTGCCCGTACGGCAGGATGGCGGCATGAGCATCGTGAAGATCAACGCCCTCACCGTCCCCGACGAACAGCGCGAAATCCTGGAGAAGCGCTTCGCGTCCCGCGCGGGCGCGGTCGAGAACTCGGACGGCTTCGAGTGGTTCGAGCTTCTCCGCCCCGTGGAGGGCACGGACCAGTACCTCGTCTACACCCGCTGGCGCGACGAGGCGTCGTTCCAGGCGTGGATGGAGGGCCCCATGAAGGCCGCCCACCAGGGTGGTGGCGAAGGAGGCGGCGAGCGTCCCAAGCCCGCCGCCAGCGGGTCCTCGGTGTGGTCCTTCGAAGTCGTGCAGCAGGCGGCGCCCAAGGGCGAGTGACACGGCTTCGCTGGCCTCCGGCCGAATGTGATGTGCCCTCGCGCCCGACTCCGGGTGCGAGGGCACGTCCACGTACTCGCCCCATCGCCCGCGCTATTTCCCTTGCCGGGCGGCGGCTGTACGAGCCCAGAATGGCGCCATGACCGATACCGTCTCCGCCCCCTCTGCCGTCCCTGCCGCCCCCGCCGCCACAGCCCTCTGGACCATCGCCCCCGAGCCGTACGACTCGCCCGTCGCCGCCGCGCTCTGGCGTGCGTATTACACGGAGGTCAGCGACCGCTGGTACCTGCTCCACGAAGGGCACGCCACGGACCCGGCGGAGCTGGAGCGCGAGGTCGCGGCGGAGACAGGGGCCGACCTCGCGCCGCCGGGCGGGGTGCTGCTGGTCGCGTGGTGCGGGGGCGAGCCCGTCGGGACGGCGGGGGTGCGGCTGCTCGACGCGGAGACCGCCGAGCTCAAGCGCGTCTTCGTACGCGAGGACATGCGCGGCAGGGGCGGCGCGCCCCGCCTCCTCGCGGCCGCCGAGGACGCGGCCCGTGGCCTTGGGGCCGGGCGCATCGTCCTCGACACCCGTACCGACCTGGTGGAGGCCCGCACGCTGTACGCCCGGCACGGGTACGAGGAGACCGAGCCGCTCACCGAACGTCCGTACGCCGAGCACTGGTACGCCAAGCAGCTCACTCAGGTCTGAGAGCCTGTCTTTGAACGAGTACGCGAGCGCCCCGTCAGGCCGCGCGCACCACCGTCGCGCCGTTGTGCGGCCGCTCCGACTCCGAACCGCACAGCTCGGAGCTGAGCTCCTCGACCAGCTGGGTCAGGTCGGTCGGCCGGCCGGGGCTCCACCAGTCGCCGAGCAGTTCCGAAAGAGACGCCTCGCGGGCCTTGGCGAGGTCGGCCGCGACCTCGCCGCCGCGCTCGGTCAGGACCATCTCCAGGCCGCGCCGTACGGCCAGGCGGCGCTCCTCGACCTGGCGGGCGGCCGCGGTGACGACGGTCAGCGGCACGGTGGTGCGCTCGGCGAGCACGCCGGGCTCCACGGAACCGTGCCGGGCGATGCGCAGGAGCAGCCAGCTCGCCGCGGGCAGCAGGTCGTACCCGGCCCGCTCGGTGATCTTCACGTAGATCGCACGGCGGCCCTCGCGCGTCCCGAGCACCGAGAGCGCCCGCGCGCACTCGTCGTGCGACGAACGCTCCACGGGGTTGCTGGCCAGCGTCTGCGTCGGATCGGGCGCCGTCACGGAGACGCGCAGCTTGTCCTCGCGCAGGAACCAGGCGAGGACGAAGGCGGCCAGGGCGACCGGCGCCGCGTACAGGAAGACGTCCGTGATCGACGAGGCGTACGCGTGCAGGGCGCTGGGCCGCAGCTCGGCGGGGAGCCGCGAGATGCCGCGCGGGTCGGCCTCCAGGGTGCGCACGCTCAGGCCGGGCGGCAGCTGTTGCCCGGCGAGGGCGTCGGTGAGCTTGTCGCCGAGCCGGTTGGTGAAGACCGTGCCGAAGATCGCGACGCCGAAGGAGGCACCGATCGACCGGAAGAAGGTCGCGCCCGACGTCGCGACGCCCAGGTCCTCGTAGCTCACCGCGTTCTGCACGATGAGGACGAGCACCTGCATGACCAGGCCGAGGCCCAGGCCGAAGACGAAGAAGTACGCGCTCATCTCGCCGGTGCCGCTGTGCTCGTCCAGCCGGTGGAGGAGGAGCAGGCCGATCGTGGTGACGGCGGTGCCCGCGACGGGGAAGACCTTCCAGCGCCCGGTGCGGCTGACGATCTGGCCGGACGCGGTGGTGGACAGGAGCATGCCGGCCACCATGGGCAGCATGTGCACGCCCGACATGGTCGGCGTGACCCCCTGTACGACCTGCAGGAACGTCGGCAGATACGTCATCGCCCCGAACATCGCGAAGCCCACGATGAAGCTGATGACCGCGGAGAGGGTGAACGTGCGGATCCGGAACAGTTTCAGCGGGAGCACCGGCTCCACGGCCCTGCGCTCCACCGCCACGAAGACCGCCGCGAGGACCACGCCGAGCACCGCGAGCCCGATGATCCGCGGTGAGCCCCAGGCCCACGTGGTGCCCCCGAGCGAGGCGACCAGGACCAGGCAGGTGGCGACGGACGCGATGAGGAACGTGCCGAGGTAGTCGATGGTGTGCCGGGTCTCGCGCACCGGAATGTGCAGCGTGGTGGCGATGACCAGCAGGGCGATCACGCCGATCGGCAGGTTGACGTAGAAGACCCAGCGCCAGCTGAGATGCTCGGTGAAGAGACCGCCGAGCAGCGGACCGAGGACGCTCGTCGCGCCGAAGACGGCACCGAACAGGCCCTGGTACTTGCCGCGTTCGCGCGGCGACACGATGTCCCCGACGATCGCCATGGACAGCACCATGAGGCCGCCGCCGCCGAGTCCCTGCAGCGCGCGGAAGCCGATGAGCTGCGGCATGTTCTGCGCCATGCCGCACAGCGCCGAGCCGACCAGGAAGAGCACGATCGCGGTCTGGAACAGCTTCTTGCGGCCGTACTGGTCGCCGAGTTTGCCCCACAGCGGGGTCGCGGCGGTCGCGGCCAGCATGTACGCGGTGACGACCCAGGACAGATGGTCCATGCCGCCCAGTTCGCTGACGATCGTCGGCAGCGCGGTGGACACGATGGTCTGGTCGAGGGCGGCGAGCAGCATGCCGAGCAGCAACGCGCCGATGGAGACCAGTACGCCGCCGGACGGGTGCCCGTTGCCGCCCCGGCCCGGGGAGGACCCGGGGCCCTGCCCCGCGGGGCGTGCGCCGGCATCTTGCGTCATGGACACCTCCAGGGGTCCCTGGGTCCCGAGGCAGCTCTCCCCTCGCCCTTTCCTCTCTCCATCCTGGTCCGTGTCGCGAGTTATGGCCTGTTGAAGGAGGGGCCTGCATCACCGCGGATCGGCATAATCACTGGAGCTCTCGGGGCGGGCGGGACAGCTGAGGGGAGGAACGGCCGGTGGCCGAGCAGGACGAAGGGCGTGACGGACGAGGACGGGGTGAGCTGGAGCGCCGCCATCGCCATCCGCGATGCCCTCGGTGCGGGGTGGAGCGCGGGGTGGAGCGCGGGCGCGAGGTGGCGGGGAGTGAGGCGGCGGGGAGTGAGGCGGCTGGGAGCGGGGCAGCTGGGAGCGGGGCAGCTGGGACCGGGGCAGCTGGGACCGGGGCAGCTGGGACCGGGGCGGGGACGTGCGGTTGCGCTCGGCGTGCTGGGGGTGAGGTCGAGGCGGGCGATACGGGTGCGGTGAGGCGCGCGGGCGGTGACGTCGAGGCGGGCGATACGGGTGCGGCGACTGATGCGACCGCGGCGGGCAAGGGCGCTGCGACTGGCGCGGCCAACGCGGCTGCCACGGTCGACACGACCGGCACGACTGGCACGACTGGCACGGTCGACACGACCGGCACGACCGTGGCGGCTTCGGCCACGTCGGCTGCGACCACAGCCGCTGCTGACGCGGCAACTGCGAACGCGGCCGCCGACGCAGCCCACCGCAGCCGGACGCGGACCCGGTCGGCCGAGGCCGCCGCCGCGGAGGACTTCGATCCGCTGCGGATACGTCCGTACGTATCGCTGCCGGACCCCGACCGTTCCGCCCCGGCCCGGCGCCCGGCGGAGACCGCGTCGCCGTCGGCACGCCCGCCCGGCCCCCCAGCCGGGCCCACTCCCGACCCCGACCCCGCCCCCGAGGCCGAGCCCGATCCCGCCACGCCCTCGGCGCCCCCGCCACCCCCGCCCAAGCCACCCGCCCACAGCCGCCGCTTCGCGCTGCTGGTCGGTGCTGCGGGCGCCGTGGCCGCCGCAGTCGCTGCCACCGTCTTCGCCATCGGCCTCCTCTCCTCGGCCACGGACCGGCCGGCCCGGGACCGGGCCCTGCAGGGCGACCCGGTGTCCGCGCCGGTGCGCGCGGACCCGACGAAGCCCGGACCGCCGAGTGCGAAGCCGTCCGAGTCCCCCTCACGCACCCCCTCCCACACCCCCTCCGCCCCGCCGAGTGCGAGGCCCTCGCGTTCGCCGTCCGCGCGCTCCGAGCCGCCGCCCTCCTCCGCACCGCCGCCGTCGACGGCGCGCGCCACGGGGTCGGTCGGTACGTCGCCGTCGTCGCCTCCCGGCAGGACGGCCGACGCGACCTTGCGGGAGGGCGACGAGGGACCACAGGTCGCGGAGCTGCAGGACCGGCTCGCGCAGCTGTATCTGTACATCGGCGAGCGCGACGGCACCTACACCTCGCAGGTCACGGACGCGGTCACCCGCTACCAGTGGGCCCGCGGTCTCCGGGACGACGCCCCGGGCGAGTACGGCCGCCAGACGCGCCGCAGCCTGGAGTCGGAGACCACGGAACCCTGAGCGTCCCTACGCCCCCCATTACTGCCCACTTACTGTCCACGCAGCCACGCCACAGCGGTCGCCGCCCCTTCGGGTGGCGGCGACCGCCTGGGCGTGCGGAGCGAGGCTCCCCTCGTCAGCCCCTCACACGGTGTCCTCCAGAGGGGACCGCGTGAGGCCTCCCCCGGGGAGGACCGAGCCGGAGCCGTGGTGTCGGCGCTGCGGCTCCAGCGGTCCGCTGGACGTCCGGTCGGCAGCCGCCGAGCCCACCCGTATCAGGGTTGGGTGTCGAGCCACTCCCGGAACGTGGGCCCGGCGAGCTCGGCGTGCGGGCCGGGCAGAAAAGCCCCGGCCGCCGCGATCTCGGCATCGGGCAGGCCGGAGCCGTCGACCGCGACGACCTTGACGCCCCGGCGGGCGCCGAGGAGTTGGGCCGCCTCGGCCATGGTCTCCCTGCGCGGCCCGGCGATCTCGGGGATCGGCGTTCCGGGATCCGGCCGGGCGGGCGGCTCGGGGTCGGTGGCCAGGTCGACCAGCGTTTCGGCCACGGTGCGGCAGGCCACGAGCTGGGTGGGCAGGGCCGGGACGTGGGCGACATCGCCCCGTCGCCAGTCCAGGAGTTGGCCGACGAACTCGTGGAACTGCGCGGCGCGCAGAATGCGAGCGGGCAGCGGGCCGGACAAGTGGCCCTCTTCGTGCACCTGTTGGGAGGCGACGAAACCAGCGGTGGCCTTGTCGTTGCCGATGATGGACGCGGCGACGACAAGGCCCGCCCCCGCCGACCGCCCCGCCTCGTGGAGATTGCGTGTGGCGGTGCGGAAGAACTCCGTGGCCGCCTCCTGGTCGGAGTCGTGCCATGCCGCGACGTCGAGGATGACGTCGACGCCGGTGAGCGCCTCGGCCAGGCCCTCACCGGTGATGATGTCCACGCCGGTGGCGCGGGACATCGGCACGATCTGGTACCCCCGTTCCGCGAGGACGTCCACCACGTGGCGTCCCAGCCGACCGGTCGCTCCCGCCACCGCGAACCTTCCGGCGCTTGTGTTCCGTGCCTGTTTCCTCGCGCTCATGTTCCGTGCCTTCCCGGGTGCCGTGGATGTCCGAGTGATACGGCGGACGCACGCACCGGACCCGTAACCCCGGGACCGGCCGCGCGGCGTCCTGCCGAACACGGGACGCCGGCGCACCATCGCCCGTAACAGCCACAGCCGTGTGACGCGGGCCACCGGCGGACGGTGTTACGGAACGGCGGGGAGCGGCGTCCAGTGTGGGGAGCAGGGCTGGGCACGAGCAGGCGGGAGCCGGGTATGAGCGAGCGCGACGGACGAACCACGAGGGCAGCCACGTCGCTCGACCGTGCCGCCCGGACGGAGTCGGTGGACTCCGCCACCGAGGTTTTCGTCGCCCACCGCAATCTTCTGTTCACGGTCGCCTACGAGATGCTCGGTTCGGCCGCCGACGCCGAGGACGTGGTGCAGGAGGCCTGGCTGCGATGGGTGGGCGTCGATCCGGCAACGGTGCGGGAGAAGCGTGCCTACCTGGTGCGCATCGTCACCCGGCAGGCCCTGGACCGGATGCGTGCGCTGGGTCGGCGCAAGGAGTCCTACGTCGGGCCATGGCTGCCCGAACCGCTGCTGACCGCCCCGGACGTGGCCGAGGACGTCGAACTGGCGGACAGCGTCTCGATGGCGATGCTGCTGGTACTCGAAACGCTCACGCCGGTCGAACGGGCGGTGTTCGTGCTGCGTGAGGTGTTCGACCTCGCGTACGACGAAATCGCCGGAGCCGTCGGCAGGAGTCCGGTCGCGGTCCGCCAGCTCGCCTACCGGGCGCGGGCGCACGTCGCCGCGCGACGGCCACGCGGCACCGCCTCCCCCGCCGAGGCCCGGGCCGCACTCCAGGCTTTCCGACGAGCGGTCGAAACCGGCGAGTTGCAAAGCCTGCTGGATGTCCTCGCGCCGGACGTCGTCGCCCTCAGCGACGGCGGCGGAGTCAGGCATGCCCTGCTGCGGCCCGTCGTGGGTGCGGACAAGGTGTCCCGCCTGCTGGCGGGCGGCTGGTGGAAGCTCGGCGGCGAGAGGTCGGTCGAGCCGGTGCAGATCAACGGTGGCCCGGGGCTGCTCATCCGGGTCGACGGGGAGATCGACGGCGTGCTTGCCGTGCGGGTCGAGACCGGCTGGGTCACCGGCGCCTACCACGTCCGCAACCCCGAGAAGCTGTCGCGTGTGACGCGGGAGACCACTGTCAGCCGGGCCTGACCTCGGCCGACGATGTGCGCCAACCGGGGAAAGACCCTCGGCAATCAGTCGCATGTGACGCGGGAGACCGCCGTCAGCCGCCGGGCCTGACCTCCGGCCGACGATGCGCGCCACCCGGGGAAAGACCCTCGGCGATCAGCCGAACGTCAGGCGGATCGTCCCGTCACCCGCGTCGGCGACCCGCACCCCGGTCAGGTCCTCGACGTGCACGGTGGGGCCGAACTCGGCCGCCCGGGGGCCGACACCCACGACCCTCATACCGGCCGCCCGGCCCGCGAGGATCCCGGCCTCGGAGTCCTCGAAGACCACGCAGTCCGCCGGCTCGAACCCGAGCGCCGCAGCCCCCTTGAGGAACCCCTCGGGGTCCGGCTTGCTGGCGCCCACGCTCTCCGCGGTCACCCGCACGTCCGGCAGCGCGAGCCCGGCCGCGGCCATCCGGCCGGTGGACAGGGGCACGTCGGCGGAGGTCACGAGCGCGTAGGGCAGGCGCTGACGGGCCAGCGACGCCAGGAACGTGGGCGCGCCCGGCACCGGCACGACGCCCTCCATGTCGGAGGTCTCGGCGGCGAGCATCTCGCGGTTCTCCGCGTGGTTCTCGGCCATGGGCCGGTCCGGCAGGAGTATCGCCATGGACGCGTAGCCCTGGCGCCCGTGGGCGACCTTGATGACCTCGTCGAAGTCGAGCCCGTGCCGCGCGGCCCAGCGCCGCCAGCAGCGCTCGACGACGGCGTCCGAGTTGACGAGGGTGCCGTCCATGTCGAGGAGTACGGCCCCGGCGGTCAGAACGGGTGCGACAGGGTCGGCGGTCGTGGCCGTCATCGGGGAGCTCCAGAGCGCAGAGGCAGCGGAAGATCAAGGCAGCCCCGCCCGCCGGTCAGGGAGTACGGGCGGAGCCACTTTGTTCCTGCACGGTACAAAACGGGGGCGGCAAAAGCCAACGCCGCAGGTCACACCGCCCAAGCACCCCAAAAAGGACCAGCTCCGCATCCGGCGTCACGGCGAGCGGCGGCGGGAACTGCGCGACCGGCCCCACACGGCCCGCACCGTGCAGACCAGGCAGGCCAGATAGACCAGGCAGACATCCCCGAACTCCGCCAAGCCGTCACCCGACACCCCGCCCCCGCACGCGCCCCCCGCACCCAACGCACCGCCCCCCCATTACCTTCTTCGTAGCCCCGCAACGGGGTTACCGGTCTTCGGAGTTGGCATGACTACCTCCCCTTGTCGAACGGATGGCCTGGGGGGTGG
>NZ_JBHVZA010000036.1:0-27307 GCF_042880275.1 Streptomyces sp. NPDC058308
TAACACCTCCGCCGCGGCTGCGCCCGCCCCCCATCCGCGCCCCCACCCCGGCGGCTTTTCGCATTTCCCGGAGCATTTCGTCCGTCGGCCCATTCCGCCGGCGGACCGAGCGCCCCCGAAGAAAATCGGAGGGCCCGCAGCGGATTGCTGCGGGCCCTCCGATGACGTACGACGACGCCTTACTCCTCGTCCCGGCGCAGGGACGGCTTCAGGTCCTTCAAGCGTCCCAGCAGGCCGTTGACGAAGGACGGCGACTCGTCCGTGGAGAACTCCTTGGCGAGCTGGACCGCCTCGTCGAGGACCACGGCGTCCGGCGTCCCGTCGACCCAGATGAGCTCGTAGGCACCGAGACGCAGGATGTTCCGGTCGACGACCGGCATGCGGTCCAGGGTCCATCCGACGGCGTACTGCGCGATGAGCTCGTCGATGCGGCGCTCATGGTCCGCGTACCCCTCGACGAGCTCCATGGTGTACTCGCTCACCGGCGGCTGCCGGGTGTCGGACCGCGAGTGGCGCACCCAGTCGGCGAGGACCGTCAGGACGTCGGTGCCGCGCTGGTCCGCCTCGAAGAGGATCTGGAAGGCGCGCTTGCGGGCCGTGTTACGAGCAGCCACGGTTAGCTGTTCACCCGGCCGAGGTAGCCGCTGTCACGGGTGTCGACCTTGATCTTCTCGCCCGTGGTGATGAAGAGCGGCACCTGGATCTGGTGGCCGGTCTCCAGGATGGCGGGCTTGGTGCCACCGGTGGAGCGGTCGCCCTGGACACCCGGCTCGGTCTCCTGGATGACGAGCTCGACGGCGGCCGGCAGCTCGACGTAGAGCACCTCGCCCTCGTGCTGCGCGACGGAGGCGGTGAAGCCCTCGATCAGGAAGTTGGCGGCATCGCCGACGGCCTTGCGGTCGACGTGCAGCTGGTCGTAGGTCTCCATGTCCATGAAGACGAAGTAGTCGCCGTCCATGTAGGAGAACTGCATGTCGCGCTTGTCAATCGTGGCCGTGTCGACCTTGACGCCGGCGTTGAACGTCTTGTCGACGACCTTGCCGGAGAGCACGTTCTTGAGCTTGGTGCGCACGAAGGCCGGGCCCTTGCCGGGCTTGACGTGCTGGAACTCGACGACGGACCAGAGCTGGCCGCCTTCGAGCTTGAGCACCAGGCCGTTCTTGAGGTCGTTCGTGGAAGCCACGGTTGCGGAATCTCCTGCACTGACTGACTGGTGGACGACCCCGGACGCGCACGCGCGTCAGAGCGCGAGCAGTTCCTTGGTCGTGATGGTGAGTAGCTCGGGTCCGCCGTCCGCCTCGGGGCGCACGACGAGCGTGTCATCGATCCGGACACCACCCCGGCCCGGGAGGTGAACCCCCGGTTCGACGGTGACCGGCACGCAGGCGTCCAGTTTACCCATGGCCGCGGGCGCCAACTGCGGGTCCTCGTCGATTTCGAGCCCCACACCATGTCCAGTGAGCGGAGCGAGCCCTTCCATATAGCCCGCCGAGTCCAGTACGTGGCGTGCCGCCCGGTCCACGTCACGGCAGGCGGCACCGGGCAGAAGTGCCTCACGGCCGGCCCGCTGCGCGGCGAAGACCAGGTCGTACAGCTCGATCTGCCAGTCGGCGGGCGACGTGCCGATGACGAACGTACGCCCGATCTCGCAGCGGTATCCGCGGTAGCTCGCCCCCAGACACACGGAGAGGAAATCCCCCTCCTCCACCCGCCGGTCCGAGGGCCGGTGGCCGCCCTTGCCGGAGTTCGGGCCGGTGCCGACCGAGGTCGGGAACGCGGGGCCGTCCGCGCCGTGGTCGATGAGCCGCCGCTCCAGCTCCAGCGCCAGATGCCGCTCCGTACGTCCCACGAGGATGGACTCGAGCAGCTCGCCCAGCGCCTGATCGGCGATCTCGGCGGCGATGCGCAGACAGGAGAGCTCCTCCGCGTCCTTGACCACGCGCAGCTGCTCGACAGCCGTCCCCAGGTCCGTCAGGCGCAGCCGCGGCGCCACGGATCCGACCGCGTGGTGCCGGGCGACGGTCAGGTGGTGCTCCTCGACGGCCAGGGCGTCGGCGCCCTGGGAGAGCGCGAGACCGGCCCCCGCGACGGCCGGGTCGGCACCCGGCGACGGCAGCGACTGCAGCCGCAGCGCCTCGTCGGGCCGCCCCTCGCACGGCTCGTCGCCGGGCGGGCTCCCGCACAGCAGCACGTCCTCGTCCTTGCCGACGAGGAGTACGGCTCCGGCGGGAGCGGCACCGGCGAGATAGCGGACATTGGCGGGCCGGGAGATCAACGCCGCCGCGCCACCACTGGCGGCACAGCGCTCCCGAACCCGCTCCCTGCGGACCGCGTACACCTCTGACATGGGGCGAGCCTACGAGCGCCGCGCTCCCACGGCCCGGCGGACGCGTCCGACCGGGCGGTCACCACCCCCACTCGCAGGGGGCGCCGCCGTGACCGTGACGGTCGGCTCGACCGTCCTGGCTACCACTTCGGAGGGCTCGCGATGGCGCGGGCCAGGACGTCGTCCAGGACCTGGGCCGTGGCGGGGACGTCCAGTTGGGAGTTGTCGATGATGGGGAGACCCGAGCCGTACCAGCCGGCCATGCGGCCGTGGATGCGGGCCACTTCCTCGTCCGTCAGACGGCGGTTGCCGCAGCGCTCGGCGTTGCGCTCCAGGACGATCTCCAGGCCGGGGAGCAGGACCACCGGCAGCAGGCCGGGGCCCACGTGACGCTTCCAGCCACCGAGTCCGACGACCGGCCGGTCCGGGAAGACCGCGTCGTCGAGGATGCAGGAAATGCCGTTGGCAAGGAAGTTGCGCGCGGCGAAGCCGCAGGTGCGGCGGGCCAGGCGGTACTGCGCCTCGGAGTGGTCGTTCCAGCCCGACTGGGGGTCGGCGAACCCCGAGCGCACCCATTCCCGTACGTCGTCGAGGCTGATGTGGGCGGTCGGCACGCGCCGGTGCTCGGCCCAGTACTTCGCGACGCTCGTCTTGCCCGCGCCCGCGGGGCCGATGAGCAGCACGGCGAGCGTCGTGGCGCCGGTGTCGGTCGGTGCAGTGCCCTGTGGCGGGCTCGGCATCGCGACGGGGCCGCCCGGCGGCAGCTGGACGTGCCCGGTGGTGTCCGGGGCCGGCGGCACCGGGCCGGGGCCGTGCTGAGGGGACTGGGGCGCCACCGGGGCGTGCGGCATCGGGGGCTGCCCCTGCGCGTGAACGGCGTGCGGCGCCGGTCCGGGGGCGTGCGGACCGGGGGCGTGCGGTCCGGGGGCGTGCGGTCCGGGGGCGTGCGGACCGGGGGTGGCCGTGAACCCGGGAGGCACCGCCGGGTGCGCCGACGCTCCGGGAGGCGGAGCGCTCGGTTGGTGTGCGGCCGGCGACCAGCCGGTGGCCGGTCCGTGCCCCGGCTGGTGGGGCGGCGGCAGCGGAGATCCCACTGCGTGCTGCATCCGGTGCCACTCCGTCTCGTGCGACTGACGCTGGTCGGGCGGCAGCCGGCCGCCCGTTACCGAACGGTACCGTCCCCGGCCGCCGTTGTGTGAACGGCCGGGGAGGCCATGACGTGCCCGTGGCCGGATTGCGCGGCCACGTGAAGCGTGTGCTGCTGGTCCTACTGGCCGACTTCGCCGTAGGCGGCCAGCAGCACGGCCGGGTCGGGACCCTCCAGGACGGTCGGCTTGCCGAGGCCGTCGAGGACGATGAAGCGCAGCAGGTCACCGCGGGACTTCTTGTCGACCTTCATGGTCTCGAGCAGCTTGGGCCACTGGTCGTAACGGTAGGTCAGCGGCAGGCCGACCGATTCGAGGATCGTACGGTGCCGGTCCGCCGTGGCGTCGTCGAGGCGGCCTGCCAGACGGCCGAGTTCGGCCGCGAAGTGCATGCCGACGGAGACCGCGGCGCCGTGCCGCCACTTGTAGCGCTCGTTCTTCTCGATGGCGTGCGCGAGGGTGTGCCCGTAGTTGAGGATCTCGCGCAGGCCCGCCTCCTTGAGGTCACCGGAGACGACCTCGGCCTTGACCTTGATGGAGCGCTCGATGAGCTCGGCGGTGTGCGGGCCCGCGGGCGTACGGGCCGCCTCGGGGTCCGCCTCGATGAGCTCCAGGATCGCCGGGTCGGCGATGAAACCGGCCTTGATGATCTCCGCGAGTCCTGAGACGTAGTCGTGCACCGGCAGCGAGTCGAGCGCCGCGAGGTCGCAGAGGACCCCGGCAGGCGGGTGGAACGAGCCGACGAGGTTCTTGCCCTCGGCGGTGTTGATGCCCGTCTTGCCGCCGACCGCCGCGTCCACCATGCCGAGCACCGTGGTCGGCACGGCGATCCACCGCACGCCGCGCAGCCAGGTCGCCGCCACGAACCCGGCGAGGTCGGTGGAGGAGCCGCCGCCGACGCCGACGATGACGTCGCTGCGCGTGAAGCCGGACTGGCCGAGCGCCTTCCAGCAGTACGCGGCGACCTCGGCGGTCTTGGCCTCCTCGGCGTTCGGCACCTGGATGGCGACCGCTTCGTAGCCCTGGTCGGCGAGGTCCTGGCGGAGCGCGTCGCCGGTGCCGGCGAGCGCCTCGGGGTGGATCACGGCGACCCGCTTGACCTGGTCGCCGATGAGGCCGGGCAGCTCGCCGAGGAGCTGCCGACCGACCAGGACCTCGTACGGATCCGAACCGGCGGTGCCGCCGACGTGGATACGGGTGGGGGTCTGCTCCGTCGTCATGCTTCCTTCAACTCCAGTGCGTCGAGGACCGCTCGGGCGACCTCATCGGGGGTGCGGCCGTCGGTGGCGACGACCGCGCGGGCGACTTCGGCGTACAGCGGACGGCGGGCGTCCATCAGCTCGCGCCACTGCCTGCGGGGGTTGACCGCGAGCAGCGGGCGGGCCTGGTTGAGCCCGGTGCGCTGGACGGCCTCCTCGACCTCCATCGAGAGGCAGACCACGGGGTGCTCGCCGAGCAGCGCGCGGGTCGACTCGTCGATGACGGCGCCGCCGCCGAGGGCGAGGACCCCGTCGTGTTCCGTGAGCGCGCTCGCCACGGCGGCCCGCTCCAGCGCACGGAAGTACGCCTCGCCCTCGTCGACGAAGATGTCGGAGATCTCCCGGCCCTGTGCGGCCACGATGTCGGCGTCGGTGTCCCGGAACGAGCAGCCGAGCCGGTCAGCGAGCAGCTCGCCGACCGTCGTCTTGCCCACGCCCATGGGGCCGACGAGAACGACCTGCGGCCCGGTCACCGGATCTGCAGGTTGTCGAGGTAGGACCGCACGTTGCGGCGGGTCTCGGGCACGCTGTCGCCGCCGAACTTCTCCGCGACGGCATCGGCCAGGACCAGCGCGACCATCGCCTCCGCGACGATCCCCGCCGCAGGCACCGCACACACATCGGACCGCTGATGATGCGCCTTGGTCGCCTCACCCGTCGCCACATCCACCGTCGCCAGCGCCCGCGGCACCGTCGCGATCGGCTTCATCGCCGCCCGCACCCGCAACAGCTCACCCGTGGTCAGACCACCCTCCGTACCACCGGAACGGCCCGAGGTGCGCCTGATGCCGTCCTCGGTGGTGACGATCTCGTCGTGCGCCTTGGAGCCCGGCACCCGGGCCAGGTCGAAGCCGTCGCCGACCTCCACGCCCTTGATCGCCTGAATGCCCATGAGCGCCGCCGCCAGGCGCGCGTCGAGCCGGCGGTCCCAGTGCACGTGCGAACCGAGCCCCACCGGAACGCCGTAGGCCAGTACCTCGACGACGCCGCCCAGGGTGTCGCCGTCCTTGTGGGCCTGGTCGATCTCCGCGACCATCGCCTTCGACGCGTCCGCGTCCAGGCAGCGCACCGGGTCGGCGTCGAGCTTCTCGACGTCGGCGGGGGTCGGGTAGACGCCGTAGGGGGCCTTCGCCGACGCCAGCTCCGTGACGTGGGAGACGATCTCGATGCCGGCCGTCTCCTTCAGGTACGAACGAGCCACCGCGCCGAGCGCCACACGCGCCGCCGTCTCGCGCGCCGAGGCGCGCTCCAGCACCGGCCGTGCCTCGTCGAAGCCGTACTTCTGCATTCCCGCGAGGTCGGCGTGGCCCGGGCGCGGCCGGGTCAGCGGCGCGTTGCGGGCCAGGTCGGCGAGTACGTCGGGGTCGACCGGGTCGGCCGACATGACCTGCTCCCACTTGGGCCACTCCGTGTTGCCCACCATGACCGCGACCGGCGAACCCATGGTCAGGCCGTGCCGGACACCGCCCAGGAACGTGACCTCGTCACGCTCGAACTTCATCCGCGCACCACGCCCGTACCCAAGACGCCGCCGCGCCAGGTGGTCCGCCACCATCTCCGTCGTGATCGGCACGCCGGCGGGAAGCCCCTCCAACGTCGCGACAAGCGCGGGTCCGTGCGACTCCCCCGCGGTCAGCCAACGCAACCTGCTCAACGGATGCTCCTCATGCTCGCGCCTCGAACTGCGGTCTTCGTCGGCGCGGCCGGGTGCGCGGCCCTGGCCCGCCACCGCTGATCCTCCCACGACCCGAGTCGGGAACCCGCCCCCGGTCCATCTGGCGGACGGGCCTCGACCACGGCGCGACCGGGGCACGGGCCGGGCGCGACCCGGGGCCTACCGTGCGGCGAGCGCGTGCTCCCCGGCCTTGCGCATCGCGTGCAGCGGCGCGGGCGTGCGTCCCGTCATCTGCTCGACCTGCAGCACCGCCTGGTGCACGAGCAGGTCGAGCCCGCTGACGACCGCTCCGCCGTACGCCGACCAGCGGGCCGCGAGAGCGGTGGGCCACGGGTCGTACAGCACGTCGAAGAGGGTGGCGGGACGCTCGGGCACGAGACCCGACAGCGCGTCCGTCGTGCCCGCCGGGGTCGTGGCGATCACCAGGGGGGCGCTCAGCGCCTCCCGCGCGTCCTCCCACGCCTCGGTCCTGACCTCCACGTCGAGCCGCTCGCCCCACTGCCGCATCTCGGCCGCGCGGGCGTCGCTGCGCACGTACGCGGTGACCTCGCCCGTGCAGATCCGCGCCAGGGCGGCGAGCGCCGACGACGCGGTGGCCCCCGCGCCCAGGATCGCGGCGGAGTCGACCTGTTCGATGCCGCGTTCGCGGAGCGCGGCGATCATGCCGGGCACGTCGGTGTTGTCGCCGAGCTTCCTGCCGTCCTGCGTGAACACCACCGTGTTCACGGCCTCGACGGATGCGGCGGTCCCGCTGATCTCGTCGAGCAGCGGAATGATCGCCCGCTTCAACGGCATCGTCAGCGAAAGCCCCGCCCATTCGGGGCCGAGCTCCCCGATGAATCCGGGCAGCGCCGCCTCATCGATCTCGAAACGGTCGTAGGACCAGTCGCTCAGACCCAGCTCCTCGTATGCCGCGCGATGCAGCACCGGGGAGAGGGAATGGGCGATCGGGGAGCCAAGGACTGCGGCTCGTCGCTGCTGCGCGCTCATTGCCCCTTCAGGTATTTCTCGCGGTTCCGGTTCTGCTCTTCGTTGGTCTCCGCGAAGAGCGTCTTGTCCTCGCTGACGGAGACGAAGTAGTACCAGTCGCCCTTGGCGGGATGCAGGGCCGCCTTCAGCGCGACCTCACCCGGGTTGCTGATCGGCCCGGGCGGCAGACCCTTGATCTTGTACGTGTTGTACGGGTCGTCGAGCTTGCGGAGCGCGTCGACCGTGCCGGTGCCGAGCTTGGACTCGCCACGCAGGTAGTTCACCGTCGAGTCGAAGTCCAACAGGCCGTACGTCTCGGTGTTGTTGGGCTTCAGACGGTTGTAGACGACCGTCGCGACCTTCTCGAAGTCGTGCTTGAACTTGCCCTCGGCCTGGACGAGGCTCGCCACGGTGAGAACCTGCAGCGGGTCCTTGAGGTTGAGTTCCTTGGCCTTCGACTGGAGGCCGAGTTCGTCGTACTTCTCGCTGGCCTCGGCGACCATCTTCTTGAGTACGTCCGCGGGCTTCTGGCCCTTCGCGACCGGATAGCTGGAGGGGTAGAGGAAGCCTTCCAGCGGGTCCTTGATGTCCTTGTTCGTATTCGCCCAGGAAGGAAGTCCGAGGCTCTTCCATTCCTTCTTGGCGACGTTTTCGGTGGTGCCCTTGGCGACCTTCAGGCGTTTGTCGATCTCGGCGTAGACCCACGCGTTCCGTCGGCCCTCGGGAATGATGAGGTTGTTACGGCTCTTGGGGCTGAGCATCAAATCGACGGCGCTCGCCGCGGACATGTGTTTCTTGAGGGTATAGACACCCGGCTGAATGGACTGGCCCTTCGGGTGCTTGCCCTGGGCGGAGACGAACGCGTCGACGCTCCTGACGACGTCGGCAGCCTTGAGCTTCTGCCCGATCACATAGCCGCCGGCGTCCTTGGGGATGTCGACGGTGATCCGCCCCGAGCCGTCGCCCGCGTAGTCCGGCGCCGTGCCGAAACGATCCTGATAGAACTGGTAGCCGAAGTAGCCGACCCCGCCGAGGCCGCCCGCGAAGACGACGGTGACGACCAGACAGGCGCAGCCGCTGCGGCGCTTCTTGCCCTTCTTGCCGCCCCGTGCGCCGCGCCGGTCGCCCCGGGCCCCCCGCCGACCGGGCTCGTCGTCATCGTCGTCATCGCCACCCGCGAAGAACGCGTGTTCGCCCTGGTCGGGGCCCGGATCCCAGTCGGTCTTCTCGGAGCCGGGCTCGGGGGTCGCGGAACGACGGCCCGGCGGCTCAGGCGGTGCGTAGGCATCGGGGGTGGAGTAGTAGTCGTGGTTCTCCGCGACGTAACCGCTCTGCTGGCCGCCGTAGGGGTCCATCGGATCGCCGGCGTACGGGACCTGCCCCTGCCCGCCGGTGTCCCAGCCGCCGTTGTAGCCGTGGTCGGACCCGCCGCCGTACCCCTGACCGGCGCCTGAGCCGTACCCCTGACCGGGATCACCGTTGTACCGCTGGTCGGGGTCTCCGTTGTACTGCTGCTGACCGCCGTAGGACTGCTGCTGGTCGTATGACTGCTGCTGGCCGGTGCTCCAGTCGCCGCCGTACTGCGACTGGTGCGGCGGCTGATGCTGGTGCGGCTGCTGCGGGTGGTACTGCCCCTGGCCGCCGTAGGTGGACGTGCCGCTCGCGGGCGCCTGTCCTCCCCATCCGCCGTCCCCGTACAACGGGTCCTCCGGATGCCACGGTTCGGAGCCTGGGCCCCGGCCATACTCAGTCATCGATCCCCTACATGCCGCGAGGCGGGGCCGCCGTCGGGATGGCCGGGCAACCGTTCCGCCTCTTGATGCTGTGCGGCAGCTGTTCGAACACCGCCGCATCGCGCGGAACGTTACCGTATCGCGATCAGATGACCACTTCGACGCCCTCGCCGGGAGCTTTGCCTGACGCCCGTTCGGACTCCAGAGCCTGTTGAAGAATGATGACCGCGGCCGCCTGATCGATAACAGACCTGCCCTTTTTGGACTTCACGCCCGAGGCGCGCAGGCCCTGACTGGCCGTCACTGTGGTCATCCTCTCGTCCACCAGCCTCACCGAAATGGGGGCGACCATGCGGGCGAGGTCCTGGGTGAACGAGCGGACCTTGGCGGCCGCCGGGCCCTCGCCCCCGTTGAGGGAGCGAGGGAGGCCGACGACGATCTCGATCGGCTCGTACTCGTCGGCGAGCTGCTTAAGGCGGCGCTGCGCGGCCGGGACGTCGCGCCCCGGAACCGTCTCGACGGGCGTGGCGAGGATCCCGTCGGGGTCGCACGAGGCGACCCCGATCCGGGCGTCACCGACGTCGATCGCGAGGCGTCGGCCCCGGCGCATGCCCTGGGCAGGCTCGGTCATCAGGCCGTCTCGGTGACGAGGCGCTCGACGGCGGCGATCGCGTCGGGCACGGCGGCCGCGTTCTGGCCACCGCCCTGGGCGACGTCCGGCTTGCCGCCGCCACCGCCGCCGAGCGTCTTGGCGGCGGTGCGGACCAGGTCACCGGCCTTGAGACCGCGCTCACGCGCGGCTTCGTTGGTGGCGATGACCGTCAGCGGGCGGCCGTTGGCCGTGGTGAACAGGGCGACCACGGCCGGGCGGTCGCCCTGGATGCGGCCGCGCACGTCGAGGACCAGCTTGCGCAGGTCGTCGGCGCCCGTGCCGTCCGGCACCTGGCCGGTGACGAGGGCGACACCGCGTACGTCCCTGGCGGACTCGACGAGACCGGCGGCGGCCTGGAGGACCTTCTCCGCGCGGAACTTCTCGATCTCCTTCTCGGCGTCCTTCAGCTTGGCGAGCATGCCGGAGATCTTCTCCGGAAGCTCCTCGGAGCGGCCCTTGACCAGCTCCTGGAGCTGGGCGACGACCGTGTGCTCCTTGGCGAGGTAGTTGTACGCGTCGACGCCGACCAGCGCCTCGATGCGGCGCACGCCGGAGCCGATGGAGGACTCGCCGAGCAGCTTCACCAGACCCAGCTGGGCGGTGTTGTGGACGTGCGTGCCGCCGCACAGCTCCTTGGAGAAGTCGCCGATGGTGACGACGCGCACGCGCTCGCCGTACTTCTCGCCGAACTCGGCGATGGCGCCCTGCTTCTTCGCCTCGTCGATCGACATGACCTCGGCCTGGACGTCCAGCTCGTGGGCGAGGACCTCGTTGATCTTCTGCTCGACGTCCGTCATCACGGCCGTGGGCACGGCGGACGGCGAACCGAAGTCGAAGCGGAAGCGGCCGGGCTGGTTCTCGGAACCGGCCTGGGCGGCCGTCGGGCCGAGCGCGTCGCGCAGCGCCTGGTGCGTGAGGTGCGTGGCGGAGTGGGCGCGGGCGATGGCGCGGCGGCGGTGGGCGTCGATCGACGCCCAGACCGGGGCGCCGACGGTGATCTCGCCGACCTGGACGACGCCCTTGTGGACGTGCACGCCGGGCACCGGCTTCTGCACGTCGCGGATCTCGACGACGGCGCCGCTGTCCAGGCGGATGCGGCCGGTGTCGCCGATCTGGCCGCCGCCCTCCGCGTAGAAGGGGGTGCGGTCGAGGACGATCTCGACCTCGTCGCCCTCGGTGGCCGCCGGCGAGGAGACGCCGTTGACCAGCAGGCCGACGATCTGGGCCTCGTTCTCCGTGAGGGAGTAGCCGGTGAAGTCGGTGGCGCCGGACGCGTCGGCGATCTCGCGGTAGGCGTGCAGGTCGGCGTGGCCGGTCTTCTTGGCCTTGGCGTCGGCCTTGGCGCGGTCCCGCTGCTCCTTCATCAGGCGGCGGAAGCCGTTCTCGTCCACGGTCAGGCCCTGCTCTGCGGCCATCTCCAGGGTGAGGTCGATGGGGAATCCCCACGTGTCGTGCAGCAGGAACGCCTTGTCGCCGGAGAGGACCTTGCCGCCGGCGGCCTTGGTCTCGGTGACAGCGGTGTCGAGGATGTTCGTGCCGCCCTTGAGGGCCTTGAGGAAGGCGGCCTCTTCGGCGAGGGCGACGGTCTCGATGCGCTTGCGGTCGGTGACGAGCTCCGGGTACTGCAGGCCCATCGTGTCGATCACGACGTCGACGAGGTCCTTGACGACCGGTCCGGTGGCGCCCATCAGACGCATGTTGCGGATGGCGCGGCGCATGATGCGGCGCAGGACGTACCCGCGGCCCTCGTTGCCGGGCGAGACGCCGTCGCCGATGAGCATGGTCGACGTACGGATGTGGTCGGCGACCACGCGCAGGGAGACGTCCGAGCCGTGCTCGGCGCCGTAGCGCACACCGGTGAGCTCGGTGGCCTTGTCCATGACGACGCGCAGGGTGTCCGTCTCGTACATGTTCTGTACGCCCTGCAGGATCATCGCGAGGCGCTCGAGGCCGAGGCCCGTGTCGATGTTCTTCGACGGGAGCTCGCCGAGGATCGGGAAGTCCTCCTTGCCGTCGCCCGCGCCGCGCTCGAACTGCATGAAGACCAGGTTCCAGATCTCCACGTAGCGCTCGTCGTTGACGGCGGGGCCGCCCTCCTCGCCGAACTCCGGGCCGCGGTCGTAGTTGATCTCGGAGCACGGGCCGCAGGGGCCGGGCACGCCCATGGACCAGAAGTTGTCCTTCTTGCCCAGGCGCTGGATGCGCTCGGCCGGCACGCCGACCTTCTCGCGCCAGATCTGCTCGGCCTCGTCGTCGTCGAGGTAGACGGTGATCCACAGGCGCTCGGGGTCGAGGCCGAAGCCGCCCTTGTCGACCGGGCTGGTCAGCAGCTCCCAGGAGAGCGTGATGGCGCCCTCCTTGAAGTAGTCGCCGAAGGAGAAGTTGCCGCACATCTGGAAGAACGTGCCGTGCCGGGTGGTCTTGCCGACCTCTTCGATGTCGGGTGTGCGCACGCACTTCTGCACGCTGGTGACGCGCGGTGCGGGCGGCTTGACCTCACCCAGGAAGTAGGGCTTGAAGGGCACCATGCCGGCGGGAACGAGCAGCAGAGTCGGGTCGTCCGCGATGAGCGACGCCGAAGGGACGACGGTGTGCCCGCGCTCCTCGAAGAAGCTCAGCCAGCGGCGGCGGATTTCAGCCGACTCCATCAGTGGTCCTCATTCCGGTTGTACGAGTGCGCCGTGTTCTCGACGTACTGCGTCTTCTTCTTGTCGTACTTATTGCTGCTGTGGTTCTCGATGACCGCGAAGCGGCGCTGCACGGGGAGCTCCGTGTCGGGGTGGTTCTGCAGGCCCAGCGCCTCGCCCAGCTCCGCCTCGCGCTCGGCCATGCCGTCACGGATGTCGAGTGCGAAGTCCTTCAGGCGGTGACCCGTCTCGATCGCCTTGTTCGCGGCCTGCGCGGCGAGGCTCTCGGGGGTCAGCTGCTTGAGCTTGCGGTTGACCTTGGTGGTGGCCCATACGCCGGCGGCTGCGCCCGCGGTGAACCAGAAAGTACGGCGGAACATCGCTGCGTCAGTCCCTCTTACTCCGGTTGGCCCGCTTCGCCCGCCGCGCGGACGGGACGGTGCGACCCACGATCACCGTACGACGGGACGGCTTGGCGGGCATGTCGTTTGCTTCGGGGCCGGGCTTGCGGCTGATGGCCCGGCGCACGCCGTAGCCGAACGCGGCCACCTTCACGAGGGGGCCGCCGAAGGTCGAGGCGACGGTCGTGGACAGCGCCGACGCGTTCGACGTGACTTCCTGGACGTCGGAGGCGATGGCGTCGACCCGGTCGATCTGGGTCTGCGCGGAGCGCACCGCGGTGGAGGCGTCCGCGAGGAGGGGCACCGCCTGCTCGGTCACGTCCGCGACGAGCTTGGTGGTCGCCCTGAGCGTCTGGGCCAGCCTCGCCAGTGCCACCGCGAGGAAGGAGACCAGGATCGCCCAGAAGACGGCCACCAGGACCCCGGCAACCTCTCCACCCGACACTTGGCACCGCTCCCTGAATCTCGTCCCTGAACTTCGTACCCGAACACCAAAAAAGTCGTTCTCCGACCCTATCGCGCCAGGGGCGTCGCTCCGTACCGCATTCCCCTTGGCCGCCGCAGGAGTTGTCCGAAGTGATTGTACGGACCGCATACGAATGAGTACGCTCCGTACCCCATGCGACCCATTCCGTCCGGCAATCTCCCCCTGGAGCTGAACGCCTTCGTCGGGCGCGGCACCGAACTCGCCGAGCTGGCCACGGCGTTGGAGGCCGGTCGGCTCGTCACCGTGACCGGGGTCGGCGGGGTCGGGAAGTCGCGTCTGGCCGCGCGGGCCGCGGCCCGGAGCGGACTGCCCGACGGCGCCTGGCTGGTGGACCTCACGGCGCTGCGGGACCCGGGCCTCCTGGAACACGCGGTCGCCGAGGCCCTGGAGCTGACCGACCACACGAAGCGGCCGCCGCGCCAGGTCCTGCTCGGACACCTCGCGGAGCGGGAACTGCTCCTGGTCGTCGACGGCTTCGAGCACCTGGTCGACGCCTGCGCCTCGCTGGTGCGCGACCTCCTTACGCACTCCCCCGGGCTGCGGGTGCTCGCGGTGGGACGCAGGCCCCTGGAGATCGAGGGTGAGCGGCTCTTCCCGCTCGCGCCGATGCCGGGGCCGGACGCGGCGGCGCTCTTCGCCGACCGGGCGACGGCCGGGCTGCCCGGTTTCGCCGTCGACGAGGGCAACCGCGCGGACGTCATGGAGCTGTGCCGTCGCCTGGAGGGGATTCCGCTCGCCGTGGAGCTGGCCGCGGGCCGGCTGCGGGCCCTCTCCCCCGCGCAGCTGCTCACCAGGCTCGACGACCGGTTCCGGCTGCTGACCGGTTCCCGGCGCGACGTACTGCCGCGCCATCAGACGCTGCGGACGGCCATCGGCTGGAGCCACGAGCTGTGCACACCGCGGGAGCGGCTGCTGTGGGCGCGCCTCTCGGTGTTCGCCGGGCAGTTCGACCTGGAGGCCGTCGAGTACATCTGCGCCGGGGACGGACTGCACGCCGAGGACGTGTTGGACGTACTCGATGAGCTCCTCGCGCAGTCCGTCGCGATCCGTGAGGAGTGGCCCGCGGGCGTGCGCTACCGCATGCTCGACACGGTCAGGGCGTACGGCGGCGACTGGCTGGAGGCCGCGGAGGAGAGCGCGCGGCTGCGGCGCAGGCACCGCGACTGGTACATGGGGCTCGCCACCTGGTGCGAGCTGGACTGGTTCTCGCCGCGCCAGGCGCAGGTCGCCGCCCTCGTCGACGCCGAACTCCCCAACCTGCGGGCCGCGTTGGAGTTCTGCCTGACCGAGCCGGGCGAGGCCCATCTGGGGCAGCACCTCGCCGGCACGCTGTGGTTCTGCTGGGTAGGGTGTGGGCGGCTCGCGGAGGGCAGGCACTGGCTGGACCGGGCTCTGGAGCTCGACGGCGGCCACGACGACTCGCGGCTCAAGGCGCTGTGGGTGCTCGGCTACGTGGCCGTGCTGCAGGGCGACACGGTCGCCGCGCTCGCCGCGCTGCACGAGTGCCGCGACGGGGCGGAGCGCTCGGGCAGCGCCGTCGCCGCGGCGTACGCGGAGCACCGGATCGGCTGTCTGGCCCTGGTCACGGACGATCTGCCGCGCGCGGAGACGCTGCTGCGCTCCGCCCTCGCGCAGTACCGGACGATCGGCGAGCTGAACAGCAATGTCCTGATGGGGCAGATCGAGCTCGCCATGACGCTGGCCTTCCGCGGCGAGCTCGCCGGCGCGGTGGAGCTCTGCGAGCACGTGCGCCTGGTCTGTGAGGACCACGGCGAGCGCTGGGCCCTCGCGTACGCCCTCTATGTCCTCGGCTACGCGGCCTGGACGCGCGGTGAGGCGGAGAAGGCGCGGGAACTGCTCGCCGAGTCGCTGGATCTCGACCACCGCTTCCACGATCTGCTCGGCACGGTGCTCTCCATCGAGCTGCTCGCGCTGTTCACCGTGACGGAGGGCGATCCCGCGGAGGCCGCGGTGCTGCAGGGCGCCGCGGACGGCATCTGGACCTCGGTGGGGCTGCCGCTGTTCGGTTCGGTGCACTTCGGCGGGCCGCGCGTGCTGTGCGAGGAGCGGGCCCGCGAGGCGCTCGGCGACGAGCGGTACGAGGAGCACGTGCGGGCCGGCGCGGGGCTCGACCTGGACGCGGCGGTGGCCAGAGCACTGCGCACGGGCCCCGGAAACGACCGAACCCGCCGCCTGCCCCGCCGGGAAGGGCGGGGAGGCGACGGGCTGAAGCAGGGTGAGCTACGTCCGGGTCAGCGGGCGTAGTACTCGACGACGAGCTGCTCGTCGCAGATCACGGGGATCTCCTTGCGGTTCGGGTCGCGGTCCAGGCGGAAGGCCAGGGCCTTCAGGTTCACCTGGAGGTAGCGCGGGGTCTCGCCGTCGGGGGCGAAGCCACCCTCACGCGCGACCTGGAACAGCGGCTTCTCGCGGCTGCGCTCGCGGACCATCACGACGTCGTCGGGACGGACGCGGTACGACGGCTTGTCGACCTTGCCGCCGTTGACCTCGATGTGGCCGTGCACGACCATCTGGCGGGCCTGGTAGATCGTGCGGGCGATGCCCGAACGCAGAACCAGGGCGTCGAGACGACGCTCCAGCTCGATGACCAGGGCCTCACCGGTCTTGAGCTGCGTCTTGGACGCACGCTCGTAGGCACGGACGAGCTGGCGCTCGGAGAGGTCGTACTGCGCACGCAGGCGCTGCTTCTCGAGCAGACGGACCTTGTAGTCCGAGTTCTGCTTGCGCCCACGGCCGTGCTCGCCCGGCGGGTAGGGGCGGGCCTCGAAGTACTTGACGGCCTTCGGGGTCAGCGCGATGCCGAGGGCACGCGACTTCTTGACCTTGGGGCGGGACTGGTTCGGCATGAACCAACCTCTCTGTTCATTGTGAAATCGGCTTCACCAGTGGTTAGGGGAGGTCGCAATCCGCAGCCTGGGAAACCCGGCTCGTCCTGATGGACGGGCCCGGCAGCCGCTCCCTGGTCTGGGCACAATGTGCAGCACGCGAGTGGCCCACCGACCGATTCCCGGGGCTCCGAGGTGGTGGTGGGCTGCCCGCGACACCTTCAACGGTGCGCGACGCTCCTGGATCCCCCTTGCCTCGCGGCGGTGGGGCTCCGGCTGGATGTCCCGTTCTGGTGGTGCCGGTACGAGACCGGACACGGGACGCAGCACTCCGGGCAACTATACCGGGTGCGGCGAGATGCCTCAGCCCTCGGGCTGCTCGCCCTTGAGGCGGGCGCGGACGCGGTCGACCACGTCGGCGTACCGCGCCTCGGCGCCGTATCTCGTGGGCTGGTAGTAGCGCTTGCCCTCGATGGTGTCCGGGGCGTACTGCTGGGCGGCGATACCGCCCGGGACGTCGTGCGGATACACGTACCCCTGGGCGTGGCCGAGCTTGGCCGCGCCCTTGTAGTGGCCGTCGCGCAGGTGGGGCGGGACGGGGCCGGCGAGACCGCCGCGGACGTCGGCCTGGGCCTGCTGGATGGCGATCGTCGCGGCGTTCGACTTCGGGGCCAGGGCGAGTGCGATCGTGGCGTGGCTGAGGGTGAGCGCGGCCTCGGGGAAGCCGATCATGGCGACGGCCTGGGCGGCGGCGACCGCGGTCGGCAGGGCCGTGGGGTCGGCGAGGCCGATGTCCTCGCTGGCGGAGATCATCAGGCGCCGGGCGATGAAGCGGGGGTCCTCGCCCGCCTCGATCATGCGGGCCAGATAGTGGAGGGCCGCGTCCACGTCCGAGCCGCGGATGGACTTGATGAGGGCGCTCGCCACGTCGTAGTGCTGGTCGCCGTCGCGGTCGTACTTCACAGCGGCCCGGTCGACCGACTCCTCCAGGGTCTGGAGGGTGATCTCCCGCTCGCCCTGGGCGAGGGCCGAGCCCGCGCCCGCCTCCAGGGCGGTGAGCGCGCGCCGGGCGTCGCCGCCCGCGATGCGCAGCAGATGCTCCTCGGCCTCCTCGGGCAGCTCGACCGCGCCGCCCAGGCCCCGCTCGTCGGTGAGCGCCCGGCGCAGCAGGCCGCGCAGGTCGTCGTCGGTGAGCGGTTCAAGAGTGAGCAGCAGGGAGCGCGAGAGCAGCGGGGAGATGATCGAGAAGTACGGGTTCTCCGTGGTCGCCGCGATCAGCGTGACCCAGCGGTTCTCCACGGCGGGCAGCAAGGAGTCCTGCTGGGCCTTGCTGAAGCGGTGGATCTCGTCGAGGAAGAGGACGGTCTCCTTGCCGTGACCGCCCATCGCCCTGCGGGCCCCGTCGATGACGGCGCGCACTTCCTTCACGCCCGCGGTGATCGCGGAGAGCTCGACGAAGCGCTTGTTCGTGGCCTTGGACACGACGTACGCGAGAGTGGTCTTGCCGATGCCTGGCGGGCCCCACAGGAACACCGAGGAGGGCCCGGCGGGTCCTCCCCCGCCCTCGCCCACCAGGCGGCGCAGGGGTGAGCCCGGCTTCAGCAGATGCTGCTGGCCGACGACTTCGTCGAGGGTGCGCGGGCGCATCCGGACGGCCAGGGGACTACTGGACGGGTCCTTCTCCTGGCGGTCTTCGGCTGCGGCGGTGAACAGGTCGGGCTCCACGTCAAGAACCCTATGTCACCCCACTGACAATCCCTCCGGGGCCCGGTCAGGCCCAGAGGTCGGCACCCCAGCGCGTGAGGATCAGCATCGCGATGACGCCGATGTGCATCACGGGCAGGGCCCAGGTGAAGTCGGTCAGGAAGCTCTTGACCCAGCCCGGCGCGGGCAGGAAACCGGCCCGGATGTTGAAGGACGTGACGTACCAGAAGATCAGGAGCGTGGCGACCCAGGCCAGGCAGCACCAGAGGCAGAGCGCGTTGATGTGGTAGAGCGACTGGATCATCAGCCAGGTGCAGAACCCGACGCCGAAGAGCGCGCCCGCGTTGAACGTCAGCCAGTACCAGCGCGGGAAGCGGGCCCGGCCCAGCAGGCTCATGCCGACGCAGATCACGATGCCGTAGGCGACCAGGCCCAGCATCGGGTTGGGGAAGCCGAACGCCTCCGCCTGCTCGCTCTTCATGATGCTGCCGCAGGCGACGACGGGGTTGATGCTGCAGCCGGGCTGGAAGTCCGGGTCCTTCAGGAGCTCGAACTTGTCGAGCGTGATGATCCAGGAGGCGAGCAGACCGGCCGCTCCCGTGATCACCAGAAGCAGGGCGAGCGCACGACTGCCGCCGACGGTACCGGGAGCGTCCGCGCGGTCCCGTTCGTCCGTGGCGTCGTCCTTCGCTGACATCGTTTTGCTCATCACGCCGTTCCGTCGCTTAGTGGGGCCGCGGGCACGCATATTGTGCCGCACCCATGCGGGTGTCCACCGTTCGATGGACATAAGGAGGCACGTACGGGGGTTCCGAAGAGTTCAGTCCGCGGGGAGTCTCGACGGCATGACAGCGCGCGCGTACGAGCCGGCCGACGGCGACGACTCCGACATCTGGAACCGGACCTTCCGACTCTGGGATGCGTACTTCACCGTGGTGTGGCTGGCCACCCTCGTGTTCGTCCTCGGCACCGCTTCCCCCGGATGGCCCGTCCGCCTCGCCGCCGCCGCGCTGCTCCTGCTGCTCGCCCCTTGGTACGTCGTCCTCGGACGCCCGGTCCTGATGAACGAAGGCGTCGACGAACGACGGGCCCGCCGCTGCATCGCGGGCACGATCCTGCTCTTCCTTCCTCCGGGGGTACTGGTCGGCGAGACCCGGCTGATGACCTTCGCGCTCATCCCGATGTGCTTCATCGCGCTGCGGACGCGGCCCGCGCTGGTCGCGGTCGTCGTCCTCAACCTCGTGCCGGTGGCAGGCTGGGCGGTGCTGTGGCGCCCCTCGGCGCAGGACGTCTTCTACAACTCGGTGTTCGCCACGGTCACCCTGGTCTTCTCGGTGGCCGTCGGCGTCTGGACCCTGCGGGTCATCGAGCAGAGCACGGAACGCGCCCGGCTCATCGCCCAGTTGGAGGACAGCCGTGAGGAAGTCGCCCGGCTCTGCGCGGAGCGCGGTGCGCTGGCCGAACGCGAGCGGATGTCCCGGGAGATCCACGACACCCTCGCCCAGGGGTTCGCCAGCGTCCTGGTGCTTGTACAGGCCGTCGACGCGGAGCTGGCGCGGGACGTGCCCGCGGCCCGCCGCCACCTCGACCTGATGGAGGTCACCGCTCGGCAGAGCCTCGCCGAGGCACGGGCCCTGGTCTCCGGTGGCGGTCCCGCGGACCTGGACGGCGCCCCGCTGCCGGCCGCGTTGCGCCGCCTCGCCGCCCGGCACGACGCCGACGTCACCGTCACCGTCACCGGCGACGTACGCCCGCTGCCGCCGGGCCTTGAGGTGGTCGCCCTGCGCTCCTGCCAGGAAGCGCTCGCCAACGTACGCAAACACGCCGGGCCCGGTGCCTGCGCCACCGTCACCCTCGCGTACGCGCCCGGCACGCTCGGCCTCTCGGTACGCGACACCGGGTGCGGCTTCGATCCCCGCGGGCCCCACCGGGGATACGGTCTGCGCGGGCTGCGGGCGCGGGCCGCCGAGGTCCGCGGCACCGCCGAAGTGGTGAGCGGCCCCGGCGAGGGCGCCACCGTCACCGTCCTGCTCCCTCTTCCCGAATGGAGCCGGGCGTGATCCGCATCGTGATCGCCGACGACCACCCCGTCGTGCGCGAGGGGCTGCGCGCCATGCTGAGCGCCGAGGCGGACCTCGATGTTGTCGCGGAGGCTTCGAGCGGCCCGCACGCGGAGGCCCTGGCGGCCGAACTGCGGCCCGACATCGTCCTGATGGACCTGCGCATGCCCGGCGGGGCCGGCGTCGACTCCATCGAGCGGATGGCGGCCGCGGAGCTGCCGTGCCGGGTCATCGTGCTCACGACGTACGAGAGCGACCGCGACATCCTGCGCGCCGTCGAGGCGGGCGCGGCCGGCTACCTGCTCAAGGACCTGGCCCGCGGTGAACTGGCCGACGCGGTGCGGGCCGCCGCGCGGGGCGAGACCGTCCTCGCGCCGTCCGTGGCCGCCCGGCTCATGGACCAACTGCGGACCCGTCCGGAGCGGCCCCGGTTGTCGGCGCGCGAGACGGCGGTGCTCCGGCTCGTCGCCGAGGGCTGTACGAACGCGGAGGTCGGGCGTCGGCTGTACGTCGCGGAGTCGACGGTGAAGACGCATCTGCTGCGCGCGTTCGGGAAGTTGGGGGTCGACGACAGGACCGCGGCGGTGACGAGTGCTCTGCGCCTCGGCCTCCTGGACTGAGCCCCGCCCCCGGAGCGAGATCGCGGGGCCCCGGAGCGAGGTCGCAGGGCTCTGCCCCGGACCCCGCTCCTCAAGCGCCGGAGGGGCTCTACTTGCCCAGCTTGGCCCGCAGCACCGCCACGATCTCGTCCACCGCGACCGCCTCCTGCTCCCCGGACTCCATGTCCTTGAGCTGGACGACGCCCTCGGCGAGATCACGCTCACCGGCGACGACGGTGAAGCGCGCGCCGCTGCGGTTGGCGTTCTTCATCGCGCCCTTGAGGCCCTTCCCGCCGAACGAGAAGTCCGCCGCGACCCCGGCCTTGCGCAGCTCCGTCACCTTGGCGAAGAGGACCCGGCGCGCCTCGTCGCCGAGCGGCACCGCGAACACGCTGGTGGCCGAGGGCAGTTCGAGCTCGACGCCCTCCGCCTCCAGGGCGAGCACCGTGCGGTCCACACCGAGCGCCCAGCCGACGGAGGGCAGCGAGGGGCCGCCGATCATCTCGGACAGGCCGTCGTAGCGGCCGCCGCCGCCCACCGCGGACTGCGAGCCGAGGCCGTCGTGGACGAACTCGAAGGTCGTGCGGGTGTAGTAGTCCAGGCCGCGGACCAGCTTCTCGTCGTCCTCGAAGGCGACGCCCGCCGCGGTGATCAGCTCGCGGACCTGCTCGTGGTACGCCTTGCACGCCTCGCAGAGGTAGTCGCGCAGCGAGGGGGCGCCCACCAGCTGCTTCTGGACGTCGGCGCGCTTGTCGTCGAGAACCCGCAGCGGGTTGATGTCGATACGTCGACGTGTCTCCTCGTCCAGGTCGAGCCCGCGCAGGAAGTCCTGCAGCGCGGCCCGGTAGACAGGACGGCACTCCTTGTCACCGAGGGAGTTGAGCAGGATGCGGAAGTTCCGCAGGCCGAGGGCGCGGTACGCCTGGTCGGCCAGGATGATCAGCTCGGCGTCGAGCGCCGGGTCCTCGGCGCCGATCGCCTCGGCGCCGACCTGGGAGAAGTGCCTGTAGCGGCCCTTCTGGGGGCGCTCGTAGCGGTAGTACGAGCCCGAGTACCAGAGCTTGACCGGGAGGTTGCCGGCCTTGTGGAGGTTGCCCTCGAGCGCGGCGCGCAGTACGGAGGCGGTGCCTTCGGGGCGCAGCGCGAGTTCGTCGCCGCCCTTGGTGGTGAAGGCGTACATCTCCTTGGTGACGATGTCGGTGGACTCACCGACACCGCGCGCGAAGAGCTCGACGTTCTCGAAGCCGGGCGTCTCGATGTAGCCGTATCCGGAGTTGCGCAGCGGCGCGGCGATCGCCTCGCGCACCGCGA
The DNA here is from genome assembly GCF_042880275.1 of Streptomyces sp. NPDC058308. Taxonomy (NCBI): domain Bacteria; kingdom Bacillati; phylum Actinomycetota; class Actinomycetes; order Kitasatosporales; family Streptomycetaceae; genus Streptomyces; species Streptomyces sp. NPDC058308. The sequence continues at coordinate 21,795 of NZ_JBHVZA010000036.1, forward strand.
GGAACTTCGCGGAGTCCGGCGGAAGCAGGTCGTACGTGCCCTTGGGGGCCTTGAAGGTGCTCACGGAAATTCTCTCGTCACATTCCTCGTCGCGGGGCGGACGTCTCGTCCGCCCTGTGGCCTCGACGGACAGCGGCCACCTGCCGCAGATACGGGTTGGTGGCGCGCTCCTGGCCGATGGTTGTCTGGGGGCCGTGGCCGGACAGCACCACGGTCGAGTCGTCGAGCGGCAGGCACACGCGGCCCAGCGACTCGAGGATCTCGGTGTGGCTGCCGCCGGGCAGGTCGGTACGTCCGATGGAGCCGGCGAAGAGCAGATCGCCCGAGAAGAACACCGAGGGGATCTCCTCGGTCTCGGGCATCTGGAAGGTCACCGACCCCTTCGTATGGCCCGGCGCGTGCGCGACGGAGAAGTCGAGGCCCGCCAGCCTCAGACCGGCGCCGTCGGTCAGCTCCCGCATGTCGTCGGGCTCCCCCACCGTCAGCTCGCCCATCAGCGGCATCCCGATCGAGCGGCCGAGGGCCTTCTCGGGGTCGCTCATCATGTACCGGTCAGAGGGGTGGATCCACGCGGGCACGTCGTGCGCTCCGCACACCGGGACGACCGAGGCGACGTGGTCGATGTGGCCGTGCGTGAGGATGACCGCGACGGGCTTGAGCCGATGCTTCTTGAGCGCGTCCTCGACTCCCTGGGCGGCCTGGTGGCCCGGGTCGATGATCACGCACTCCTCGCCTGCGGCGGGGGCGACCAGGTAGCAGTTGGTGCCCCAGGCCCCGGCGGGGAACCCGGCAATGAGCACGATCGTCCTTCGTTCGTCGTCCGGCGGGAGGGACCGCGGTCCCCGGCGGGAGAACGCGGCAGATCAGAGCCTACCGGCGCTGCCGATTCCACAGGTAACCCATATACGGTACGGGGCACATTCAGGTGGTCCCGGAAGGGGTCCCAGGGAAAAGGGGAGAGACCCGGTGGTCAGCAACGAGCAGCGGCGGCGGCAGCTCGCCCGGGAGAAGTTCGCGCGCCAGCAGGAGCGGCGGGAGGCCGCGCGGCGCAAGGCCCGGATGCGCAACGCGGTGATCGCGGGGGCGCTCGCGGTGGTGGTCGCGGGCGGTGCGGTGTCGTACGCCGCGGGCGCCTTCGACGGCGACGGGTCGTCGAAGGACGACGCGGCCGCGCAGCCCACCAGCACGCCGAAGGACCCGTGCGGGAAAGCGGCGCCCGGCGAGGTGAAGCCCCTGAGCTTCAAGAAGGAGCCGGCGCTCGACCTCGACAGGTCCGCCGACTACACCATGAACCTGAAGACGACGTGCGGCGACATCGGTCTCGACCTGGACGCGGCGAAAGCCCCGCACACCGTCAACTCCTTCAACTTCCTTGTGAACAAGGGCTATCTCGACCACACCAAGTGCCACCGCCTCACCACCGGCGGCATCTACGTCCTGCAGTGCGGCGACCCCCAGGGCAACGGGCAGGGCGGCCCGGGCTATTCGATCCCGGACGAGAACCTGAAGGACAAGCGCCTGAAGGGGAACGTGTATCCGGCGGGCACGGTCGCCATGGCGAACCAGTACAACGCCCAGAAGAAGAAGGGCCGCAACAGCGGCGGCAGCCAGTTCTTCCTCGTCTATCAGGACAGTCAGCTGCCGCCCGACTACACACCGTTCGGGACCATTTCCGATTCCGGGATGAAGGTCCTGAAGAAGATCGCGGCCGCCGGCGAGAGCAGTGGTCGGGGCGACGGCGCACCGAACGCGACGGTCGTCGTCGACAAGGCCACCGTCACGAAATCCTGAGCCCCGGTGGGCAAACTTCAAACGCGCGGGATGCGGACAGCCGCCCCGCCGGTCGCCTATGTTGGCGGTGACGAAACTGTGGACGATGCCGGGGGCCCCAAGGCCCTGTGCAGGCATCATGTGGAGGAGGCGCTGTGAGCAGCGACCCGTGGGGCCGCGTCGACGAGACGGGGACCGTGTACGTGCGTACGGCCGACGGCGGCGAGCGAGTGGTCGGTTCGTGGCAGGCAGGATCTCCGGACGAGGCCCTCGCCTACTTCGAGCGCAAGTACGACGGTCTGGTCGTCGAGATCGGACTTCTCGAGCGCCGGGTGAAGACGACCGACCTGTCCGCCAAGGACGCCATGACCGCCGTCGACCACCTGCGGCAGCAGGTGGACGAGGCCCATGCCGTCGGCGACCTGGACGCCCTGAGCAAGCGGCTCGACAAGCTCGTGGAGAGCGTCGAGTCGCGCCGCGAGGAGCGCAAGGTCCAGAAGGCCAAGCAGTCCGACGAGGCGCGGCACGCCAAGGAGGCCCTGGTCACCGAGGCCGAGGAGCTGGCCCAGAGTGAGCAGTGGCGGGCGGCCGGCGAGCGGCTGCGGGCCCTGGTGGACACCTGGAAGGGTCTGCCGCGCCTGGACCGCAAGTCGGACGACGAACTGTGGCACCGCTTCTCGCACGCCCGCTCGGCGTTCTCCAAGCGGCGCAAGGCGCACTTCGCGTCCCTCGACGCCCAGCGCGAGGAGGCCCGCAAGACCAAGGAGAAGCTGGTCGGCGAGGCCGAGGCGCTGTCGAGCTCGACGGACTGGGGCCCGACGGCCGCGCGCTACCGCGACCTGATGACCGACTGGAAGGCCGCGGGCCGCGCCCAGCGCGAGCACGAGGACGACCTGTGGAACCGCTTCCGCGGCGCCCAGGACGTCTTCTTCGCGGCGCGCAGCGCGGTCTTCGCGGAGCGCGACGCGGAGCAGGGCGAGAACCTCAAGCTCAAGGAGGAGCTGGCCGACGAGGCCGAGAAGCTCGTCCCGGTGACGGATCTGAAGGCGGCCCGTGCCGCGTTCCGCTCCATCAACGAGCGTTGGGAGGCCATCGGCCACGTCCCGCGTGACGCCCGCCCGAAGGTCGAGGGCCGGATGCACGCCGTGGAGCGGGCGCTGCAGGAGTCCGAGGAGGCCGAGTGGCGCCGGACGAACCCGGAGGCACGCGCGCGTGCCGCGGGTCTCACCGGTCAGCTGCAGGCGGCCGTGGACAAGCTGCGCGGCCAGATCGAGACGGCGCGCTCCGCGGGCAACAACGCCAAGGCCGACAAGCTCCAGAAGGAGCTGGACGGCCGTCAGGCGCTGCTCGACCAGGCGGTCAAGGGCCTGCACGAGTTCGGCGGCTGAGTTTTCCGTCTTCTACGTAGAGGGGCTCCCGTACATCGCGTACGGGAGCCCCTCTACGTAGTGCGGTGCTGTCGTGGTGTGGTCCTACGGCCTGCGGGTCGACGTCACCCGGTACACGTCGTACACGCCTTCCACTCCCCTGACCGCCTTGAGGACGTGCCCCAGGTGCTTGGGGTCGCCCATCTCGAAGGTGAAGCGGGAGGTGGCGACGCGGTCGCGGGAGGTCTGCACGGCCGCCGACAGGATGTTCACGTGCTGGTCCGAGAGGATGCGCGTGACGTCGGAGAGCAGCCGCGAGCGGTCCAGGGCCTCGACCTGGATGGCCACGAGGAAGACCGAGGACTGGGTGGGCGCCCACTCGACCTCGAGGATGCGCTCGGGCTCGCGCGAGAGCGAGTCCACGTTGACGCAGTCGCTGCGGTGGACCGATACGCCGCTGCCACGGGTGACGAAGCCGATGATGGGGTCACCGGGGACGGGCGTGCAGCAGCGGGCCAGCTTGACCCACACGTCCTCGACGCCCTTGACCACGACGCCCGGGTCGGCGTTGGAACGCCGCTTGCTGCGCCCGCGTGAGGGCGGCGCGCTCTCGGCGATGTCCTCGTTGGCCGCCTCCTCGCCGCCGAGGGCCTGGACGAGCTTCTGCACGACGGACTGCGCGGTGACGTGGCCCTCGCCGATCGCCGCGTACAGCGACGAGATGTCGGGGTAGCGCATCTCGTGCGCGAGGGTGACCAGGGAGTCGCCGGTGAGGATGCGCTGGATCGGCAGGTTCTGCTTGCGCATGGCGCGCGCGATGGCGTCCTTGCCCTGCTCGATCGCCTCGTCGCGGCGCTCCTTGGAGAACCACGCGCGGATCTTGTTGCGCGCCCGCGGCGACTTGACGAAGCCGAGCCAGTCGCGGGACGGGCCCGCGCCCGCGGCCTTGGAGGTGAAGACCTCCACCAAGTCGCCGTTGTCCAGGGTCGATTCGAGCGGGACGAGACGGCCGTTGACCCTCGCCCCTATGGTGCGGTGGCCGACCTCGGTGTGCACCGCGTACGAGAAGTCGACGGGGGTGGCGCCCGCAGGGAGCGCTATGACGTCGCCCTTCGGCGTGAACACGAAGACCTCGTTGCGCGAGAGGTCGAAGCGCAGCGACTCCAGGAACTCGCTGGGGTCCTCGGTCTCCTTCTGCCAGTCGAGCAACTGGCGCAGCCACGCCATGTCGTTGAGGTGGTCGTCCTTGCCGCCGGCCTTGCGCGGTACGTCGGTGCGCACCTTGGAGGCACCGGCGACGGCCTCCTGCTTGTACTTCCAGTGCGCCGCGATGCCGTACTCGGCGCGGCGGTGCATGTCGAAGGTGCGGATCTGCAGCTCGACGGGCTTGCCGTTGGGGCCGATGACCGTCGTGTGCAGCGACTGGTACATGTTGAACTTCGGCATCGCGATGTAGTCCTTGAACCGGCCGGGGACCGGGTTCCATCGCGCGTGGACGGTGCCGAGCGCGGCGTAACAGTCGCGCACGGTGTCGACAAGTACCCGAATACCCACCAGGTCGTAGATCTCGGCGAAGTCGCGGCCTCGCACGATCATCTTCTGGTAGACGCTGTAGTAGTGCTTCGGGCGCCCGGTGACGGTGGCCTTGATGCGGGCGGCGCGCAGGTCGGCCTGGACCTCGTCGGTCACTATGGCCAGGTACTCGTCGCGCTTGGGCGCCCGCTCGGCCACGAGCCGCACGATCTCGTCGTACATCTTGGGGTAGAGGATCGCGAAGGCGAGGTCCTCCAGCTCCCACTTGATGGTGTTCATGCCCAGGCGGTGCGCCAGCGGAGCGTAGATCTCCAGGGTCTCGCGGGCCTTCTTCTCCTGCTTCTCCCGCTTGAGGTACCGCATCGTGCGCATGTTGTGCAGGCGGTCGGCGAGCTTGATGACCAGGACGCGGGGGTCCTTGGCCATGGCGACGACCATCTTGCGCACGGTCTCGGCCTGCGCGGCCTCGCCGAACTTGACCTTGTCCAGCTTGGTGACGCCGTCGACGAGCAGGGCGACCTGGTCGCCGAAGTCGCGCTTGAGGGTGTCAAGGCCGTACTCGGTGTCCTCGACGGTGTCGTGCAGGAGCCCGGCCATCAGGGTGGCCGGATCCATGCCGAGCTCGGCGAGGATCGTCGTCACGGCGAGCGGGTGCGTGATGTACGGGTCGCCGCTCTTGCGCTTCTGCCCGCGGTGCCAGCGCTCGGCGACCTGATAGGCCCGCTCGATCTGGCGCAGCGTGGCCGTCTCGATCTTGGGGTCGTGGGGGGGGGGGGGGGGAGGGCACACCGCACAGGCCGGCGGGGTAGGGGGGGGGGGGGGGGGGGCCCGCCCCGGGCGGCC
>NZ_JBHVZA010000036.1:27317-69115 GCF_042880275.1 Streptomyces sp. NPDC058308
CTTGGTGGTGTCTTTTGTGCGCACTATGCGCAGCAACGGCTCAAGGACCGGGTTGTACGGGTTGGAGCGCTGGACGCCGAGCCGGGCGAGCCGGGCCCGCACCCGGTTGGAGGAACCGGAACGACCCGGCTGCCCCGTGGCGGGCCGGATCGCGGGGGCCGTCGGATGGTGATCCGCGGGCGGCTTCGGGCGGGGCTGCTCGGCCGGTTTGTCGCCCCGAGAGACCTCTGCCTGGGCGCGCTGCGCGGACGTGCCGCCCTGCCCGCCTTCTGCCTTCTGCACGGGCGCGGCGGAGCCCGCCGAGGCCTGCTTGGCCCTCTGGGCGGCCTTGGCGGCGGTGAGTGGCTGGGACTCGTCTGGCAAGAGCGCTCCCTGTGCGCGATCGGGGTCCCCCGGTCAGGCCCCGAAGAACCCATGGTATCGATCCTGGGCCGTCGGTTCCCCTTCGGCCGATGAGACGTCTCTGTACTGGAGAAACGCAAGGGGCGGTGCGTGGATTCCACGAGGCCCGACGCTCCGGTCCCCAGCAGTGCCCTCCCGGCGCCCGCGGCGCGGGGAGGGACGCACGGGGCCCCGTCCAGAGCGGGAACCGGCCGAAACGACGACGGGCGCCCCGGTGAGATGGCCGGAGCGCCCGTCGTGCCGTAGTGCGAGCCGTCTCAGACGGTGATCAGAGCCTCCAGCGGCGCCCCGTCCAAGGCGCGCTCCAGCTTCTGCCGGCCGTCGAGGAAGCCGAGCTCCATGAGGACCGCGACACCGGCCACCTCGGCGCCCGAGCGGCGGACCAGGTCCAGCGAGGCGGCCGCGGTGCCACCGGTGGCGAGGACGTCGTCGATGACCATGACGCGGTCGCCCGCGGCCAGGTCCTCGGCGTGCACCTCGATCTCGGCGCTGCCGTACTCCAGGTCGTAGCTCTGCTTCAGCGTCGCCCCGGGGAGCTTGCCCGCCTTGCGTACGGGGATGAAGCCGAGCCCGGCGCGGAGCGCGACGGGCGCGCCGAGGATGAAGCCGCGGGCCTCCAGGCCGACGATCTTCGTGGCGCCGTGCCGCACGCTGAGGTCCGCCAAGGTCTCCGTGAGCGCAGCGAACGCGGCCGGGTCGGCGAGCAGCGGCGTGATGTCCTTGAACATCACGCCCGGCACCGGGTAGTCCGGGACGTCACGGATGCGGCTGAGCAGCAGCTCCGTGACGCCTGCGAGCTCGGTCATCGGCGCTTCCCCGACGCGCGCCCCTTGCCGCGGCTGCGGGACGCGGGCTGGGTGCGGGGACCGACGACGGCCGGTGCGGCGTCATCCGCCGGGTCGTCGTCCTGCTCGTCCTCGGCGCCGGCGGACACCGGCGCCTCCGCGGACTCGCCCTTCGCAGCGGCCGCCGCGCGCTTGGCGAGCACCCGCTTCTTGAGCGCCTTCATCTGCGGCTCGCGTTCCTTGAAGTCGGCGACGAGCGGCGTGGCGATGAAGATCGAGGAGTACGCACCGGCCGCGAGGCCGACGAACAGCGACAGCGAGATGTCGTTGAGCATGCCCGCGCCCAGGGCGCCGCCACCGATGAACAGCAGGCCCGCCACCGGGAGCAGCGCGACGACCGTGGTGTTGATCGAGCGCACCAGGGTGCCGTTGATGCTGCGGTTGGCGACTTCGCTGTAGGTGTACCTGGTCTGCTTGGTGATGTCCTTCGACTGCTCCTTCAAGCTGTCGAAGACCACCACCGTGTCGTACAGCGAATAACCGAGAATGGTCAGCAGACCGATCACCGTGCCCGGCGTGACCTCGAAGCCGACCAGTGCGTACACACCCACAGTGATCGTGATGTCGTGGATCAGCGCGATCAGTGCGGCCAGGGCCATGCGCCACTCGAAGGCGATGGCCAGGTAGACCACCACGAGGACCATGAAGATCGCCAGGCCCTGCCAGGCCTTGTTCGCGATCTGGTCGCCCCAGCTGGGGCCGACGAGGTCGGCGTCGATGTCGCCGGCCTTCACGTCCAGGTCCTCGGCCAGCGACTTCTTGATCTGGTCGGACTTCTTGATGTCGACGCCCGCGATCTGGATGCGGAGCTTGTCGTCACCCAGCTTCTGGACGATCGCGTCGTGGCCGGAGGCCTTCTCCGCGGCCTCTTCGGCGTGCGAGACCGAGGCGGTGGTCTTCGGGGTGTTGAAGACGGCACCGCCCTCGAACTCGATGCCCATGTTCAGGCCGCGCACCGCCAGGCCGACGATGGCCGTGATGGTGATCAGGATCGAGATGCCGTACCAGATCTTGCGCTTGCCGACGAAGTCGTAGCCGACCTCACCGCGGTAGAGCCTGGCGCCGAGATTGCCGAGTTTCGACATCTCACGCCTCCTTCGGGTCGACAGGGCCGGCGGGGGGAGCGGGGGTGCGGCGGGACCGGCGCAGCGGGGGCTTGGCGCCGAGCCGCTGCGGGTCGAGGCCGGACCACTTGTGGCCGTTGGCGAAGAACTTCTTGCGCGCCATCAGCGTCATCAGCGGCTTGGTGAAGAAGAACACCACGACGACGTCGAGCAGCGTGGTCAGGCCGAGCGTGAACGCGAAGCCCTGCACCTTGCCGACCGTGACGACGAAGAGCACGGCGGCGGCCAGGAACGACACGAAGTCGGAGACCAGGATGGTGCGCCGGGCGCGCGGCCAGCCACGCTCGACGGCGGGGCGCAGCGTGCGGCCCTCGCGGATCTCGTCACGTACGCGTTCGAAGAACACGATGAACGAGTCCGCGGTGATGCCGATCGCAACGATCGCACCACACACCGCGGGCAGGTTGAGCGCGAACTTAATGGTCGGGCCGAGCAGCGTCATGATCGAGTACGTCAGCGCCGCGGAGACCAGGAGGCTCGCGATGGCGATGAGCGAGAGGCCGCGGTAGTAGGCCACGAGGTAGATGATGACGAGCGCGAGGCCGATGGCACCGGCGATCAGGCCCGCCTTGAGCTGCTCGCCGCCGAGGGCCGGGCTGACCGTGGTGACGCTCTGCTCGTGGAAGGTGAGCGGCAGGGCGCCGTACGAGAGGACGTTCGCCAGATCCTTCGCGGACTGCTGGTTGAAGCTGCCGGAGATCTCGGCGTTGGCGCTCAGGGTCGTGTTGACGCTGGGGGCCGAGACGACGTCACCGTCGAGGACGATCGCGAACTGGTTCTGCGGGGGCTGCTGCTGCGAGAGCTTGCTGGTGACCTCGGAGAACTTCTTCGAACCGCCCTTGGTGAAGTCCATGTTGACGACCCAGGCGCCGGACGACTGGTTGATGGTCGCCTGTGCCTTCTTGACGTCCTTGCCGTTCACCTGGGCCGGGCCGAGGATGAACTTGTCCCACGTCTTGCCGTCGGGGCTCTTGCCACAGGCGACGGTGGGGTCGGAGGGCTTCACGCCCAGGCCTGCCCCGGCGCGGGCCTTCTTGTCGGTGCAGTCGAGCTTGGTGAACTGCTCCTGCAGCTTGGCGGTGGCCGGGTCCGGGGACGGCGCCTTGTTCTGCTTGCCGTCCTTTCCGTCCTTGGACTTGTCCGACGGCGTCGGGTCGTCCTTCAGCGCCTCGCTGACGGCGCGGCCCTGGGGCGACGCCGTGCCGGTCGGGGAGTTCGCCTTGTCGGTGGCCTTGTCCGTCGCCTTGTCGGTGGCCTTGCCCTTGTCCTTCTCCTTGTCCGTGCCGGACGAGGGGCTGGCTGACGGCTCGGGCGTGGGCTGGCCGGGAGCCTGCGTGATCACCGGACGGAAGTAGAGCTGAGCGGTCGTGCCGACCTGCTCCCGCGCCTGCTTCTCGTTCGACCCCTTGGGAATGTTGACAATGATGTTCTTGTCGCCCTGGGTCTGAACCTCGGCCTCGGAGACACCCAGACCATTGACACGGTTGTTGATGATGTCAACCGCGGTGTTCATGTTGGTCGGGTTGATCGCGTTGTTCTGGCCCGGCTCGTTCTTGGCCTCGAGCGTGATGCTCGTGCCGCCTGCGAGGTCGATGCCCAGACGCGGCGTGGTGTGCCCGGAAAGGAACATTCCCCCCGTGAGCGCCACGAGGGCGATCAGGATGAAGACCAGAGAGCGTCCCGGCTTGCCCGGGGCGCTCTGCCTTCGGCCCTTCTTCGGTGCTGCCACCTTCTCGTTCTCCCTGTCCAACCGCCCGGCATCCGGTCTGTCCCCGTACCGTGCGGGGAGGCCCGGGCGGGCGGCCATGAAGTGGTGTCGAGATTCGGCGCGAAATGCACGTGATCCGGGGCCCGCGGTGCGCGAGCGGCGCACCCCACGGGCCCCGGGCGTGACTACTTCGCGTCGGACTCGCCGTCGGTCTTCTTCGGCTCCGCGTCGTCGGCCCCGGCGGGCTCGTCCTTCTTGCCGAGGTCGATGCGCGAGTCGTCGGAAGCGTCGGCGGGCTCGTCGGTCTCGGTCAGGGAAGAGGCGTCGTCCGGAACGACGGGGGTGTCCTCTTTCAGGTCGTCCTCGGTGCCGTGCACGATGCGGTTGTACTCGTCGTCGTCGAGGACGGCGCCGATCGAGTTCTTCGCGTAAACCGCGTGGACACCGGGGGCCACCTCAAGGAGGACGGCTTCGTCGTGGACCTCCTTGACGGTCGCGTACATGCCCCCGATCGTGCGGACGCCGGTGCCGGGATGCATTTCGTTACGCATCTGCGCGGCGGCCTGCTGCTTCTTCTTGGCAGACCGGGTCATCAGGAACATGGCCCCGATGAGCACGATGAAGGGGAGGAGGGTCACGATATTCACGGGACGGAGTTTCCTTCGCACGACCGCGCAGGTAAGCGGCCATTGGGATGGGGGTGGGTACGCCACCCGCAAGGGCGGCATCGGCGGAGTCTAAGCGAGTCCGCACCTTACGAACAACGCTCAGCATGGCACCGCAGTTCCTGAGGGGTCGACTCCCCGCGCCGTTCCCCGCCGGTGGCGGCGCCGTCTCGCGGACATCACGCCCCGAACAGGTCCTGTTGTCCCTTTCCGCCCGTCCGACGCGGGGGTACGAGGCCGAGGTGCGCCCAGGCCGCGGGCGTCGCGACGCGGCCGCGCGGGGTGCGGGCGAGCAGTCCCTCCCGTACGAGGAAGGGCTCCGCCACCTCTTCGACGGTCTCGCGCTCCTCCCCCACGGCGACCGCGAGTGTCGACAGGCCGACGGGTCCGCCGCCGAACAGCTTGAGCAGGGCTTCCAGGACGGCCCGGTCGAGGCGGTCGAGACCGCGTTCGTCCACTTCATAGACGGCGAGGGCCGTGCCCGCGATGTCCTTGTTGACCAAGCCGTCGGCCTTGACCTGCGCATAGTCCCGGACGCGGCGCAGCAGGCGGTTGGCGATACGGGGCGTGCCGCGGGAGCGGCCCGCGATCTCGGCGGCGCCTTCGGTGTCGATCTCCACGTCGAGCAGGTGCGCGGAGCGGTGGACCACCCGCTCCAGTTCGACGGGTTCGTAGAACTCCATGTGGGCGGTGAAGCCGAAGCGGTCGCGCAGCGGCGGGGGCAGCAGGCCCGCGCGCGTGGTGGCGCCGACGAGGGTGAAGGGCGGCAGTTCGAGGGGGATGGCGGTGGCGCCGGGGCCCTTGCCGACGATGACGTCGACGCGGAAGTCCTCCATCGCCATGTAGAGCATCTCCTCGGCGGGCCGCGACATCCGGTGGATCTCGTCGAGGAAGAGGACCTCGCCCTCCTGGAGGGAGGAGAGGATCGCGGCGAGGTCGCCCGCGTGCTGGATGGCGGGGCCGCTGGTGATGCGGATCGGGGCGCCCATCTCGGCGGCGATGATCATCGAGAGGGTGGTCTTGCCGAGGCCGGGGGCTCCGGAGAGCAGTACGTGGTCGGCGGTGGCGCCACGCGCGCGCGCCGCCCGCAGGACGAGGTCGAGCTGCTCGCGGACCTTCTCCTGGCCGATGAACTCGCCCAGGTCCTTGGGGCGCAGGGCCGCCTCGACCGCCTGGTCCTCGCCGTCGGCGGACGCACCCACGAGCCGCTCGGCCGCTTCGTCGGTCGTGTCGTCCCAGTTCATGCGGTGTGCCTCGCGATGCGGTTCAAGGGGTGGTGGCCGGCGGGTGCGTACGGGAGTGGCTAGCGGGTGCGGTTCAGGGTCTGGAGCGCGGCCTTGAGGAGCTGGCCGACCTGCGGGGTGCCCTCGGCGGCCTCGGCCTGCGGGGCGACGGCGGTGACGGCCTCGTCGGCCTCACGGGTGGCGTACCCGAGGCCGATCAGCGCGGCGTGCAGCTGCTCGCGCCAGCCGGAGGTGACGGCGGTGCCGATAGCGGGTCCGCCGGTGCCGAGGGGCTCGCCGAGGCGGTCCTTGTACTCCAGGAGGAGCTTCTGGGCGCCCTTCTTGCCGATGCCGGGGACGGCGGTGAGGGCCTTCTCGTCACCGGTGGAGACCGCGCGGCGCAGGGCGTCCGGGCTGTGCACGGCGAGCATGGCCTGGGCGAGGCGCGGGCCCACGCCGCTCGCGGTCTGCAGGAGCTCGAAGGTCTGGCGCTCGTCGTCGTCCGCGAAGCCGTACAGGGTGAGGGAGTCCTCCCGCACGACCAGGGACGTGGCGAGCTTGGCCTGCTGGCCGACCCGGAGCGTGGAGAGCGTGTTCGGCGCGCACTGGACGGCCATGCCGATGCCGCCCACCTCGAGCACCGCCGTATCGGGGGCGAGGGCGGCGACGGGGCCGCTGACGAAGGCGATCATGCGGTACGGCCTTTCTGTGCTGGGGCGGTTTCCCGCGCTGTCGGGGTTCTCGTGGCGTGCAGGGCGACGGCCTGCTGCAGGCGGTTCTGCGCGGGGGCACGCCAGATGTGACAGATGGCGAGGGCCAGGGCGTCCGCCGCGTCGGCCGGCTTGGGCGGCGCGTCGAGCCGCAGGAGCCGGGTGACCATCGCGCCGACCTGCGCCTTGTCTGCGCGGCCGCTGCCGGTGACGGCGGCCTTGACCTCGCTCGGGGTGTGCAGGGCGACGGGGATGCCGCGCCGCGACGCGCAGAGCATGGCGACGGCGCTGGCCTGGGCGGTGCCCATGACCGTGCGTACGTTGTGCTGGCTGAAGACCCGCTCCACGGCGACGACTTCGGGGCCGTACTCGTCGAGCCACTGCTCGATGCCCTGCTCGATGGAGACGAGGCGGTGGCCCAACTCCGCGTCCGCCGGGGTCCGTACGACCCCGACGCCGCGCAGGGACAGCGGCCGTCCGGCCACTCCCTCGACGACGCCGACACCGCACCGGGTCAGCCCCGGGTCAACTCCCAGCACGCGCACGTAGCCCCTCCCATCGCCTGTCTGTGCAGGCTATCGGGTCCCTCTGACAACGCGACGGGCCGACGGGGGTGTTTCCCGTCGGCCCGTTCACTCAGCGGAGCGCTTACGCGTCGACCTGCGCCATGACCTCGTCGGAGACGTCGAAGTTGGCGAAGACGTTCTGCACGTCGTCGCTGTCCTCCAGGGCGTCGATCAGCTTGAAGATCTTCCGGGCGCCGTCCTCGTCCAGCTCGACCTGCATGGTCGGGACGAAGTTGGCGTCGGCCGAGTCGTACTCGATGCCGGCCTCCTGGAGCGCGGTGCGGACCGCGACCATGTCGGTGGCCTCGCTGAGCACCTCGAACGTCTCGCCGAGGTCGTTGACCTCCTCGGCGCCCGCGTCGAGGACGGCCGCGAGGACGTCGTCCTCGCCGAGCTCGCCCTTGGGGACGATCACGACGCCCTTGCGGTTGAAGAGATACGAGACGGAGCCCGGGTCGGCCATCGAGCCGCCGTTGCGCGTCATGGCGACGCGTACGTCGGATGCGGCGCGGTTGCGGTTGTCGGTGAGGCACTCGATGAGCACCGCGACACCGTTGGGGCCGTAACCCTCGTACATGATCGTCTCGTAGTCGGCGCCACCGGCTTCGAGACCGGCGCCGCGCTTGACCGCGGAGTCGATGTTCTTGTTCGGGACCGAGCTCTTCTTGGCCTTCTGGATGGCGTCGAAGAGGGTCGGGTTACCCGAGATATCGGCGCCGCCCGTGCGGGCCGCGACCTCGATATTCTTGATCATCTTCGCGAAGAGCTTGCCGCGCTTGGCGTCGATCACGGCCTTCTTGTGCTTCGTCGTAGCCCATTTAGAGTGGCCGGACATCTGCCTGTCTCCTTCGCGTTACCCAACAACCAGTAAGGACTCTCCCAGACCCTAGAGCCTGTGTCATAGCCCCGGCCGGATCAGTGCGTGCCGGACGGCGCCCACCCGGCCGGGGTTATGACACAGGCTCTCGGGCCCCGGAGCGATCCCCGGAGATCCTACTAGGATCCCGCGCGCGGGTTACCCCTCGCCATCTCCACGAACAGCGCGTGGACGCGATGGTCCCCCGTCAGTTCGGGGTGGAACGACGTGGCGAGCGCGTTGCCCTGGCGCACGGCCACGATGTGCCCCCCGTGTTCGGCGAGCACCTCGACCTGGGCGCCGACCGACTCGACCCAGGGCGCGCGGATGAAGACACCCTCCACGGGGGCGCCCTCGACGCCCTTGACGTCGACGGCAGCCTCGAAGGACTCGTTCTGCCGGCCGAAGGCGTTGCGGCGCACGATCATGTCGATGCCGCCCACCGTCTCCTGGCCCGAGCGCGGGTCGAGGATCTTGTCGGCGAGCATGATCATGCCCGCGCAGCTGCCGTAGACCGGCAGCCCCGCACGCACGCGCGCGCGAAGGGGCTCCATCAGGCCGAAGAGGGTGGCCAGCTTGGAGATGGTGGTGGACTCGCCCCCGGGGATGACCAGACCGTCGACCTCGGCGAGCTCTTCGGGGCGCCGGACCGGCCTGGCCACGGCGTCCGCCGAGGCCAGGGCGATCAGGTGCTCCCGTACGTCCCCCTGAAGGGCGAGGACGCCCACTACGGGAGTGGTCATTACCAGCCTCGGTTCGCGTAGCGCTCGGTCTCCGGCAGGGTGTCGCAGTTGATGCCGACCATGGCCTCACCGAGGTTGCGGGAGGCGTCGGCGATGACCTTCGGGTCGTCGAAGAAGGTGGTGGCCTTCACGATGGCGGCGGCGCGCGCGGCCGGGTCGCCCGACTTGAAGATGCCGGAGCCGACGAAGACGCCCTCGGCGCCGAGCTGACGCATCAGAGCGGCGTCGGCGGGGGTGGCGACGCCACCGGCGGAGAAGAGGACGACCGGCAGCTTGCCGAGCTCCGCGGTCTCCTTGACCAGCTCGTACGGGGCGCGCAGGTCCTTGGCGGCGGCGTACAGCTCGTTGTTGTCGAAGCCGCGCAGCCTGGCGATCTCGTTCTTGATCTGGCGCAGGTGGCGGACGGCCTCGACCACGTTGCCGGTGCCGGCCTCGCCCTTGGAGCGGATCATCGCCGCGCCCTCGGCGATGCGGCGCAGGGCCTCGCCCAGGTTGGTGGCGCCGCACACGAACGGGGTCGTGAACGCGAACTTGTCGCTGTGGTTGACCTCGTCGGCCGGGGTGAGGACCTCGGACTCGTCGATGTAGTCGACGCCGAGCGACTGCAGGACCTGGGCCTCGACGAAGTGGCCGATGCGGGACTTGGCCATGACCGGGATCGAGACGGCCTCGATGATCTCTTCGATCATGTTCGGGTCGGACATCCGGGCCACGCCGCCGTCCTTGCGGATGTCGGCGGGCACACGCTCCAGCGCCATGACGGCGACGGCGCCGGCGTCCTCGGCTATCTTCGCCTGCTCGGCGTTGACGACGTCCATGATCACGCCGCCCTTGAGCTGCTCGGCCATGCCGCGCTTCACGCGCGCGGTGCCGGTCTCGGGCGTCTGGTTGCTGCTGGAGGGGGTGCTGGACACGGAGTTGACCTCACTCGAGGGAGACGGCTGCTGCGTCTACGAGGAAACTCCCGACCACCAGGCCACAGCAAGGGCCAATGGGTCACCGGTGGCTCATTTTTTCGAGATGTGGCAGGTCAGGGGCGTAGAGGGTGGGGGGGCGGGGGCGGCCGGGTCAGCCGCCCGCGCGGTCGGCCAGGGCCACCGGGGGTTCGTCGTCCATCTCGAAGGCCATCGGGAAGGGCGCGTGCCCGGCGAGCCGGAACCAGCGGACCTTGCGGTGGCGGCGCAGCGCGCGGGCGGCGCGCACCGCGTCGTTGTGGAAGCGCCGGGCCATCGGCACCCTGCGGACGGCCGCGGCCAGCTCCGTGGCCGCCTCGTCGCCGCCCGGTGCCTCGCGCACCGCCTCCACCTGCTGGACCTCGCCGAAGATCGCCCGCAGCGCCTGGCTGAGCTCGCTCTCGGCGACCTCGCGCTGCTCCTCCTCCGCCTGCCGGGCCGCGTGGGCCGCTTCGTAGAGCACGATCGAGGCGGCGGGGTCGAGGACTCCGGAAGTGGCCAGCTCCTGGGCGACGGAGGCGCGGCGCAGCAGCTGCGCGTCGAGGGCGGCGCGGGCCGCGTCGATACGTGCGTGCAGCCGGTCGAGCCGGCCCGCTGTCCAGCTCAGGTAGAGGCCGATCGCGAAGAGGGCTACCGCGATCCAGATCAAAGTGGAGGTCACGGGCCGCAAGGCTACCTTCGGGCGGGGGCGCCTTGGGCCGGGTTCCTGTGCGGGGGGCCTTGCTGAGGTGTTCCGGGGGCGCTGCCCCCGCACCGCCGGTCCTCAAACGCCGGACAGGCTGGAATCGGTGCCCCGGCCTCAGGCGGCCAGCGGGATGAATCCGGCACCCCGGCCCAGTGTTCCGGGGGCGCTGCCCCCACACCCCCGGTCCTCAAACGCCGGACAGGCTGGAATCGGTGCCCCGGCCTCAGGCGGCCGGCGGGATGAATCCGGCACCCCGGCCCAGTGTTCCGGGGGCGCTGCCCCCACACCCCCGGTCCTCAAACGCCGGACGGGCTGAAAGCGCCGGAGCGGCCGAAAGCGGTGTCCGGCAGCTCAGCCCTTCTGTGCCAACCCCAGCCTCGCCCTCAGGCCCACCCGTTCGTCCTCCGCCACCGATGCCGCGCCGTCCGTCACCGTTTCGTAGACCGCGAGGATGTCCGCTCCCACCGTCGACCAGTCGAAGCGGCGCACGTGGGCGCTGCCTCGGTCGTGCAGGCCCTTGCGGCGGGCGGGGTCGGTGAGCAGGCGTACGGCCGACTTCGCCAGGGAGTCCGCGTCCTCGTTGGTGAAGAGGTCACCCGCCGCGCCCTGGTCGAGGACCTGGGCGAAGGCGTCCAGGTCGCTGGCGAGTACGGGCGCGCCCGCGGACATCGCCTCGACCAGGATGATCCCGAAGCTCTCGCCGCCGGTGTTCGGCGCCACGTACAGGTCGACGCTGCGCAGCAGCCGCGCCTTGTCCTCGTCGCTGACCATGCCGAGGAACTCCACCCGGGAGCGGAGTCCGGCGGGGAGCGAGGCGACAGCCTCCTCCTCGTCGCCGCGGCCCGCGACGAGCAGGCGGGCGTCCGGGCGCTCGGCGAAGATCTGCGGGAGCGCCTTCATCAGGACCGGCAGGCCCTTGCGGGGCTCGTCGATGCGTCCGATGAAGCCGATCGTCCCGCCCTGCCACTCGGGTCTGGGCTCGGCCTTGGCGAAGAAGTCGACGTCGACGCCGTTCGGGATCACGACCGCGTCGCCGCCGAGGTGCTCGACGAGCGTGCGGCGTGCGTACTCGCTGACCGCGATGCGCGCGCTGATCTTCTCCAGGGCGGGCTGCAGGATCGGGTACGCGGCGATCATCGCCCGGGAGCGCGGGTTCGACGTGTGGAACGTCGCGACGATCGGGCCCTGCGCGGCCCAGCAGGTGAGCAGCCCCAGCGAGGGCGAGGTGGGCTCGTGGATGTGGATGACGTCGAAGCTGCCCTCGTTCAGCCAGCGGCGTACCCGCGCGGCCGACAGGAAGCCGAAGTTGAGGCGGGCCACGGAGCCGTTGTACGGGACGGGGACGGCTCGCCCCGCCGACACCACGTACGGCGGCAGGGGCGTCTCGTCGTCGGCCGGGGCGAGGACGGAGACCTCGTGCCCGAGGCGGATGAGGTGCTCCGCCAGATCGCGGATGTGGAACTGGACGCCGCCCGGCACGTCCCACGAGTACGGGCAGACGATGCCGATCTTCACGAGGGCTCCCCCGGGCGGGCCTCGTCGGGGCGGGGTTCCAGGTCGTCGAGCCAAAGACGCTGCAGCATGTGCCAGTCCTCCGGGTGGTCGGCGATACCGGTGGCGAAGGCGTCGGCCAGCGCCTGCGTCATGACAGACGTCTTCTCGGTCCTGGTACCTGTCTCGGGGACGTCGACGGGTGCGTGGACGCGGCCCTTCATGACGGGCGTGCCGTCGTACCAGAGCGTCACGGGCAGCAGGAGCGCGCCGGTCTGCTGGGCCAGCATCGCCGGGCCCGCGGGCATGCGTGCGGTGTCTCCGAAGAACTTCACCTCGACGCCGGAGGCCGACAGGTCGCGGTCCGCTACGAGGCAGATGAGTCCGCCGGCGCGCAGCCGCCGGGCCAGCGTGCCGAAGGCGGAGCCGCCCGTGTGCGGCAGCACCTCCATGCCGAGGCTCTCGCGGTAGGCGACGAAGCGGTCGTAGAGCGTCTCGGGCTTGAGGCGTTCCGCGACCGTCGTGAAGGGGGTCTCCAGCTTGGTGGTGACCCAGGCGCCGGCGAGGTCCCAGTTGCCCAGGTGCGGCAGCGCGATGATCACGCCCTTGCCGGCGGCGAGCCCGTCGGTGAGGTGGTGGACGTCCTTGACGTCGAAGCCGCCCTTGATGCGTTCCCTGCTCCAGGACGGGAGGCGGAAGGACTCCATCCAGTAGCGCAGGTAGGAGCGCATGCCCGCCTTGGAGAGCTCGGCGAGCCGCTGCGGGCTCGCGTCGGGCACCACGCGCGCGAGGTTGGATTCGAGGCGAAGGACGCCCTTGCCGCGGCGCTTCCAGACCGTGTCGGCGATGGTGCGGCCGAGCCGTGCGGCGACGGGCTCGGGGAGCTTCTTGACGGTGCTCCAGCCGAGTCCGTACAGCGCGTCGGTGAGTCGGTCCTTCACTGCGCGGCCTCACTCTCCTGGGTCCCGGGGCCCGCGGCGGCGTCCGCCTCCGCGGACTCCCGGCGCACGGTCACGACGCGCTGGACGAGGGTCACCATGCTGCCGGCCGCGACGATCCACAGGGCGATGGGCAGCAGGATCTGGATGCCGGGGACGCCGAACTTGTGCAGGCCCGCGAGGCCCGCGGCGACCAGCGAGATCACCAGCCGCTCGGCGCGCTCCACCAGGCCGTTGACGGCGACGGGCAGGCCGATGGCCTCACCGCGGGCCTTGGTGTACGAGACCACCTGGCCGCTCGCCAGACAGAAGATGGAGACGGCGCACAGGATGTTGTCGTCACCGGACCCGGCGTACCAGAGGGCGAGGCCTCCGAAGATCGCGCCGTCGGCCACCCGGTCCAGCGTGGAGTCCAGGAAGGCGCCCCAGCGGCTGGAGCGGCCGAGCTGGCGTGCCATGTTGCCGTCGACGAGGTCCGAGAACACGAACAGCGTGATGACGATCGTGCCCCAGAAGAACTCTCCCCTGGGGAAGAAGACCAGTGCTCCCGCCATCACACCGGCCGTGCCGATGAAGGTGACCGCGTCGGGGCTCACCCCCCGCCGGATGAGAAACGCGGCGAACGGTGTGAGGACACGCGTGAAGAATGCACGCGCGTACTTGTTCAGCATGGCCTTCCCGAGGGTTCGGTGCGCCGCGTGGCCCCGTTGGCCACCGGCTGGCCCATCGTAGTCACGCGGTTGACCGACCGGCTCGCCCCCTCACGATCGCGTACGACGTATGGACGCACAGTGACCCGAGTGGAAAGCTCGAAAGCACCGCGGGCGTCGCACGAGCCGACCCGCACGCGGCCCCGCGTGTCCGCGAGCAGCCAGCATCCCCGAGGG
This sequence comes from Streptomyces sp. NPDC058308, assembly GCF_042880275.1. Taxonomy (NCBI): domain Bacteria; kingdom Bacillati; phylum Actinomycetota; class Actinomycetes; order Kitasatosporales; family Streptomycetaceae; genus Streptomyces; species Streptomyces sp. NPDC058308. The sequence goes on from NZ_JBHVZA010000036.1 coordinate 41,114, forward strand.
GGCTGTGCCTCCTCACCGTGCACGTGACCGGGAGGCCAAGGCATGGGCGACAAGGCGAATGCACACCCCGGAGCCGCCGGCAGGGCTACAGCGGCCGACCACCCCGCCTCCGTACGGAATGTGGTGCTGGTCGGCCACAGCGGATCGGGCAAGACGACTCTGGTGGAGGCCCTCGCGCTGACCGCGGGGGCGGTGAACCGGGCCGGCCGGGTGGAGGACGGCACCGCCGTCTCCGACTACGACGAGATGGAGCACCGGCAGCAGCGCTCGGTGCAGCTGTCCCTGGTCCCCGTCGAATGGGACGGCTTCAAGATCAACCTACTGGACACCCCCGGGTACGCCGACTTTGTCGGGGAGCTGAGGGCCGGTCTGCGCGCCGCGGACGCGGCCCTTTTCGTCGTCTCGGCGGCGGACGGCGTGGACGGTTCGACCCGCATGCTGTGGGAGGAGTGCGCGGCGGTCGGCATGCCGCGGGCCATCGTGATCACCCACCTGGAGTCGGCCCGCGCCGACTTCACCGAGATGACCCGCACCTGTGCGCAGGCCTTCGGGGCCGACGACCCCGACGCCGTACTGCCGCTGTACCTGCCGCTCCACGGCGAGCAGGGACCGGACGGCCACGCGCCGGTGACCGGCCTGATCGGGCTGCTCTCGCGGCGGATCTTCGACTACGCGTCCGGCGAACGCAAGGAGTCCGAACCGGGCGACGACCAGCTGCCGCTCATCGCGGACGCACGCGACAAACTGATCGAGGGGATCATCGCCGAGAGCGAGGACGAGTCCCTCATGGACCGCTATCTCGGCGGCGAGGACATCGACTTCAAGACACTCGTGGACGACCTGGAGCGGGCCGTCGCACGCGGCATCTTCCATCCGGTGCTCGCCGCGGCGCCCGCCGCCGAGGGCGCACGGCAGGGCATCGGCACGGTCGAGCTCCTCGAGCTGATCACGGGAGGCTTCCCCACCCCGCTGGAGCACCCGGCGCCGGCCGTGACCACGCCGGGCGGCGCGGCCCGCCCGGCCCTCACCTGCGACCCGCAGGGCCCCCTTGCGGCCGAGATCGTGAAGACCGCGTCCGACCCCTACGTGGGCCGGATCTCGCTCGTACGCGTCTTCTCCGGCACCCTGCGCCCCGACGAGACCGTCCACGTCTCCGGGCACGGTCTGGCCGACCGCGGCCACGAGGACCACGACGTCGACGAGCGCGTCGGCGCGCTCTCCTCCCCCTTCGGCAAGCAGCAGCGCGCGCTCACCCGGTGCGTCGCGGGCGACCTGGCGTGCGTGGCCAAGCTGAACCGGGCGGAGACCGGCGACACCCTCTCGGCCAAGGACAACCCGCTCCTGATGGAGCCCTGGTCCATGCCCGACCCGCTCCTGCCGCTCGCCATCGAGGCCCACAGCAAGGCCGACGAGGACAAGCTCTCCCAGGGCCTGTCGCGGCTGGTCGCCGAGGACCCGACGATGCGGCTCGAACAGAACCAGGACACCCACCAGGTGGTCCTGTGGTGCCTGGGCGAGGCGCACGCCGACGTGGCCCTGGAGCGGCTGCGCAGCCGGTACGGCGTCCAGGTCGACGTGGTGGCGCACAAGGTCTCCCTCCGCGAGACGTTCGCCGACAGGTCGGGCGGCCGGGGCCGCCATGTGAAGCAGTCCGGCGGGCACGGCCAGTACGCGGTCTGTGAGATAGAGGTGGAGCCGCTGCCCGGTGGCAGCGGCATCGAGTTCGTCGACAAGGTCGTCGGCGGCGCCGTGCCGCGGCAGTTCATCCCGTCCGTCGAGAAGGGCGTGCGCGCCCAGGCGGCCAGGGGCGTCGCCGCCGGGTACGCGCTGATCGACGTGCGCGTCACGCTCCTCGACGGCAAGGCGCACTCGGTGGACTCCTCCGACGCCGCGTTCCAGACGGCGGGCGCGCTCGCGCTGCGCGAGGCCGCGTCCGGGGCGAGGATCCATCTGCTCGAACCCGTCGCGGAGGTGCGGGTGCTGGTCGGCGACGACCATGTCGGGGCGGTGATGAGCGACTTGTCGGGGCGCCGGGGCCGGGTGATCGGCACCGAGCAGGCACCCGGCGGGCGGACCCTCGTGCGGGCCGAGGTCCCCGAGATCGAGATCGGCCGGTACGCGGTGGACCTGCGGTCCCTCTCGCAGGGCACCGCCCGGTTCAGCCGTACGTACGCACGCCACGAGCCGATGCCGCCGCAGCTCTCCGAGAAGATCCGCGAACAGGCGCAGGACACGGCCTAGTTGGGCCGTCCCCGTGCCGCCCGCCCGCTCGCACTCCTGCGGGCGGGCGGCATTCGGCCGCCCCCTGACGGATGTCGGTGCGCACGGATACGCTGATGACCTGATCAGCAGATGTGCCGGACGGCAACAGGTGTGCCGGACAAGGAAGTCGGGAAGAGCCGCAGCAGTGAAGGCGTCGCGGCGATGGGGGCGGCAGTGGCGGACGATGTATTCGACTTCAGGCCCGGGGCCCAGGTTCCTCTCTCGGGCGCCGCGGGACAGACCGCGGCGACGCATGCCCTGGCCTCGGCCGCGTATCGCGACGGCGATATCGACGGCATCCTCGCGGCCAATACGGAGTGGCACAAGTCCGAGGTGAAGCCCGGCCTCTGGTCGCTCTTCAAGCCGAACCTCGGCGAGGCCTTCGCGCGGACCGTGCAGGTGCGGATGCTCGGCGGCGGGCGCGGTCCGCTCATCCAGTCCTTCGGGACCGAGCCGCAGTCGGTCGTCGAGCACTGCCTCGCGGCCAACCGCATCCGCAAGGAACGCGACAGCTGGCTCACCGCCGTGACGGTCCTGTGCGGGGTGCTCTTCCTGCCGGGCCTGCTGGTGTGGCTGCTCGTCTTCACCATCAGGCGCCAGGTCGCCAAGAGCGAGGACAAGCGCGCGGGCGCACTCGCCACGGCGGTCCTGGTCGCGGTGGGCGTGCTGGCCGCCCTCGCTCTCCTCAAGCTGCCCTTCGGCGGCTTCTGGGCCTGGTATCTGCGGGCGGCGATCGTGCTGCCCGTGGTGGGCTGGTTCTGGGCCAAGCAGATCGCCGAGCGCACCGCCAGGGACCTGCGCGAGCGCTGGTCGAGCCTGCTCGCGGGCGGCGGCATCGGCGCCAAGATCCCCGAGGCGGTGCCCGGCAGCCCCGGCGAGACGGCCGCCGAGCGACTGCGCCAGAGCCTGGCCAGGCTCTCCGCCGAGCAGCAGAGCAACTCCGTGTTCTACGCCGGGCCCAAGGGCATATTGGGCATGGGCACGCGCTGGGGCAGCTGGCAGCTGGCCGAGGAGCTGGTGCCGGCCGACGCGGGCAAGGAGATCCACCCCTTCCGCAGCTGGGACGTCATACGGGCGGTCCACGACCAGCTGCGCATGCTGGAGCGCGGCCCCCTGCACACCGGCGGCTTCCCCACGCCGGACATAAAGCACTGGATCGTCTCCCCCATCGGGGAGAACGCCAAGGCGGTGAGCCGCCCCACCGGCACGGACGTCGAGGCCTTCCAGATCCGCGGCCACGAGATACAGCGCATCTGCAACGAACAGCAGTTCGGCAGCGGCAACCGTCACTACCTGGGCGTGCAGTTCACGCTCTGGGACGGCCAGCTGGTCATCACGATGCTGATCACGGTGACCGTGCTCCACGAGACGCTGCGCATCGAGGTCACCGGCCACGCCCTGGGCCCCGTGCACCCGCTGTTCACCACGAAACCCTCGCCGAAGACGAAGACGGTCGCCAAGCCGATCCGGTTCTGGGAGACCACCACCCGCAACCTGCCGCTGATCGACGCCGACGAGGTGGTGCGCCTCGCGGTCCGCGCCCCCTTCACCTGGTACCCGCCGATCCTCGACCACCTCGGCGGCAAGCTGGTCCTGCCCGAGCCCTTCGGCCTGCGGCACGCCTGGGCGGACAAGCCCTGGCGGCACCGGTTCATGGCGGACGACGCGCTGCGTGCCGCCACGCCCGTGCTGCGCGTGGTCCACTCGGCCGCGATCAAGGTCCTTGAGGAGAACGGCGTGAACACCGAGAAGTTCGGCGCCCGTTCCGGCTTCCTCAGCGGCGCGATCCAGGACCCGATGCCGAGGAAGGCGGACGTGTACGACGCGTGAGGCAGGGGCGGCGGGGCGCAAGCACGCACCCCACCGCCCCCGGGAGCCTCACCGGTGGCCGCCGCACGGACTACCGGTGAGGTGGATCAGATGGCCTGCCACAGGGCGGGGACGTTCGGCGGCTCCCAGCCCGGATAGGCGGTGTGGCCCTGGATGCAGCGGTAGCGGACGCCCTCGTAGGTCACCACGTCCCCCGCCGCGTAGGTCGCACCCAGCTGCCAGGTGGTCTCGCCGCCGCCCGGCACGGTGAGGGTGTAGGTGGTGGTGTGGGTGGCCTGTCCGCTGCCGGTGAAGGTCAGCGTGTAGGTGCCGGCAGCCGTGCCCGCCGCGACCTCGACGGTGGCGGTCGCGGACTCACCCGAGAGCACCGAATCCGGACTGATGGAGACGCTCACGCCGGACGGAGCACCGGAGGCCGAGAGCCCTACCTTCTGCGCCGATCCACTGGTCGTGGCGGTGGCGAGGGTGACCTTCGCGGACGTACCCGGCTCGACCGTGCCCGATGCAGGGTCGGCGGAGAGGGAGAAGTCGTCCGTCGGGGCGGGCTTGTCGCTCACGGACGTCTTCCAGAGCGCGTACGCGACCCCGTCCACGCTGCGGTTCAGCGAGGTGGCGCTGACGTTGGCGGTGGTGTCACAGGCGGAGTGGTAGCACGAGTCGTACGAACGGCCCGCGGTGCCGCCCCACTTCGCGGCCTCGGACGCGGACTTCGTGGCCGAGGCACCGGTGGCGTAGCCGGAGGTCGCGATGCCGACGCGCTGGAAGGAGGCGTCGTCCGAGCGGCCCTGGCCCTCGACGTTCTCCTGGGGGGCGAGGTTGAGGGAGGTCCAGTAGTCCCGCAGCGGGACCGAGGCCGAGGAGTTCAGGTTGTTGATGAAGTACCCGGCGTTCGACGAGCCCACCATGTCGAAGTTGTAGTACGCCTTGATCTTGGCGCGTTCCGCGGCCGGGAGCGATCCGGCGTAGTAGTCCGAGCCGTTCAGGCCCTGCTCCTCGTCGGTCCACCAGGCGAAGCGGACGCGGTTCTTCATGGCGGGGTTGTGCTGCGCCAGGGTCAGCGCGGCCTCCAGGATCGAGGCGGATCCGGAACCGTTGTCGTTGATTCCCGGCCCCGCCGCCACGCCGTCGAGGTGCGCGCCGAACATGTAGACGTTGTCGGCGTCGCCCTGCGGCCACTCGGCGATCAGGTTGTTGCCCGCGCCGGCGGAGCAGCCGGAGGCGCAGCTCTGCTCGGTGACCCTGTATCCGGCGGACTCCAGCTTGCCCTTCACGTACGCGAGGGAGGCCCGGTAGCCGGCGCCGGTGGACCGGCGGTTGCCGCCGTTCTGCGAGGCGATGGTGTTGAACTGCGTCAGGTGCGCCCGCACCTTCTCCACGTCGATGTCCGGCGGGAGCGTCGGGTTGCCGCCACCGCCCACGGTCAGCGTGTACTGGACGGTGTGCGTCCTGGTGCCCGCGGTGCCCGTGACGGTGATCGGATAGGTGCCTGGCGTGGTGGACGCCGAGGTGGTGATCTTCATGGTGGCGTTGGAGCCGGACGTGACGGTCGCCGGGTCGAACGAGACGCCGACGCCCGTCGGCGCGCCCGCGGCGGTCAGCGAGATCTGCTGGGCGCTGCCGGTGACGGTCGTGGTGTTGACCGTGGCACTGGTCGAGGCGCCCGCGTCGACCTGCCCCGAGGCCGGGCTGAGCCCGAGAGAGAAGTCGTTCTGCTGCCCGGAGCAGGTCGGGTCACCGCTCTGGGCGGGGATGCTGATGGCGTCCCAGGCCGCCTTCGTGGCGTTGAACAGGTCGCAGCTCGCGTCCAGGTTCTTCGCCGAGGTGAGCGTGGCGGTGCGGTAGCGCTTGTACGTCATGCCGCTGGTCTTGAGCAGCATGGCACCGTAGAAGATCTTGCCGGCGTTCTTGTTGCCCACGCCGGTCACCTGCTGGTTGTTGCAGGTGGGGCTGGAGGGCTTGCCGCCGCCGGGGCTGGAACCCTCGGCAAGCAGGTAGAACCAGTGGTTCATGGGCCCGGCCGCCTTGTGCTCCTCCGTGTTGGGGATCGAGGCGGAGTAACAGTTGGGGTCGTTGTTGATCCGGCTCGGGTCGTACATGTTCCGGATCGGGCCGCGTCCCTGGAGGTTGATCATTTCCCCGACGGTGTAGTCGGGGGTGTCGTAGGGAGCGGGCTCGTTGATGTACGCCTCGGTCAGGGCGCCCATGATGTCGCCGGTCGCCTCGCCCAGGCCGCTCTCGTGGTTCGCGCCACCGGGGGTGTTGGAGTCCAGACCGTGGCCGAACTCGTGGGCGACGACGTCGACTCCGGCGATCCACTCATTGGCACTGTTGTGGCCGATGGTGACGGAGGATCCGTTCCAGTAGGCGTTGAGCTCGTTGAGGCCCACGCTCACCGGCCAGCTGCCGCCGTTGCCGTTGTGCCCGTTGCGGCCGAACCACTCCTTGAGCATGTTCGACTGCTTCTGCGCGGCGAACATCACGTCGACGCAGCCGGTCTCGCGGCTGGTGGGGTTGCCGGTGCCCCAGTCGTCGGTCGCCTTGGTGAACACGCTGCCCTGGTAGCTGGAGCACTGCAGACCCGGCCGCGTGGTGTCGCGCAGCACGTAGTTGCTGCCGGACCGGGAGGTGTCGATGGTCAGCGGGTCCGGGCCGTTCCACTTGCTGTGGCCGGTTCCCGCGCGCACGTCGTCGTAGGTGTCGATGACCTTGCCGGTGCGCGCGTCGACGAAGACGTGCAGCCTGCTGGGGCCGCCCGCCTTGCTGCGTCCGGTCAGCTCGGTCTCCCAGGCGAGCGAGGGCACGTCCTTCTTGACCCGGACCACCAGACGCTTGGAGTCGACCTTCTTGACCGACGCCAGCCTCGTACGGCTCGTCCTGACCGCCTGCGCGGCCGTCACCCGGGCCTCGGTGGTGACCGAGATCCTCGCGTCGGTCGCGGCCTGGACGGACCGGACCTTGCCCTTGCCGTCGGCGAGGACCACCGCGTCTCCGCCCACCACCGGTAACCCGCGGTAGGTGCGTTCGTACGCGACCGAGTACAGGCCCTTGGTCCAGGGGGTGACCTGATGCCGGTCGTACTGTTCCCCGGGCCCTTTGGCGAGCGAGTCGAGGCCGCTGCGCACGGCCTTGTCGGCGGCGGCGACGGCTTTCGCGAGGGGGTCCGGCCTGGCTGCGGAAGGCGCGGTCTGCGCCGCCGAGGCGAGGGAGGCCGGTACCGTCACCCCCGCCAGTGCCAGGGCCAGGGTTATCCCGGCCGCTGCGGATCTTCTGAGCATCACGGCTCCTTGTGAGAGGTGTTGAAGCTCGGCTGAGCCAGGGGGAGCACGCGTGCGTCAGGCGGTGCGGTCGTGTCCGTTGCTCCACTTCCGGTCTGGCGGTGACATGACACCCTCGTGGCTGGCCGGAACCCTCACACCGGCCCGGCCCCCGGTCAATGGATTTCAGCCGCCCGGCACGCCCTGGCAAGAACTGGCAAGCGCGGCACAGCCCGCACACCTCACTCCGGCACACCCCGCACACCTCACTCCGGCACACCCCGCAGCCGCTCCCGGTACTCCCGGACCTCCGGCAGCTCCCTCCAGCGCCCGGCAAGCCGGCTGTGCAGTCCGCGCAGCTCGACGGCGATCATCAACTCGCGCGCGCCCACGGCCTCTTCCAGGACGGGCCCGGCCAGAGTGACCGCCGCGACCGGATCACCGGCACACGCCCAGCTGTCCGCGAGGCGCAGGGTGAGCAGCAGCCGCGCGGAGCGCATCACGGGCGGCAGCAGCGCGTACGACCGTGCGGTGGCCTCGACCGCACGGCGGGCCACCGCACGGTCCTGAGTCACCACCGCGAGGTCGCGCAGCGCCCCGCCGATCGCCGACTCGACGCGCAGCTCACCCTCCGCGCCCGAGAGCCAGGGCGCTTCGAGACGGTCCCGGTCGTCGAGGCGCGCGAACCTGCGCCGCGCCATGGAGATGTGCTGCCGGCACGCCGCGTCGTCGTGGCGCAGCGCGTACGCGCGCGCCTGGTACAGATCGGCCAGGGTCGCCATCCAGCGCCGCTTGGCGTCCACCGCCCCGATGGCCTGCGCGTACACGAGCATCGACGCGGCGTCCCCGTCGAGCCGGACGAGGGTGGACATGTCGCTGAGGAGGGTCGCCCGGGCCTCGGCGTCCCGGGTGGCGTCCGCCCACCGCAGGCCGTGCCCGAACCAGGCCATGGCGACGCCGCCCTGCCCGCGCTCCATCCGCAGCCGCCCGGCGACCTGGGCGTACTGAGCGGCGAGCCGCAGCTGGCCGTACGGCAGCCGGCCGGTGGAATTGACCGCCTCGGCCCAGCGGACCACACCGCGCAGCAGCCGTTCCACGGTGTTCGCGCACGCGTCGGTGACGTCGACGAACGCTTCACGGATCAGACAGGCAAGGACGGCGGTCAGGCCGTGCAGCAGCTCCCCCTCCGCCCCGGCCGTTTCGCCGGCCCGGCCGTACGGACTGGTCAGCCCGTCCAGCAGACCCGCGACCGACCTCCGGTCGGGTGTCGCGCAGCCCACCCTGCCGTGCAGCGGGCAGGCCAGGCCGTCGGCGGGCAGCCGCTCCGGCCATGGCTGCGCGGTCAGCGGGTCCCCGTCGCCGGGGACGTCCGTCCCGGGGATCGGGGAGAATAGCGTGGGCGCCGTCAGGCGCGGGCCGGGCGCACCCGGCGACGGGGACCGTGTGGCGATGGCGGCGGCGAGCCGCCCCTCGGTCCCCAGGGCGGCATCGAGCCGGTTCACCAGGTCGAAGGGCGGTTCCCGCAGCCCGCCCTCGAGCCTGCTGATGAAGCTGTGGTGGTAGCCCACCCGCCGGCCGAGCTGCGACTGGGTGAGTCCGGCCCGCCGGCGGTGCATGCGCAGTTGCCGACCGAACTCCGCCCACCCCGGCTCGACCGCCTCTGACACGCCGACGGACATGACCCCTCCCTGGCCAGGCTCTCTGTGAAGGCAGAGTGGCAGGTGGGGTTTCCCGTACCAACCCCCTTATTACACAGGGGGGTTGACGATATGGAACAGCGTCACTGTCCGCTCGTCGGCGTGGGCCAGGCGTCCGCGAGCATCTTGCGCGTGTCACCGAGCAGCTGCGGCAGCACCTTGGTGTGCCCCACCACCGGCATGAAGTTCGTGTCGCCGCCCCAGCGCGGGACGACGTGCTGGTGCAGGTGCGCGGCGATGCCGGCGCCCGCGACCGCCCCCTGGTTCATCCCGATGTTGAAGCCGTGCGCGCCGGACGCCGTGCGCAGCGCCGTCATGGCCTGCTTGGTGAGCTCCCCGAGCTCGGCGGTCTCGGCCCCGGTCAGGTCGGTGTAGTCGGCGACGTGCCGGTAGGGCACGACCATCAGGTGGCCGCCGTTGTACGGGTAGAGGTTGAGCACCGCGTACACCTGCTCGCCGCGCGCGATCACCAGGCCGTCCTCGTCGGACTTGGCCGGGATGGAGCAGAACGGACAGCCGTCGTCGGCCCCTGGGCCCGTGGGCTTGTTCTCGCCCTGGATGTACGCCATCCGGTGGGGCGTCCACAGGCGCTGGAACGCGTCCTGCGTCCCGACTCCGATCTGCTGCTCCGGCTCACTCGTCATGAGGTGAAGCATATGACTTGGCCCCGGGGAGAGGTCCCCGGGGCCCGAGCTCACCTCAGTGTCACCGTGACGTCAGACCTGGACCCGGTCCTCGACCGCCTTCGCGATCTTCGCGATGGCCTCCTCGACGGGGATGCCGTTCTCCTGCGAGCCGTCGCGGTAGCGGAAGGACACCGAACCGTTGTTCATGTCCTCGTCGCCCGCGATGACCATGAAGGGCACCTTGGCCTTCTGCTGGTTGCGGATTTTCTTCTGCATCCGGTCGGACGACGCGTCCACCTCGACCCGCAGCCCCTGGGCGCGCGCCTTCTCGGCGAACTCCTGCAGGTAGGTGACGTGCCCGTCACCGATCGGGATGCCGACGGCCTGCACGGGCGCGAGCCACGCCGGGAAGGCGCCCGCGTAGTGCTCGAGGAGCACGCCGAAGAACCGCTCGATGGAGCCGAACAGCGCACGGTGGATCATGACGGGCTGCTGGCGCGAGCCGTCCGCCGCCGTGTACTCCAGGTTGAACCGCTTGGGCTGGTTGAAGTCGACCTGGATCGTCGACATCTGCCAGGACCGGCCGATCGCGTCCTTGGCCTGCACGGAGATCTTCGGCCCGTAGTACGCGGCCCCGCCCGGGTCCGGCACCAGCGGCAGGTTCTGCTTCTCGGCGGCGAGCCGCAGCGCCTCGGTGGCCTCCGCCCAGTCCGCGTCGTCACCGATGAACTTGTCGGAGTCGTCGCGGGTGGACAGCTCAAGCTCGAACTCGGTCAGGCCGTAGTCGCGCAGCAGGTCGAGGACGAAGGTCAGGAGCGTGTCGAGCTCCTGCGGCATCTGGTCCTTGGTGCAGTAGATGTGCGAGTCGTCCTGCGTGAAGCCGCGCGAGCGGGTCAGGCCGTGCACGACGCCGGACTTCTCGTACCGGTACACGGTGCCGAACTCGAAGAGGCGCAGCGGCAGTTCGCGGTAGGAGCGGCCGCGCGACTTGAAGATCAGGTTGTGCATCGGGCAGTTCATCGCCTTGAGGCGGTAGTTCTGCTCGTCGAACTCGATGGGCGGGAACATGCCCTCCGCGTAGTGCGGCAGGTGCCCCGAGATCTCGAAGAGCTTCTCCTTCGAGATGTGCGGGGTGTTCACGAACTCGTAGCCGGAGACCTCGTGGCGGCGCCGCGAGTAGTCCTCCATGACCTTGCGGATCACACCGCCCTTGGGGTGGAAGACCGCGAGACCCGGGCCGAGCTCCTCGGGGAAGGAGAAGAGGTCCAGCTCGGAGCCGAGCTTGCGGTGGTCGCGCTTCTCGGCCTCGGCGAGGAACTCCAGGTGTGCCTTCAGCTCGTCCTTCGAGGGCCATGCGGTGCCGTAGATCCGCTGGAGCTGCGGGTTCTTCTCGCTGCCGCGCCAGTAGGCGGCGGCGGAGCGCATCAGCTTGAACGCGGGGATGACGCGGGTGGAGGGCAGGTGCGGGCCTCGGCAGAGGTCCTTCCAGCACAGGTCGCCGGTCTTCGCGTCGAGGTTGTCGTAGATGGTGAGCTCGCCGGCGCCCACCTCCGCGTCGGCGCCGTCGGCGGCCTGCGCGGCGTTGCCCTTGAGGCCGATGAGCTCCAGCTTGTACGGCTCGTCGGCGAGCTCGACGCGGGCGTCCTCGTCGGTGGTGACGCGGCGCGAGAACTTCTGCCCCCGCTTCTGGATCTCCTGCATCTTCTTCTCGATGCGCTTGAGGTCCTCCGGGGTGAAGGGCTCCTTGACGTCGAAGTCGTAGTAGAAGCCGTCCCGGATGGGCGGGCCGATGCCCAGCTTGGCGTCCGGGAAGAGCTCCTGCACGGCCTGCGCCATGACGTGCGCGGTCGAGTGGCGCAGGATGTTCAGGCCGTCCTCGGAGGAGATCTCGACGGGCTCGATCTCGTCACCGTCGGCCACGGCGTACGCCAGGTCCTTCAGCTCGCCGGCCACGCGGGCGGCGACGACGGTGCGCTCACCGGGGAAGAGCTCGGCGGCCGTAGTGCCCGTCGTCACCACGCGCTCTTCCCGCTCGGAATCGCGATGGATGATCACACGGACGTCTGACACCGGTCTCTCCTACCTGAAGGGGGCTGCGCCGCTCTCTGTCACGCGTGCGCAAGGGGAATCGTACCGAGCCGCGGCCCCCTGCCGCGAAACGGATATCCCCTCCCCCGCGGATCAGGGCCCCCGACGGCGCGCGGGCCCACCGCCTGCGGCCGCCCGCACCTCAGTCCGTACCGAAAAAGTCCAGGTTCTCCTGGAGCGACTTCATGAGCCGGTCGCGCTCCTCGTCGTCCACCGGCACCGGCACCACCCCGCTCGCCCCGGTGAGCCTGCGGAAGCCGCCCCGGCTCTCCAGCCTGCCGTGCACCCGGATCGGCAGCCCGACCAGATGCGCGTGGCCCGCGACACGGTACGACTCCTCGTCCAGGGTCATCCGCACGTGCGGGACCTCGACGCCCGCGATCACCCGGACCCGGACGACCCCGTCCCCGCGCGCCGCCGAGCGCCGCATCCGCACCACGGCCCCGGTGATCCGCACCGGCACCGACGGCTCGTCGCGCAGATACCGGGCGCCCGCCTCCCGAAGGACCGCCAGATCGCCCGGCGAGAACTCGACGGGCTCGGCACCTGCCGCGCACCCCTCGGGCGCCCCGGCGCCCGGCGCCCACTCCACCGCGACGCGCGCCCCCTCCGTGCCCCGCACCAGCGCGACGAGGGCCGCGGTCAGCTCATGACTGACGCCCGCCCCGACCGCGCCGTCGAAGGCGTCCATGCCGCCGGTGGCGCGCTGGTAGTCGACGGCCTCCCGGGCCGCGTACAGCGCCTGGTGCAGCCGGACCGCGAGCGGGCGCCCCGCAGGCACGGGCACGAAGGCGGTGAGCCTTCGGCCGCCCGTCGCGGGCCCGACCAGGACGTTCTCCAGGGACGCGGCGGCGGGGCCGCGGTGCCGTGCGCCGTAGTACCCGGCGCGGCCGCGCGCGGCGAGTGCCCCGGCGAGCAGCATCTGCCGCGCCGCGGCGCGCAGTTGCTCCTCGGCGGGCCAGGTCGCGGCGCCCGCGGGCCCCACCGGCACGTCCCGCCACCAGTGGATCTCGTCGCTGGGCACGGCGAGGGCGACGAGTACCTCGCGCGCGGCGGGCGAGGCGCTGCGGGAGAGCGCGACGAGGGCCTCGCCGAGCAGGTCCTCGCAGTCGGGGAAGGCCCGGCTCTCGGGCACCAGGAGGCTGGTGCCCGCGCCGCCGGGGCCGGGCGGCGTCCACCGGGCGTAGCGGCCGGGGGCTCCGCCGCGCCGCTGCCAGCCGTGCCGGGAGAGCAGCGCGCCGAGCACCGCGGGGTCGACCAGGGCGGGCTCGGGCGGCTGCGACCACTGGCCCGCGGCCGGGGCGGGGTGCGGGCGGACGGGAGGCACTGGCTCGTCGTGCTCGAAGGGGCGGTGCATCAGGGTCTCCCTCCCGTCCCGACGCGCGTCATGATCTCGCAGAGCGCTCGGTCGTCGAAGATCCGCGAGGTGGGGACGCGCACGGTGGTCCTGCGCCGGCCGGTCACCGGGTGTCCGGCGAGATTGGTCCAGTAACAGCAGTGCCGCAGGTCGAGCCGGTCGTGACCGGCGCGCAGCCAGTCGTCTCGGGAGCGCGGCACGATCATCACGACGAGGATCTTGTGGACCGAGACCGGCGTGCGGGCGAGCTTCACCAGGTGCGCGTTGTCGAGCGTGAAGGAGAAGGCGGGCCCCGCCGGATTCGGTGGCAGCTGGTACGTGCACTTCAGCTGGACCTTGATGGTGACCTCGTCGTCGACCGTGTGCCCGGGGCCGCTGTGGCTGACATGCCAGTCGATGCCGTTGTCCGGAAAGGGCTGCGAGAGCGAGCATCCGGCGGCCGCCGCGACGGCGTGCAGATAGCCCACCTGAAGGGTCTCCATACAGGCGGTGGTGGCGAGGGTGCCGCGCGGCGGTGCGATCCGCTCGGGCAGCAGCCCACCCTGTTCGGGCTGCGCGAGCGCCATGGTCAACAAGCCTTCCGAACCCGGTGGTTACTGGCTCGGGCCGTCGGTTTTCAGGTCCCGTACCTCTGTTGTCTCCGGGCTGCGTACAGCGCAAACGGCCCGGGTATCACCAGCGTGGGCAGGGGACCGAACGTCATCTGCCGGGACTGAACGAGGAGTTGCGTCACTATGACGTGCTGGTACGAGGGCCCCTTGGCCGCATTCGACACAGAGACCACGGGCGTCGACGTCGAGACCGACCGCATCGTGTCGGCCGCCGTCGTCGTCCAGCAGGGCGCGGGCACCCGGCCGCGCATCACCCGCTGGCTGGTGAACCCGGGCGTTCCGGTGCCCGAGTCGGCCACCGCGATACACGGACTGACGGAGGATCATCTGCAGCGCACCGGCCGCTGGCCGTCGCCGGTGATGGAGGAGATAGCGCGCGACCTGGCCGAGCAGAGCGCGGCGGGCCGGCCGATCGTGGTGATGAACGCGCCATTCGATCTGACCATCCTGGACCGGGAGTTGCGCAGGCACCGCGCCTCGTCCCTGAGCCGGTACATGGAGGGCTCGTCGCTGTGCGTGATCGACCCTCGGGTCCTGGACAAACAGCTGGACCGCTACCGCAAGGGCCGCCGCACGCTCACCGATCTGTGCGCGCAGTACGAGGTGGAGCTGGCGGACGCGCACGACGCGGCGGCGGACGCGCAGGCCGCCCTGGACGTGGTCCGCGCGGTGGGGCGGCGCTTCGCGGCGCGCCTCGAGCGCCTCTCGCCGGCCGAGCTGCACACGCTGCAGGCGGTGTGGCACGCGGCGCAGGCTCGTGGCCTGCAGGCGTGGTTCGCCAAGAGCGGCTCTCCGGAGGCCGTGGATCCCGCGTGGCCGCTGCGTCCGGAGCTCTCGGCGGCCGCCTGAGCGGCGGAACGGGACATGAAAAAACCGGTCCGCCTGCTGACGGACCGGCATTCTCCGGGTGGGCGATACTGGGTTCGAACCAGTGACCTCTTCGGTGTGAACGAAGCGCTCTCCCACTGAGCTAATCGCCCGGGAACGGACTGAACAATACAGGTCCGGAGGCCTTTCCTTCAAACCGCTGTCAGCCTCGCCGCGAGACCGCGCTGCCCGCTGCGCATCATCAGCGCGTGGTTCAGCAGGAACAGCGGGCGCCCGGGGACGGCGAGGCGCCGCATCAGGCGTCTGCGCACGACGACCTCCTGGTCGTAGCGGGCCCGGGTGCCACCGGGCGCGGCCCGCAGGGTCCAGCGCGCCCACCCCTCCAGATCGCCCGTCATGGAGATCTCCAGGACCCCGGCGCCGGGGTCGCGGCGCCGCTCCCGCGCGGTGACGACCAGGTCGTACGGCAGGAAGGACCGGAAGCGGGCGATGCCGCTGAATTCGTCGAGCGGTGTCACCTCGCGCACCTGTGGCCACCAGAGCGGGTAGTCCTGCACCCGCTCCAGGGCGGCGTACGCGTCGGCGGGCGCGCCGGGCAGGGCCCAGACACTGCGGAAACGGTAGTGACACCAGTCCATAGGGGCAGTCTGCCGGAAGGGCCGGGCCCACTGGGGCGGATGACCAGGCCGGGCGCCGGATCTGAGTACGTCCTGAGTATCCGCACCGATGCCGTGCGGTGTGCCGGGGACCACACTTCCCCGACATGACGACCATTCCACCTCCGGCCGAGGAGCTCCGCATCCTCGACGGGGAGTTGCGCCAACTGGAGGCGCGCAGGGTGCAGTTGCTGCAGCGCCGGGCCTGGCTGCTCGGCGTCCTGCGCGTGGCGGGCCCGGCCGGGCCGCCCCCTCGTCCGGCCGGGCCGCCCGCCCCCGGAGCCGCGCCGCCGAGCGCGCAGAACGTCCTGCTCACGCTGGGCGGGGTGCTCCTGACCGTCGCGGCCATCGCCTTCACGGTGGTGAGCTGGGGCCACTTGGGCATCGGCGGCCGCAGTGCGGTCCTCGGGCTCGTGACGCTTGCGGCGCTCGGCGTGCCCGCGCTCCTGCTGCGCCGCTCGCTGCGTTCGACGGCGGAGGCGGTGGCGGGCCTCGGGCTCGCGCTGACGGTGCTCGACGCGTACGCACTGCGCCATCTGGCGCTCCCCGACACCGGCGCCCTCGGCTACGCGGCGGGGACCTCCGCGGTGCTCGCCGCGCTGTGGGCGGGGTACGGCCTGCTCCTCGGCGGTCTGCGCCTGCCGTTGCCGACGGCTGTGGCGACGGCCCAACTCCCGCTGGTCCTCTGGGCGGGCGCCGCGCACGCCGGTGATCACGCGATGACGGCCGCGCTGCTCGTGACGGCCGCTCTCGACACCGCGCTCGCGCTGTGGGCGGGTGTCCGTTCCGTACGGGCCGCCGCCAGGGTCTGTGCCTGTCTGCTGGGGGTGTGGGGCGCGGCGAGCGCGGGTTGGCTGTCCGCGCGGGCCACCGATCCGGCCGGGGCGGCCCGCGCGGGCGCCCTGCTCCTTCTCGCGGCCGCGATCGCGCTGGCGGCCGCGTGGTGGGCGAAGGGTCCGGACGTCGCGGCCGGCGCGGCGTGCGCCGGCGGCCTGCTCGTGGTGGCCGCGGTGTGCGCAGTGCCGCGGACGGCGCTGCCCGCCGCGTGGACGGTGCCGGTCCATCTGGCGTGCGGCATCGCGCTGTTGGCGCTCGTCGCTGCCGCGCTGCCGGGTCCGCTGCGGCGGGGGATCGCCGGGGCGTCGGCCGTGGTGCAGGGGCTCGCCGTGCTGTGGGCGCTGCCCGTGGCCGCGCTCGCCCTGTTCGGGCCGCTCGGCCTGGCCACCCGGGCCTGGTCGGGCACTCCCTCGGACGCCCGGGACGCGCTGCTGCTCGAACTGCCGCTGTCGCACCCGTTCATGGCCCCGCCGGTGCTCGTGACCGTCGCCGCCGTGCTGGTCGTGGTGAGCGACCGGCGGAGCGGAGCGGTGGGGCGTGCGGCCCGGTTCGGGGCGCCGGTGCTCGGGTGGGCCGCGGCCGTCGCCCTGCCGTCCGCGCTCCGGCTTCCGTACGCCGCCGGGCTGTCGGCGCAGATCCTGGTGACCGCGGTCCTGCTCGTCGTCGCCGCACGCGCCACTTCGGTGGTCCCGGCCCTGGCCGCCACGGCACTCGCGCTGGTCTCCTCGGTGAGCACCGCGTTCCTCTCGCTGGCCACCACGGCGGCCACCCTCACCACGCTCGGCCTGCTCACGGCGGCCTGCCTCGCGGCCTGCGTACGCATGGCGCGCGGCGCGGCGCCCTCTCCGGGCGCGGCGGCGCTCCCGGCCTGCGCGTCCGTCACGTACGCCACGGCGCTGGCCTGTGCCGCGGGCGCCGCGTGGGAGCTGCGCCCGGAACACATCGGGCTGCTGGTGCTCGTGGTGCCCGCCCTGGCCGCACTGGTCGTGCCGCGTGCCGCCCGGCATCCCCTGGTGGTGCCCGTCGAGGTCACGGCGGCTGCTGCCGGAGCCGTCGCTCTCGCCCTCGCCTCGGGCGACGGGCCCACGCTGGCGCTCGCCCTCACGCTCGGCGGGCTCATCGCCTCGGGCACCGCGCTGCGTCCGGACCGCCACGCCGTCGGGTACGCGGCCGGGGCGCTGTTCGTCCTGGCGAGCTGGGTGCGCCTGGCGTCGTGGGAGGTGTCGGTCCCGGAGGCGTACACGCTGCCGGTGACGGTGCCCGCGCTGTTCATCGGAGTGCTGCGGCGGCGCCGTGACCCGGCGGCCTCCTCCTGGACGGCGTACGGCCCGGGCCTCGCGGTGACGCTGCTGCCGAGCCTCGCGGCCGCCTGGAGCGACCCGCACTGGCCGCGTCCGCTGCTGCTGGGCACCGCGGCCCTCGCCCTGACCTTGCTGGGCGCCCACCACCGGCTGCGCGCCCCGCTCGTGCTCGGCGGCACGGTCCTCGCTCTGGACGCGCTGCACGAACTGGCCCCGTACGTCGTGCAGGTGATGGGCGTACTGCCCCGCTGGCTGCCGCCCGCGCTCGCGGGGCTGCTGCTCCTCGCCGTGGGCGCCACGTACGAACAACGGCTGCGCGACGCACGCCGGTTCCGGAATGCGCTCGACCGAATGCACTGATTCCAGGCCCGTCGCAACCTGTGGACCCGTCAATTCCCTTGAATGACACGGGAATACGACAACGGCCCGGAGGCTCTAAAGCCTCCGGGCCGTAATCCGGGGTGGGCGATACTGGGTTCGAACCAGTGACCTCTTCGGTGTGAACGAAGCGCTCTCCCACTGAGCTAATCGCCCCGGGCGCACGGAGAACATTACCGCATGTCAGCGGGTGCTCCGGACCGCCTCGGAGTCACCCGTCGGTCACTCCTTGATCTTCCACGGCATCGTGATGCCGAACTTCCACACGTAGACACCGACGAGCACCGCGATGATCACGAGGCCGACGGTCGTCAGGATGATGTTCCTGCGCCGCACCTTGGGGTCGAGTGCACGCTGTGCCGCCTCGGTGACCTTGCGTTTCGTCCAGCGGAGCACCAGCTGGGCCCAGACGAACTCCGTGGCCCAGATCGCCATGCCACCGAAGATCACCAGCCAGCCCGGTCCGGGCAGGGGCAGCATGATGATGCCCGCGACGACGACCGCGAGGCCCACGACGAAGACGCCGACCTGCCAGCTCAGGTGCAGCGCCCTGCGGGCCTGGATGAACTCCGGCGCCCGCGAGCCGAGCGGCTGCTCGGGCTTGACTCCCTTGACTCCGGCGACCGGATCCACGGCCTCCGCCGGTTCGTTACTCCCCGTATTCATGCGGCCAAACCCTACCGGACGGAAACCCGTCACCGGAATGGGTGCATGACCGGACAGCACAATCCGCCAAAGGAGGCAGATAAAGACACGCAAATCCCTCAGAGGGGTTTACAACGGCACCGTAGGTGGCATGTCGATTTCGCCGACGTGCGAATCCCCGAGCGCACACTGAGCGAAAGGCCCTGGCGCTTATGAACACCACGGTCAGCTGCGAGCTGCACCTGCGCCTCGTTGTGTCGAGCGAGTCCTCACTGCCTGTACCCGCAGGACTGCGGTATGACACGGCCGATCCCTATGCCGTGCACGCCACCTTCCACACCGGAGCCGAGGAAACCGTCGAGTGGGTGTTCGCCCGCGACCTCCTCGCCGAGGGCCTGCACCGGCCCACCGGAACCGGCGACGTCCGAGTCTGGCCGTCCCGGAGCCACGGTCAGGGCGTTGTCTGCATCGCCCTGAGCTCGCCGGAGGGCGAGGCTCTGCTCGAGGCCCCGGCGCGGGCCCTGGAGTCCTTCCTGAAGCGAACGGATGCAGCCGTGCCACCCGGCACGGAACACCGCCATTTCGATCTCGACACGGAGCTCTCACACATCTTGGCCGAGAGCTAACCGCCGCACGGCGCGTCGAGAACCACCGACGCCGTCCGACTCGGGGCGACGGCGCCGGTGCGTCCCGTGGGTAAGCCGCTAGCATCGGCCAGCATCGGCGGGCACCGGCCCGACCCCCAGGCCAGGGAGCGAATCGTGCTGATCACCCACGACACCCGGTGTTCTCTCGACTCCGTGGTCGATCTGGTGAACACCGCACCGGAAACGAACGGCACGGACGGGCTCGCCGACGTGGCGGCACTCGGTGAGTTCGTACGGACCCACGACGTGAGCGACGTCGGGGTGCTCTCGGCGGAGGACCTCGCCGACGTCCACCGCATCCGCGACCGCTTCGGGGAGGTCTTCGCGCACCCCGAGCCGCGGACCGCCTCCGCGATCCTCAACGAGCTGATCGCGTCGGCGGGCACCACGCCCCGGCTCACCGACCACGACGGCTACAACTGGCACATCCACTACTTCGCGCCCGGGGCGTCCGTCGCGGACCACCTCGCCGCCGACTGCGGGATGGCACTGGCCTTCTTCGTGGTCGCCGGTGAGCAGGAACGGCTGCGGCGCTGCGAGGCCCCGGACTGCCGGCACGCCTTCGTCGACCTCTCGCGCAACCGCTCGCGCCGCTACTGCGACAGCCGCACCTGCGGCAACCGCCTGCACGTCGCCGCGTACCGCGCCCGTCGCCGTGAGGCAGCGGGCTAGAACAGCTGAACCAGGCTCCTAGGCCCTGTCGTCAAACTCGCGTCTGCCTCGCGACGCCTGGCACGCACGCTCGCCGCGTTGTCGGGTCATCCCGGTACGCCCAGTACCGGAATGACCCTCCGCCTTGCGATCGCACGCACCAGACGCCGCGAGGCCGCCCTCCGGGCGAACGACGCGAGTTTGACGACAGGGCCTAGAGCAGCAGCAGGTCGTGCAGGGAAGCCAGCAGGATCAGGGTGCCGATCACCGCCAGAAAGATCATCAAGGGTGGCTGGGAGAGGGCGAAGAGACAGCCCTGCCGCTCCTCGTGGCCGGCGGGCCGCTCCGCTTCGCCGTCGGGGCCGTGCCGCTCGGTGTCGGCAGGTCGTCGCTGATGGGCCGGTGCCGCTTGCCTGCCGTCGTCCGACGGGGCGGCATCGCCCTCTGTGGTGGTGTCCAGCATCTCGCGGTGATGATGACGCAGCATCGACAGGTCCGCGTACCAACACGCCCGGCCGGAGCGGGCGTTCGCCGGATCCCGTGAACAGGCGAACTCCCGTGAACAGGCGAAAGCGCAGCGTCCGGGGCGTTCCGTCCCTGCCCCACCGGCATGTCCCCTCGTGAGCCCCGCCGACCCCGCAACGCACTCGAACGAGGGAGCCGCCCATGGTCATGAGAGACAAGGGAACGCAGTCGGTGGTTGACGACCACCCTCGCCGTCAGATGCCGTGCTTCTTCAGAATCGCCTCGATGTCGCTGAAGTCCTCCGCGGGCGCGGCCTGCCGCGGCTTGGCCGCGGGACGCCCCGCGGCCGGCCGTGCGCTCGCACCGAGCGAGGGCGCCGACGCCGCGGGGGCCACCGCCTCGCGCTGGGCGGCCTTCGCGGCCCTGCGCTCCTTGCGGGTACCACCCGTGCGGCGCTCGATCGCGCGCGTGCCCAGGAACATGAGCCAGGCCACGCCGAGCACGCCGAAGCCGACCCACGCCTTGAGGCTGAACGCCGTGTCGGCGGCCCAGCCGACGACACCGGTCATCACGAGGCCCACCGGCACGAGGGAGTACGCGGCCAGGCGGGCCGCGGAGAGGAAACGCTTGCGGTAGGCCGTGACCGCGGCGATGCCCAGCCCGGCCGCGGATACGGCGGAACAGACGGTCTCGGCAATCATCCGGTCCTCCAGGCATGCAGGCTTGCGTCGGAATATGACGCTGTCGTCCCTTCCATCCTGCACCGGGTGGGCACCGGGGAGCCATGTCCCGGTCGGACCTCAGGGACATTTCCGGGTCATCTCGGGGTCCGGTCTCCTCCCCAGGTGCCGGTCCGCGGCGCCCCGGCCCGGTTGGGAAGCGGCCGCGCGGGCTGGAAGACTGTGCCCATGAGCGACTCCTCCCCCGCCCGCCCCGTCGTCCTCGACGTCTGGTGCGAGCTGCAGTGCCCCGACTGCCGTACCGCCCTCGACGACGTGCGCGCCCTGCGCGCCCGCTACGGCGACCGCGTCGAGCTGCGCCTGCGGCACTTCCCCCTGGAAAAGCACAAGCACTCCTTCGCCGCCGCCCAGGCCGCCGAGGAGGCCCTTGAACAGGGCAAGGGATGGGAGTACGTCGAGGCTGTGCTCGCCGGGGTCGAGGAGCTCGACCGCAAGGGGGAGCCCCATCTGGTCGACACCGCCCGCGAACTCGGCCTCGACGCCGAGGAGTTCGACACCGCCCTGATCGACGGACGGCACATTTTGATCGTCGACGCCGACCAGGCCGAGGGCAAGGCGATCGGTGTCACCGGCACGCCGACGTACGTCATCGACGGCCAACGGCTGGACGGCGGCAAGAGCCAGGAAGGGCTGCGCGAGCGCATCGAGGAGATCGCCGACCGCCTGCTGGCCGCGGACGCCGGCCAGTAGTGCTTTGTTAGATCTATCCGGCGCAGGACGGCGCGGTGGGGAGAAAGGCTGAAGCCCTCCTCACCACCGCGCCGTCCTTGGGTACCGGGCGCGTGCGTCAGTGACGGTCGCCGGACTCGTAACCCCTGCCCTCGTGGCCGTAGCCCGCGGCCTGGGACCAGACGATGCCGAGCGGGCCGCCCACGCTGTCGTACGTACCGGCGAACCCCTTGTGGTGGTAGCCCATCTCGTGGTGCGGGCCGTTGTAGTCGTCGTTGGCGACGGCCGCGCCTGCCCCGACGGCCAGGACGGACACGGTGAGAGCGGCGGCGAGGATGGTCGAGCGAACGCGCATGAGAATATTCCTCCTGGAATACGCAGATACTGTCGCTCTGTCACCTGCCGCGGCAGCAGGGCCGGGTAACGGGGCAGCACCCGCTCTCCACCCGAACGGCCCCCAAGGTGCTACCGCATGGCCCACGGGGACGGCTCCTTGTGCAACCCCTGCGAGGACGCCACCGCCTCCGGCGGGACGTCGGCGAGGAGACGCGCGCGTGCGCTAGGCCCTGTCGTCAAACTCGCGTCTGCCTCGCGACGCCTGGCACGCACGCTCGCCGCGTTGTCGGGCTCATCCCGGTACGCCCAGTACCGGGATGACCCTCCGCCTTGCGATCGCACGCACCAGACGCCGCGAGGCCGCCCTCCGGGCGAACGACGCGAGTTTGACGACAGGGCCTAGAGCAGCGGCTTGTAGAGGCAGTACGAGGTTGCTTCGTAGCCGAGCGACTCGTACAGGCGCAGGGCCGGGGCGTTGCCCGCGAAGACGTTGAGGGCGATGCGGTTCCGTCCCGCCGCGACTCCCTGCGTCTCCGCGACGAGCATCAGGGAGCGGCCGTGTCCGTGCCCGCGGTGTGCGGCGTCCACGTCGACCCTGACGACGAACACCGCGTCGTCCTCGACGGCAGTCCACAGGACGCCGACCTTCGCGCCCCGGCGCGCAAGGACGCTCAGCCGGACGTCCGGCGTCGCGAGGCCCCGCGGGAGAAGACGCTCGTGGTCGGCGCGGGCCTTCGCGCGGGCCTCCGCCTCGGGCACACCGCGCCCGGTCCAGTCGCGCACGTACTCCTCCCGGGCGTGCGCCACCCACGGCCCGCGGTCGTCCTCGGCCATGGCCCGCCACTCTGTGCCTTCGGGCAGCGGCGGCACGTCGGTGAGCGGCTTCGCCATCCGGCGGCTCCGCTCGACGTACCCAAGAGCCGTGGCCAGGCGCAGGGCCGCCTCCGCCGCGGCCGGGACGACCGCCTCGATGCGCCGGCAGCCCCAGCCGCGCGCCACCTCCTCGGCGGCCAGCGCGGCGACGGTGCCACGCCCGCGCCTGCGGTCGGGTCCGGCGATCCGCAGGTCGCTCACGCGGCACACCCCGGGCCCGAACTCGTCGTGCGTGGCGAGGCCTATCGACCCCACAGGGCGGCTGTTCACGCAGACGTCGTACGTGCGCGCCTTGGCGCCGTCGGCGCCCTGCTGAAGCGGCCCGCTGGGCCGCAGGGTCGTGGTCATCACTGACGTTCTACCCATCCCGGGCCCGCCGCGTCACCGGGGATTCGGCGGACTTACGGGTCCAGGTCGTCCGCGGCCCGCTCGTCGAACACCCGCATCGCCTTGGTGGTCACCGGGCCCGGGGCGCCGGGGAGTTGGCGTCCGTCGACGCGGTGCACGGCCTGGACGTCGCGCAGCGTCGACGTCAGGAAGATCTCGTCGGCCCGGTCGAGGACGTCCAGGGGCAGGTCGCTCTCGCGGGCGCCCGTCCACTCGACGGCCAGCTCGCGCGTGATGCCCGCGAGACAGCCGGAGGCCACCGGCGGGGTGTGGATCTCGCCGTCGAGCACGACGAAGACGTTCGAGCCCGTCCCCTCGCAGAGCTGCCCGACGGTGTTCGCGAACAGCGCCTCCGAAGCGCCCTGTTCGTGGGCGCGGGCCAGGGCGACGACGTTCTCCGCGTACGAGGTCGTCTTCAGGCCGGTCAGCGCGGAGCGTTCGTTGCGCGTCCACGGCACCGTGATCACCGCGGTGGCGGCGGGGCGCCGCGGGGCCTCGCCGAGCGCGACGACGAGCGTGGTGCCCTGGTTCCCGCGGTCCGAGCCGAGCGGCGAGAGTCCTCCGGTGTAGGTGATCCGCAGCCGGCCGAGCGGGAGGGGGTTTGCCTCCAGGACGGCGGCGCAGGCGCGGCGCACTTCGTCCAGGTCCGGCTCGGGCAGGCCGAGGCCGCGCGCCGAGCGCGCGAGCCGGGCCAGGTGGCGGGTCAGGGCGAACGTCCTGCCCTCGACCGATTTCACCGTCTCGAAGACGCCGTCGCCCACCGTAAGGCCGTGGTCGAGCACGGAGACGCGGGCGGAATCAAGATCCTGCAGACCGCCGTTGAGCCATATCTTCACGCTGGGGTTCCTCCACTCGCTGCGTACGTCCCCGACGCTACCCCCAGCAGCCGCGCGGCCTTCAGCTCGGTCTCCCGCCACTCCCCCGCCGGGTCCGAGCCCCAGGTGATGCCCGCCCCGGTGCCGAAGCGCAGCATGCCCTCGGCCCGGTCGATCCAGAAGGTGCGGATGCCGACGGCGAGCTCTCCGGTACCCCGGTCGGCGTCCACCCAGCCGATGCCGCCGCAGTACGGGCCGCGGGGCGCGGTCTCCAGTTCGTCGATGATCCGCAGCGCGCTGGACTTCGGTGCGCCGGTGACGGAGCCGGGCGGGAAGGCGGCGCCGAACAGCTCGGGCCAGCCCGCTCCGGGACTCAGCTCCCCGGCGACGGTGGAGACGAGGTGGACGAGGCCGGGGTGCTTCTCGACCACGCAGAGGTCGGGGACGGTCACCGTGCCGGTCGCGCAGACGCGGCCGAGGTCGTTGCGGACGAGGTCCACGATCATGACGTTCTCGGCGTAGTCCTTCTCCAGGAGGTCCGCCTCGGTCCGTCCCGTGCCCTTGATGGGGCCCGACTCCACCGTGCGGCCGACGCGGCGCAGGAACAGTTCGGGGGACGCGGTGGCGATCTCCACGCCGTGTCCGGGGAGCCGGATGGTCCCGGCGTAGGGGGCCGGGTTCCCGCGCGCGAGCAGAGCGGTCAGGGCTTCCACGTCGGCGTCGGCGGGAACGGGCGCGGACAGTACGCGGCAGAGGTTGGCTTGATAGACCTCGCCGGCGGCTATGTACGCCCGTACCCGCCGCACGCCCTCCAGGTACGCGGCGCGGTCGAGGGAGGACGTCCACGCGTCGGCCGCCGGACCGCGCCACCGGCCCGGGACGGGGGCGGGCACGGCCTCCTCCCGCACGTCGTCGAAGCGGGCGCAGACCAGACCCCCCTCGAAGTCCGCGGACACCGCCCAGAAGCCGGTGGAGTCCAGGGCCGCGGGATCGCTGGTCACGTCGCGCAGGCCGGTGGCCACGCGACCGCCGAAGCGCGCCATGGGTGGGAGCGCAGAAGGGGATGTCAGAGCGGGGTTGTGCACGGCTGTGAGTCTATGACCGGCGGGTCGGCCGTGCCCTGGCCAGCGACAGCGCAGCACGCTGCGCAAACGCGTTTTTGTACTGGCCCAGGAATCCGCTAGAGTTCAACACGTCGCCGGGACGCGCAAGCGGACCGGGAAAGACAAGCGGACGTAGCTCAGTTGGTAGAGCGCAACCTTGCCAAGGTTGAGGTCGCCAGTTCGAACCTGGTCGTCCGCTCGCAGGAAGTGGGGGATCTTCCCGAACCCCCGCACTCCTGGTGGAGTGGCCGAGAGGCGAGGCAACGGCCTGCAAAGCCGTCTACACGGGTTCAAATCCCGTCTCCACCTCCAAGGACGATTAGCTCAGCGGGAGAGCGCTTCCCTGACACGGAAGAGGTCACTGGTTCAATCCCAGTATCGTCCACTGGATCTTCACGAAGGCCGCCTTCATGAGGGTCGTCCCGCGCGATTAGCTCAGCGGGAGAGCGCTTCCCTGACACGGAAGAGGTCACTGGTTCAATCCCAGTATCGCGCACGCAGTACGCAGCACACGCAGGTTCACCTGCGCGATTAGCTCAGCGGGAGAGCGCTTCCCTGACACGGAAGAGGTCACTGGTTCAATCCCAGTATCGCGCACCACCACATGAAGCCCCCGGCCGTCTCCACGGCCGGGGGCTTCGTCGTTCCCGGGGTGACTCCTTAAGTCACCCCGGGAACGCCCCGGAGTCACTCAGGACGAGAAGAGCATGTGCCCGAAGCTCTTGTGACGGTTGTGGCCGTAGTGACCGCCATGGCCCCCGTGACCGCCGTGACCGCCATGCGGGGCGCCCCAGGCCGGAGCGGGCGCCGCGGGGTAGGCCTGCGGGGCCGGCGGCGCGGGCGGCGGTGGGACCTGCTGGCCGCCCCACTGCGCCTCCAGGCGGGTCAGGGACTCCAGCTCGCCGTAGTCCAGGAATATCCCGCGGCAGTTGTTGCACTGCTCGATCTGGACGCCATTGCGGTTGTACGTGTGCATCGGTGCGTGACACTTGGGGCACTGCATGGACGGCTCAACTCCTCGCCGGTGGTGACTGCTTCGCCGGAACACTGCCCGGCTTCGGTGCGTTGCACCCTACTTCGTGGTGTCCGGGGCGAACTGAGCCGGTCGGGCCGCCACTTTGCCCATCCGGTCGCAGGCGTCGACCAGGGCCTGCTCGACCTCGTCCAGGGGGCGGCCCGCGGCGACCGACTTGGTGATCGCCAGCGCCGCGGTCTGCACGGTGAGGGCGCGGGCGGGGACGTCCAGAGCCGGCCAGGGATCGGCGCCGCCCGTCGGCACCGCCGGGCCACCGGCTCCCCGGTAGGCGTCCAGGAAGCGGGTCCACTCCCCGGGGGCGAGCAGGCCGCACGCGAACCAGGCGGCGGGGCGCGCGAGGTCCCACGCGGGGTCGCCATCGCCCAGGTCGTCCACGTCGATGAGCAGCCAGTTCCCCTCGGGGGCGCGGACGAGCTGGCCCAGGTGGAGGTCTCCGTGACAGAGGCGCCGCGGTCCCGGCGCGGGAGCCTCGGCGCGGGCCCAGGGCGGCAGGTCCGCCCAGGCGCGCAGGACGGGGGGCGCGGCGGAGTGCGGGCCGCTCGCGCGGAGGCGGTCGACGGCGCGGGCGGCCTTCGCCGGGCCGCGCATGGCCGGGAGAGTGCGCGGGAGCGCGGCCGGGGGTGTGGCGTGCAGGCGGGCGAGGAGGGTGGCGACGGCCTCCCAGGGGGCGGCGTCGGGGTCGTCGCGGTCGACCGGGACGCCGTGCGGCCAGAGGGTGACGAGGCGGCCGTGGAGGTCCGTGGCGGCGGGGCGCAGCGGTGCGAGGAGGATCCCCGGGAGGCGGGCCGCCACGTCGAGGCGGGCCGCCAGCTCTGCGGGGTCCGTGTCGGGGGCGTGGGCCTTCGCGACGACGCCGCCGTGACGGACGACGGTGGCGTCGGCCCGCTCCGCGAGGATCGCGTCGCCTCCCCCGCAGGCGCCGGGCCCTCCTGGCGGCGGATGGGCCGCGGCGCGGACCGCGGCGGTCAGGGCGGGAAGAATCGCGGAGGTCACGGGGCTTTCCGTACGTCGGGGGCTCGGTTCCGTCGCCGAAGCGTACGGCTACCGGCCGGGGCTCGGCAGGGCGGCCCGGCCCGCGCCGGTGAGCCCGGGCCCGCCCTGGCCGACCCCGTCCGGCCCCGGCAGACCCCGTCCCGCCCTGGCCGTCCCCGTCTCGGACCCGTGGCGCGGAACACCCGGCTGTACGTGTCCGCCCCCGCCGGGGGGGAGCCCGACCGCATCGCAGGCATCATCCACCCCGCGCGAGCCGCCGCAACGCACCGCGTCCGGAACACCGCATGGCAATGCCCGCGCAGCTCCCCAGCTGCGCGGGCATTCTGCCGTCCGCCGCACCCCCGTCCCCACGGGGTTTCATGGCCGGATGTCCCCGCCCGGACCGCTCTTCCGGGCCTGGGGCGCCGCTCAGCGCCCCAGCATCACGCCCACGGACGACGCTTGTGTGACCACTGCTTCCCAGCCGCCGAAGACGACCACGAGCAGGGCTGCCAGCGGGAGGACCATGGCCGTCGCCACCAAGGGATGGCGCGTGCCGGACGGGCGGACGCCGAACGCGGAGAACCTGCGCCCTTGCGTGCGGATCATGGTCCGCGGTGCCGTGTCCGCCATGATTCCTCTCCTGACCGCTTCGTTGTGGTTTTGGCAGCGGCGAGTGTCTGACCTCGGGGGACGAGTGCTACACCCGCCGCTTGACCTCAAATTTAGGTGCGGAGGGAGTTCCGGGCGTCATGCCCTCGTACCGATTGCCGGGCCTCCCGGAGGATGAGCGCCCGACACCCGCGTACTCCCGTGGGTGGAGACGGGGTCCTAGGACGGGGTCCTAGACGAGTAGTTCCGATAGCGGGGTTCTCAGACGGAGGGAGGGTGTCCAACATCGGGTTGTGACGACCAATTTAGACACCCTCTTGACGGCA
>NZ_JBHVZA010000037.1:0-65855 GCF_042880275.1 Streptomyces sp. NPDC058308
TTTTGTCCGGCCCGGGCCGGTTGGTGGTCGGCCCCCCCCCCCCCCCCCCCACGCCCCCGCCCCCCACCACCGCCTAAGCCCCCGCATGGGCCGGCACCGAAACCCGTCCCCCCGGATGCCGATGGCGCCACACCCAGAACACCGTGCTCGACAGCAGCGCCCACCCCGCAAGGACCAGAAACGGAAACGCGTGCTGGTGGCCGCCGAAGTACACCGCCGTGTGCTGCGCGTTGACAGACGCCCCCGGCGGCAGCCACTGCCCGATGTGACCGAGCACGGACGGCAGCAGCGGCCACGACACCGCTCCCCCGGACGACGGATTGCCGAGGAGCACCATCAGCCCCCACGTCGGGATCATCGCCCACCGCCCGAACAGCGTGTTGAACATCGTGAAGACCATCCCCGACGTGAACATCGTGAGCGCCAGGATCAGCCAGGACTCCACGAAGGGCAGGTCGAGCGCCCCGAGCCACCAGTCCACGACCGCCGCGATGACGAACGCGCCGAGCAGCGCGTACAGCACGGTGAACCCGATCCGTTCCGCCGGATTCAGCCCGCGCGCGTGCACGCTCAGCTGGATCGCCCCGACGAAGCCGATGATCACGGCCGCCAGCGAGATGTAGAAGATGGCGAGCCCGCGCGGGTCCCCTTCCTGCAGCGGCTTGACGTCCTTCACCGTCACCGGCACCCCGACCGCCTTGCCCACCTTCGGCGCGGTCTCCGCGAGCACCTGCGCGACGGAGGCCCCGGATGCCCCGGAGAGGTCGAGCGTCACTTTGCCCTCACCCCCGCCGGACGGCGTCACGTCGAGGATCGCGAAGACCTTCTGTTCCTCCATGTCCTGCCGGGCCGCCGCCCGGCTGTCGTACCGGTGGACCTCCAGCGAGGCGTTCAGCGCTTTCTCCATGCCGTCGAGGAAGGCCTTGCCGCGTGCCGTGTCCGGGGCGTCGACGACCGCGGTGGGGATGCGGTGCGGGGTGGGCTTCGCCATGGAGTACGTGTACGAACCCGCGAAGAGCCCGGCGGCCGCCGCCAGGATGAACACGAGCACGAGCGCGGGCAGGAAAGGCGACTGCTTGAACGCGCCCCACCGCTCGCTCCGGGTAGGCACACGCCCGTGCGCACCATGCGCACCATGGGCATCCGCACCACCCGCAGCATGCGCCCCACCCTCCCCCAGCTGGTGCTGCTCCACTCGCGACTCCGGCTCCGGTCCCGGTTCCTGATCAGGCATACGAATACGCTAAACCACGTAAAAGTATCCGACCCACTCAGATCACTCCGCAGTCGACGAAACGGACTTACTCCGCCGCCGCCACCCCCGCCGCCACCCCCGCACAGCCAGCACCGCCCCCACCAGCACCACGACACCGATCAACAGCACGGCATCCGGCACGGCACGGCCCAAGCCGCCCGCCCACTGCTCCACCGCGAACGAGTCGTCCACGTCCAGGAGGCCGGGCAGCGCCGTCGTCCCGTCGTAGACGAGGAACAGCGCCCCGAGGGCGATGAAGAAGAGACCCGACAGCAGCGACGTCGTGTGCAGCTCGACCCGCCCGAGCCGGAACGTCCGCCCCCGCAGCCACCCGCGCCGCCCCAGCTCGAACCGCTCCCAGAGCAGCGCGAGCAGGAAGAGCGGCACGGCCATCCCCAGGGCGTAGACGGCGAGCAGCAGACCTCCGTAGACGGGGCTGCCGCTGACCGCGGCCACCGTCAGGACGCTGCCGAGGATCGGCCCCGCACAGAACCCGGCGAGTCCGTACACCGCCCCCAGCGCGTACACGGAGAACGCCGTGGTCGGCCGGATCCGCCCCGACAGCTCCGCCATCTTCCGCGAGGCGAACCCCATGCCGAGGATCTGCAGCACCCCGAGCCCGACGATCAGCCACCCGGCGACGAGGACCAGCTGGTCGCGGTGGCCGAAGAAGAACCGTCCCGCGTAGGACCCGGCGGCGCCGAGCGGCACGAGCGTGGTCGCGAGCCCGGCGTAGAAGATCCCGGTCCGCGCGACGAGGCGGGAGGCCGAGTCGATGGAGTAGGCGAAGAAGGCCGGCAGCAGCAGTGCGCTACACGGGCTGACGAGGGCGAGCAGACCGCCGAGGAACGCGGCGAAGTACCCGACGTCGGCGGTCACTCGGAACCACCCTCGTCGCGGCCCGCCTTCGGCCCCGCGGACTTCCCCGCCGCGCCGGACTGCCCCGCCGCGCCGGGCTTCCCCGCCGTGCCGGGCTTCGCGTTCGCGGCCGCCGCTTCGATCGCCTGGTGGAAGACCTCGTCCGGCTGGGCGCCGGAGACGGGCCGCCCGTTGATCAGGAAGGACGGCGTCGACGCGGCCCCGAGGCCGTACGCCTCCTCCTGGTCCTTGCGCACGGCGGACCCCGCGGCGTCGCTGTCCGCGTCCTTCATGAACCGGTCGACGTCCTTGACCCCGGCCTTGCGTGCGATCTCCTTCAGCCGGTCGTCGCCGAAGCCCTTCTCCTTGGACCCCTCGGCGTACGCGGCCTCGTGGAACTGCCAGAAGCGGTCCTGGCGCCCGGCCGCCCACGCGCCGCGCGCGGCCCGCTCGGAGTCCTTGCCGAAGATCGGGAAGTTGCGCCATTCGATGCGCAGGGTGCCCTCGTCGACGTACTTCTTCACGAGGCCCGGCTCGGTGTCGCGGGCGAACTTCCCGCAGAAGCCGCACTTGAAGTCGGCGTACTCGACCATCACGACGGGCGCGTCGGCGCGGCCCTGTGCGAGCGGGTCCCCGGCGTCGCGCCGCGCGAGCTTCTCCAACTCGGGGTAGACGCCGTTCTGCGCGTCGGCGGAGGGCGCGGCGCCCGCGGCCGCCTCCTTCACGGTGCTGCCGGAGTCCTCGGGCTTGGTCGCCGTGTACGAGGCGACGCCGAGCAGCAGCGCGGCGACGGCGACGCCCGCGCCGATGGCGATGTTGCGGCTCTTCTTGCTGTCGGTCTTGCCGTTCTTGGGCATCAGAGCGATCTCTCTTGTCCTGTTGTACGTCGATGAAGGGGCCCCTGGGACAGGGGCCTCCTACACGCGCAGGATGGAGAGATCGACCGGGGACGGCGGCACCAGCTCCGGCGGGCCGCGCACGGGGGTCAGGTCGAGGAACGCCTGGTCGGCGCCCCAGGAGCCGACGCCGCCGTGCGCCTCGTACAGCGCGGGCAGCAGCTCGTACGCGGAGCTGGAGCGCGGCGGCGACGCGGGGTGTTCCCCGCCGTCCTGGCGTGTGCCCTTGCCGCAGCCGGGCCGGTCGTGGCCCACGCCCGAATGCGCGACGGGAGCCACCGCGGAAGGTGCGGCGACCACCGCGGGCGCGGAAGGCACGGCGACCACCGCGGGCGCGGACCGCCCGGCCACCGCCGGCGCGCAGAACATCCCGAGCACCACGAGCAGCACGAGCAGCACCCCCACCAGGGGGCACCACGGCATGCGGGCACGGGACAACATGCCCGGAATCGTACGTGCCGGGCCCCGCCCCGCGGGAAATCGGTTCGCCACTGCCGAGTCGCGGGTGAGATCCTGGAACTCGTATGTCTACGCAGCCCGCCCTCGCCCTCGACACCCTCGCCCCCCGCCTCTCCGAGCTCTCGCTGCGCGACGAGCACCGGATAGGCCGGCGGCTGGAGGGTGCCCGCCGGATCCGTAAGCCCGAGGCCCGCGCCGCCGTCCTCGCCGAGATCGCGGCGGACGTGGAGAAGGCCGAGGCGCGGATGGCCGAGCGCGGCTCCCGGCTGCCCGTGATCACGTATCCGGAGCAACTGCCGGTCAGCCAGAAGAAGGACGAGATCGCCGAGGCGATCCGCGACCACCAGGTCGTGATCGTCGCGGGCGAGACGGGCTCGGGCAAGACCACGCAGATCCCCAAGATCTGCATGGAGCTCGGCCGGGGCCTGCGCGGCATGATCGGACACACGCAGCCCCGCCGCATCGCGGCCCGCACGGTGGCCGAGCGCGTCGCCGAGGAGCTGGACACGCCGCTCGGCGAGGCCGTCGGCTGGAAGGTCCGCTTCACCGACCAGGTCGGCGCCGACACGTACGTGAAGCTGATGACGGACGGCATCCTGCTCGCCGAGATCCAGACGGACCGCGAGCTGCGCGCGTACGACACGATCATCATCGACGAGGCCCACGAGCGCTCGCTCAACATCGACTTCCTGCTCGGCTACCTCGCCCAGCTGCTGCCCAGGCGCCCGGACCTGAAGGTCGTGATCACATCCGCGACCATCGACCCCGAGCGTTTCTCGCGGCACTTCGGGGACGCGCCGATCGTCGAGGTCAGCGGCCGTACGTTCCCCGTCGAGGTCCGCTACCGCCCGCTCCTCGAAGACGACTCGGAGGACTCCGACCGCGACCAGATCACCGCGATCACGGACGCCGTCGAGGAGCTCCAGGCCGAGGGCGCCGGCGGCGACATCCTCGTATTCCTCTCCGGAGAGCGCGAGATCCGGGACACGGCGGACGCGCTGAACAAGAAGAACTACCGGTCCACCGAGGTCCTCCCCCTCTACGCCCGGCTCTCGCACGCCGAGCAGCACCGCGTCTTCCAGCAGCACACGGGCAGACGCATCGTCCTCGCGACGAACGTCGCCGAGACCTCGCTGACCGTCCCCGGCATCAAGTACGTGATCGACCCGGGCACGGCCCGCATCTCCCGCTACAGCCACCGCACGAAGGTGCAGCGGCTGCCCATCGAGGCGATCAGCCAGGCCAGCGCCAACCAGCGCAAGGGCCGCTGCGGCCGTACGTCGGACGGCATCTGCATCCGGCTGTACAGCGAGGAGGACTTCGTCTCGCGTCCCGAGTTCACGGACGCGGAGATCCTCCGTACGAACCTCGCCTCGGTCATCCTGCAGATGACCGCGGCCGGCCTCGGCGACATCGAGAAGTTCCCCTTCATCGACCCGCCGGACCACCGCAACATCCGCGACGGCGTCCAGCTCCTCCAGGAACTGGGCGCGCTGGACCCGGGCCAGAAGGACCCCAAGAAGCGGCTCACCGAGCAGGGGCGCAAGCTCAGCCAGCTCCCCGTCGACCCGCGGCTGGCCCGCATGGTCCTGGAGGCCGACAAGAACGGCTGCGTGCGCGAGGTCATGGTGATCGCCGCGGCGCTCTCCATCCAGGACCCGCGCGAGCGCCCGGCCGAGAAGCAGGCGCAGGCCGACCAGCAGCACGCGCGCTTCAAGGACGAGACGAGCGACTTCCTCGCGTACCTGAACCTCTGGCGGTACGTCCGGGAGCAGCAGAAGGAGCGCGGCTCGTCCTCCTTCCGCCGCATGTGCAAGGCGGAGTACCTGAACTTCCTGCGGATCCGCGAGTGGCAGGACATCTACTCGCAGCTGCGCACGGTCGCCAAGCAGATGGGCATCCATCTCAACGAAGACGATGCCCCCGAGCAGCACATCCACATCTCCCTCCTCGCCGGCCTGCTGTCCCACATCGGGATGAAGGACGTGAAGGAGTCGAAGGAGAGCAAGGAGAAGGACCCCAAGCAGCGCGGCGGCGGGCGGAACGAGTACATCGGCGCCCGCAACGCGAAGTTCGCGGTCTTCCCCGGCTCCGCGCTCTTCAAGAAGCCCCCGCGCTTCATCATGTCGGCCGAGCTCGTCGAGACCTCCCGCCTCTGGGCCCGGGTCAACGCGCGCATCGAGCCCGAGTGGGTCGAGCCGCTCGCCCAGCACCTCCTCAAGCGCACGTACAGCGAGCCGCACTGGGAGAAGGACCAGGCGGCGGTGGTGGCGATAGAGAAGGTGACGCTGTACGGCGTCCCGATCGTGACCGACCGCAAGGTGAACTACGGCCGCATCGACCCCGAGGTCTCCCGCGACCTGTTCATCCGCAACGCGCTCGTCGAGGGTGACTGGCGCACGCACCACAAGTTCTTCGCCGCCAACCGCAGACTCCTCACCGAGGTCGAGGAGCTGGAGCACCGCGCGCGGCGCCGCGACATCCTCGTCGACGACGAGACGCTCTTCGACTTCTACGACCAGCGGGTGCCCGCGGACGTCGTGTCGGGCGCGCACTTCGACTCCTGGTGGAAGAAGAAGCAGCGCGAGGAGCCCGAACTGCTCGACTTCGAGCGGTCGATGCTGATCAACGAGAAGGCGCAGGGCGTCTCCAAGGACGACTATCCCGACTCGTGGCGCCAGGGGCAGCTCACGTTCCGGGTGACGTACCAGTTCGAGCCGGGCGCGGACGCGGACGGCGTGACGGTGCACATCCCGCTGCAGGTCCTGAACCAGGTCACGGACGAGGGCTTCGACTGGCAGATCCCCGGCCTGCGCGAGGAGGTCGTGGTCGAACTGATCCGCTCCCTGCCGAAGCCGATCCGCCGCAACTACGTCCCCGCGCCCAACTTCGCGAAGGCGTTCCTGGAGCGTGCGGTGCCGCTGCAGGAGCCGCTGCACGTCACGCTGGCGCGCGAGCTGCAGCGGATGGTGGGCGTGCCCGTCTCACCGGACGACTTCGACCTCACTCGCGTACCGGATCACCTGAAGATCACCTTCCGGATCACCGACGAGCGGCGCAAGAAGCTCGCCGAGGACAAGGACCTGGAGACGCTGAAGGTCAGGCTGAAGCCGAAGGCCCGCAAGGCGCTCTCGCAGGCGGCCGCGGCGACGGCGGAGCGGACGGGCTCCTCGGCGGTCGAGCGGACCGGGCTGACGGACTGGACGCTCGGCACGCTCTCGCGCGTCTTCGAGACCCGCAGGGCCGGCCAGCCCGTGAAGGCGTATCCGGCGCTCGTGGACGACGGCGACACCGTCTCCGTACGCCTCTTCGACACCGAGGCGGAGCAGCAGCAGGCGATGTGGCGCGGCACCCGGCGCCTCATCCTGCGCAACATCCCGGTGAATCCCGCCAAGTTCGCCTCCGACCGGCTCAGCAACCAGCAGAAGCTCGCCCTGTCGGCCAACCCGCACGGCTCCATGCAGGCGCTCTTCGACGACTGCGCGATGGCCGCGGCGGACCGGCTGATCGCGGACTTCGGCGGGCCGGTCTGGGACGAGGAGTCGTACCGCAAGCTCTTCGACAAGGTGCGCGCCGAGATCGTCGACACGACGGTGCGCGCGGTCGGCCAGGTGCAGCAGGTCCTCGCCGCCTGGCACGCCTGCGAGCGCCGCCTGAAGTCGACGAAGAGTGCGGTGCTCCTCGCGAACCTCTCGGACGTGCGGGAGCAGCTGAACTCCCTCATCAAGCCGGGCTTCGTGACGGAGACGGGGCTGCGGCGGCTGCCGGACCTCATGCGGTACATGGTGGCGGCGGACCGGCGCCTGCAGCAGATGCCGACCAGCGTCCAGCGGGACACCAGCCGCATGGAGAAGGTCCACGAGATGCGCGACGAGTATCTGTGGCTGCTCGAACAGATGCCGCAGGGCAGGCCCGTCCCGCAGGAGGTCCTCGACATCCGCTGGATGATCGAGGAGCTCCGCGTCAGCTACTTCGCGCACGCGCTGGGCACGGCGTACCCCGTCTCGGACAAGCGCATCGTGAAGGCGATCGACGCGGCCGTGCCGTGACGGGCCGGGTGCGCAGAGTGAGTTCGACCGCCGGGCCTGCACTGCTGTAGAGTCCTGTCTCGCAGCGCAACGCACCAACAAGCGCCGCGAACAAGGTCCTGTGGAGCAGTTTGGAGTGCTCGCCACCCTGTCAAGGTGGAGGCCGCGGGTTCAAATCCCGTCAGGACCGCAGCAAAGAGAACGGGCCGCATCCCTCGTGGATGCGGCCCGTTCTTGCGTTCCGGCTCGGGCGCCCGGCGCCCACAACGGTGCAAATCCCCCGCGTACGCGGCCCGTTGTCGTGCCCGCATCTTGACGGGGTCACATTCCACCGGTACCCCGGACAGCAGGGAGCCGGCGGGAGGCCCCTCAGGAGGTGACGCATGTCCGCTTCTTCTCCGCCCGCGCGACACGAGACGCGCGCCCTGCTGCGCGCGCATCTCGCGGCGGCCACCAGCTATCGCCATCTGACCCGGCACTGCCCGATCTGCCACCGGCTCCTGAGGCTCGCCCTGGAGCCCTCTCAGCCCGCCCAGGACGAACGCCGGGCGCCCGAGGCCGTCTTCTGCGCGGAGGACGCCGCAGAGGGCGAATCCGGGGCCGCACCCGGGGCCGCATCCGGGGACGAGGGCAGCGAGGACGAAAGTCCCCCCGGCGCATGACCAATGCTGCCTCGCGAGCCGCCCCGCCAGTGGGAGGCTGAGAGTCGAAGGCCTT
The DNA here is from genome assembly GCF_042880275.1 of Streptomyces sp. NPDC058308. NCBI lineage: Bacteria > Bacillati > Actinomycetota > Actinomycetes > Kitasatosporales > Streptomycetaceae > Streptomyces > Streptomyces sp. NPDC058308. Next base: position 8,214 of record NZ_JBHVZA010000037.1, read on the forward strand.
CGGATACCGCCGCGCCCCCTCTAGCGCAGGGGTGTCGCGCGCAACAAGCTTCACGACGTGTGACGGGTGTCACCGAACAAGTTTCAAGAACCCCGGAACTTACACCCTCCCTACAACAGGCCAATTTAATATGTGCAATTGCACTACCTCCCGGACTGCGCCCCGGCTCATCCGCCGGGGCTCCCCCGAGACTCCCCAGCACCCCTCGGGCGACTCCCCAGAGATCAACAAGGGCCCTCACGGACCCGCCCACCAGCACGTCCTCGGCGCACAAAAAAGATCGCGCTGGACCCGGCGGAGTCCAGCGCGATCGAAACGACGCACCCAGGTGTCTCAGGCGTGGCTCCCGTTGGGGCGGGAGCCTTGTCGCGTGTAGCCATATGTCGGACGTACGGCCAGGTTGGGGGACCCGGCAGCAGTGGTGCTCTTCGCCCGAGTTGTGCGAGTTACTGCTGGTAAAGCGGTGCTTCAGGCCTCGCTGCGCTGCTGCGGAATACCCGCGAGCAGTGCGCGGACCTCAGCCTCGCGGTAACGGCGGTGTCCGCCGAGCGTGCGAATCGACGTGAGCTTGCCAGCCTTCGCCCAGCGCGTGACCGTCTTGGGGTCGACGCGGAACATCGTGGCGACCTCAGCCGGGGTCAGCAGCGGCTCGGCATCAGGGGTGCGAGCGGTCATGAGCGGCCTCCTCGGGAGAACCGAACCTTCTCGGTTCATTCCTCTAAATTCTGCACCTTGACCCGCGTTGCCCGAAATGGCGGACGCGAGTCGAGTCGGTTATAGGACGAACGGCTTGTCCTCGGCACTACAACTACACCATCCGTCCAGCCGCGTCGGCCAAACCGATGGAATTGCCCTCCCAGGTGTTCATCACCGACGGAAGCCGATGGACCATGCCATAGCGGACAGTCACGCCACAGTGACGATCAGTCACAGAGCGATCAGGAGTCAACAGACCCCCCATAGAGTGCAATGCTGAGCATTCCGCCCGTACTTGGGCGGAAGGAGCCCTCCCCGGACTCCTTGTCCTATTTTGGCATGAGGAGGGGTGATGGGCGCAAGGGCCCATTAAGTGCGGTCCATCACGCTTGAGTCAAAGGCCCGGATCGGGACCTACGTCCCGGCGCACGGCACTCACGGCACCCACGGACCTCAGTTCGCGAACTGGAGGTCCCGGACGGCCCGCCAGCGCCCCACGAGCCTTGCATACGCCTCGCCGGCCGCCTCCCCGTCGCCGTTGCCCAGCGCCTCGATGCCCTCCGCCACGTCCGCCGCCGAGTGGTCCTCGTCGAGCTCGTCCGCGGCGACCACGTGCACGAGCCCGCCGTAGTCGAGCTCGACCAGGGAACGGGGGTGGAATTCCTCCAGCCACCGGCCGACGTCCACGAGCCCGTCGATGAGCGGCCCCTCGTCCAGCGTGTCCCGCAGCGTCTTGAGGCCGCGGGCGACCCGGCGCCGGGCCTGCACCATCGGAGTGCGGTAGCGAAGGCCGGGCGCACTCCCGCCGTCCTTCTCGCCCTGTCCGTCCTTCTCGCCCTGTCCGTCCTTCTCGCCCTGTCCGTCCTTCTCGCCCTGTCCGTCCTTCTCGCCCTTCTCGCCCTGTTCGTAGCTCCGCTCCTCGTCGGAGACGAGCACGAACCAGTGCAGCGGCACCTGCCAGGTGGACGTACGGATCCAGGGGCGCGCGTCGGGGTTGCGGGCCAGCCACTGTTCGTAGTCCGCGGCCGTCTGGCGACGCAGCACCGGCGGGAGCACCGCGTCCAGGACCGGCCCGGGCAGCTGTCCGGTCAGCTCCCCCATGGCCTGCCAGCCGCGCAGCCGGGTCCGCCAGGGGCAGACGCAGAGCACCCCGTCGACCTCGGCCACGAACGCGTCGTCGCTCTCGTGCACCGGCACGGGCACCGGTGGCGTGGGCAGCAGGTCGGCGAGGGAGCGGCGGAGTTCGTCCTGGCAGGAGGGGAGGTCCGGGCGGCGGGCGTAGCGGGCCCAGTGGCCGCGCTCCGGTTCGGGGAAGGCGGCCAGTGGCTCGTACACACGCAGGTAGGCCGCATACGGGACCGACACCGATGACACCTTGGGCACGGCTGCTCTCTCCCCCACGTACCGGCTGGAAAACTCCGCACAGCCTGCCATGGCCGAACTCCGCCGCGCCCTCGCCCGCCCCGGCGCTACTCCGGGAGGGGGTGATCCTCGACACCGGGAGGTCAAGCACGGTGGACAGCCTTTAGTCTCATGCCCAACGGGCCCCGCCACCCGTACGGAAGCCCGCCCAACCGCCGCCACTTGACCGGGAGTCACCACAGTGACCGAAGCAGACAACGGCGTCCTGCACACCCTGTTCCACTCGGAGCAGGGGGGCCACGAGCAAGTAGTGCTCTGCCAGGACCGTGCCAGCGGCCTCAAGGCCGTCATCGCCATCCACAGCACCGCCCTGGGTCCCGCCCTCGGCGGCACCCGCTTCTACCCGTACGCGACCGAGGAAGAGGCAGTCGCCGACGTCCTGAACCTGTCGCGCGGGATGTCGTACAAGAACGCCATGGCCGGCCTCGACCACGGCGGCGGCAAGGCCGTGATCATCGGGGACCCCGAGCGGATCAAGAGCGAGGAGCTGCTGCTCGCCTTCGGCCGGTGCGTCGCCTCGCTCGGCGGCCGCTACGTGACGGCCTGCGACGTCGGCACGTACGTCGCGGACATGGACGTGGTGGCCCGCGAGTGCCGCTGGACCACCGGGCGCTCCCCCGAGAACGGCGGCGCGGGGGACTCCTCCGTGCTCACCGCCTTCGGCGTCTTCCAGGGCATGCGCGCCAGCGCCCAGCACCTGTGGGGCGACCCGACGCTGCGCGGCCGCAAGGTCGGCGTCGCGGGCGTGGGCAAGGTCGGCCACCACCTCGTGGAGCACCTGCTGCGGGACGGCGCCGAGGTCGTGATCACGGACGTCCGCGAGGAGTCGGTGGACCGGATCGTCCACAAGCACCCCTCGGTGACGGCGGTGGCGGACACCGAGGCGCTGATCCGGACCGAGGGCCTGGACATCTACGCGCCCTGCGCGCTCGGCGGCGCGCTCGACGACGACTCCGTGCGCGTGCTCACCGCGAAGGTGGTGTGCGGCGCCGCCAACAACCAGCTGGCGCACCCGGGCGTGGAGAAGGACCTGGCCGACCGGTCGATCCTGTACGCGCCGGACTACGTGGTGAACGCCGGCGGCGTGATCCAGGTCGCCGACGAGCTGCACGGCTTCGACTTCGACCGGTGCAAGGCGAAGGCGTCGAAGATCTTCGACACCACGCTCGCCATATTCGCTCGCGCAAAGGAGGACGGCATTCCGCCGGCTGCGGCGGCCGACAGGATCGCCGAGCAGCGGATGGCCGACGCGCGCTGAAACCGTCCGGAACCTGACATTCCAGTCGGTCGCGACGCTGTGGCAGGGCCCCGTCGACGTACGCGAGAGACAAGACTCACCCCCGTCGGCGGGTCGCCCGGCAAGAAGAGGTTAAAATCGCAGTTGACCAGCGAGGACGGGGCTCCTCGCGGGTTCTGCGCCGAGGCGCGTCCTGCGGGCGACGTACCGTATGGCCGCAGGAGCAGGTACCGTGGATGCCCTACGGACCGGTCTCTCCACGGAGAGTCCGTTCCAGATCATGAACGCGTGTCAAGACTCTGGGGCCGTCGAGCCCCGTATCCGAGGGGGTCGAGCCATGGGGCGCGGCCGGGCAAAGGCCAAGCAGACGAAGGTCGCCCGCCAGCTGAAGTACAGCAGCGGCGGGACTGATCTGTCGCGTCTGGCCAATGAGCTGGGCGCTTCGACTTCGCAACAGCCGCCGAATGGCGAGCCGTTCGAGGACGACGACGAGGAAGACGACCCGTACGCCCAGTACGCGGATCTGTATAACGACGACGAGGACGAGGACGACGAGTCCGGTCCGACGTCGCAGCGCCGCGGCGCTTGACCTCGTTGCATACGCAGCATTTGTTGATTCTGTTGCCTACGCAGTAGCAGTATTCGCAGTTCTCATAGCAACTGCACTTCACCCGGTCCGGGGTGGTCACCACACCGGACCGGGTTTTGTGCTGCCTGCTTGCCTACTTGGCGGCGCATTTAATGTGAATACGAACCGATCAGGGCCGCGCCCGTCGCGTGGTCGCCGCGGTCGGTGATCTCGCCCGCGACCCAGGCGTCGACGCCGCGGTCCGCGAGGGTGGTGAGTGCCGCGTCCGCCGACTCCTCGGGGACGATCGCGATCATGCCGACGCCCATGTTCAGCGTCTTCTCCAGCTCCAGGCGCTCCACCTGACCCGCCTTGCCGACCACGTCGAAGATCGCGCCCGGCGTCCAGGTCTCGCGGTCGACGATCGCGTGCAGGTCGTCCGGGATGACCCGGGCGAGGTTCGCCGCGAGGCCGCCGCCGGTGATGTGGCTGAAGGCGTGGACGTCCGTGGTGCGGGTGAGCGCCAGGCAGTCCAGGGAGTAGATCTTGGTGGGCTCCAGGAGCTCCTCGCCGAGCGTGCGGCCGAACTCCTCGACCTGCCGGTCCAGGGCCCAGCCCGCGCGGTCGAAGACCACATGACGGACGAGCGAGTACCCGTTCGAGTGAAGACCCGAGGACGCCATGGCGATCACCGCGTCACCCTTACGGATGCGATCGGGGCCGAGAAGCCGGTCCGCCTCGACCGCGCCCGTGCCGGCGCCCGCGACGTCGAAGTCGTCCGGGCCGAGCAGGCCCGGGTGCTCCGCGGTCTCGCCGCCGACGAGGGAGCAGCCGGCGAGGACGCAGCCCTCGGCGATGCCCTTCACGATGGCGGCGACGCGCTCCGGGTGGACCTTGCCGACGCAGATGTAGTCGGTCATGAAGAGCGGCTCGGCGCCGCAGACGACGATGTCGTCCATGACCATCGCGACGAGGTCGTGGCCGATGGTGTCGTAGACGCCCATCTGACGGGCGACGTCGACCTTCGTGCCGACGCCGTCGGTCGCGGAGGCGAGCAGGGGGCGCTCGAAACGCTTGAGGGCGGAGGCGTCGAAGAGCCCGGCGAAGCCGCCGAGGCCGCCGAGGCCCGCGACCTCGGGACGCTGGGTCTTCTTGACCCACTCCTTCATCAGCTCGACGGCGCGGTCGCCCGCCTCGATGTCGACGCCCGCGCTTGCGTAGCTGGCACCAGTGGTCTCAGACATGACGGTGAGAACTTTCGTGTCGTACTGCGTGGGGTCTTACGGGCGACGGATCGCGTCGGCCGCTGCCGTGGACGCCGGTCCTGCGGCCAGCTCCGTCTCCAGGAGCTGCTTGCCGAGCAGTTCGGGGTCGGGCAGATCCATCGGGTACACGCCGTCGAAGCAGGCGCGGCAGAGGTTCGGCTTGTCGATGGTCGTGGCCTCGATCATGCCGTCGATGGAGATGTACGAGAGGGAGTCGGCGCCCATGGAGGTGGCGATCTCGTCGATCGTCATTCCGTTGGCGATGAGCTCCGCGCGGGTCGCGAAGTCGATGCCGAAGAAGCAGGGCCACTTCACGGGCGGGGACGAGATCCGGATGTGGATCTCGGCCGCGCCGGCCTCGCGGAGCATCTTGACCAGGGCGCGCTGGGTGTTGCCGCGGACGATCGAGTCGTCGACGACCACCAGGCGCTTGCCCTTGATGACTTCCTTGAGGGGGTTCAGCTTGAGGCGGATGCCGAGCTGGCGGATCGTCTGCGAGGGCTGGATGAAGGTCCGGCCGACATAGGCGTTCTTGACCAGGCCCGCGCCGAAGGGGATGCCGGAGGCTTCCGCGTACCCGATCGCGGCGGGGGTGCCGGATTCGGGCGTCGCTATGACGAGGTCGGCCTCGACGGGAGCTTCCGCGGCGAGCTTGCGGCCCATCTCGACGCGCGAGAGGTAGACGTTCCGACCCGCGATGTCCGTGTCGGGGCGCGCCAGGTACACGTACTCGAAGACACAGCCCTTGGGCTTCGCTTCCGCGAATCGGGACGTTCGCAGTCCGTTCTCGTCGATCGCGATGAACTCGCCGGGCTCGACCTCGCGGACGAAGCTCGCACCGCAGATGTCGAGCGCCGCGGACTCCGACGCCACGACCCAGCCGCGCTCCAGGCGCCCGAGGACCAGCGGGCGGATGCCCTGCGGGTCACGGGCCGCGTACAGCGTGTGCTCGTTCATGAAGACGAGGGAGAAGGCGCCCTGCACGTCCGGGAGGACCTTGGTGGCGGCTTCCTCGATGGTCAGCGGCTTGCCGTCGCCGTCCACCTGGCCCGCGAGGAGAGCCGTCACCAGGTCGGTGTCGTTGGTCGCCGCGACCTGGGTCGCGCGGCCGTTCTCCTTGGGCAGTTCGGCGACCAGCTCGGCGAGCTGGGCCGTGTTGACGAGGTTGCCGTTGTGCCCGAGCGCGATGGAGCCGTGCGCGGTGGCACGGAACGTCGGCTGGGCGTTCTCCCAGACGGAGGCCCCGGTGGTCGAGTAGCGGGCGTGACCGACCGCGATATGACCCTGGAGCGAGCTGAGAGAGGTTTCGTCGAAGACCTGGGAAACGAGGCCCATGTCCTTGAAGACGAGGATCTGGGAGCCGTTGCTGACCGCGATTCCCGCGGATTCCTGGCCCCGATGCTGGAGGGCGTAGAGCCCGAAGTACGTGAGCTTTGCGACCTCTTCGCCCGGAGCCCAGACACCGAAGACGCCACAAGCGTCCTGGGGGCCTTTCTCGCCGGGGAGCAGATCGTGATTGAGTCGACCGTCACCACGTGGCACGTCATCGAGTGTAGGCGAGATCGACCACTGGTCCGAATTGGGGATACGGGGCCTGTACGGAGGGTGAGCGGAGGCTGAGCGGAGCCGGTTCGCCTCGGCCGTGCGACAGGCTGACGACACGCCTGTGAACTGCGACGACGACCTTGTGAACAGGGGCGGCAACGCATTGACGCCCCTTCCTGCGCCCCGTGAGGCTCCTGATCCATGCAGCCTCATCGATGGTCACGGTCCTCTCGGTTGTCCCGGCGCTCCGTCGTCGGCGGGGTGGCGGGCGCCGCCACCGCCCTCGGCGTGGGTGCCGGGAGCGCCGGGGCGAGCGTCGGCGCTCCCGGCACCGCCGCCACGGACGCCGCCGAGCGCCCCTTCCGTGCCGCCGCGCGCCGGAGCGCCAGGCGGCCCAACATCCTCTTCATCCTCGGCGACGACCTCGGCTGGGCGGATCTCTCCTCCTACGGGTCACCGCACATCAGGACCCCCAACCTGGACCGCCTCGCGCGCCAGGGCGTGCGGTTCACCGACGCCTACTCCGGCTCGGCGACCTGCTCGCCGACCCGCTTCAGCCTCTACACGGGGCGCTTCCCGGGGCGTACGGAGGGCGGGCTCGCGGAGCCCATCGCGGACAGGTCCGCGGGCCTCGAACCAACGCATCCGACGCTGGCCTCGCTGCTGCGGGACGCGGGGTACGCGACCGCGCTCATCGGCAAGTGGCACTGCGGCTACCTGCCGGAGTACTCGCCCACGAAGTCGGGCTGGGACGAGTTCTTCGGGAACTTCGGCGGCGCCCTGGAGTACTACTCGAAGCTGGGGCTCGGCGGGGAGTACGACCTCTACGAAGGCGCGGTCCGCGAGGGCGACGCCGAGTACAAGGACCTGCGCTACTACACGCGCGTCCTGACCGAGCGGGCCAGCGAGTACGTCCGCCGGGACCACGGGGGCAAGCCGTGGCTGCTCAATCTGAACTTCACCACCCCGCACTGGCCGTGGATAGCCGACGGTGACAAGGAGGAGAGCGCCGAGATCGTACGGAGGATCAAGGCGGGCGAGAAGGGGGCGCTCTTTCACCGGGACGGCGGCTCCGTGGAGAAGTACACGGCGATGGTCGAGGACTTGGACCGGTCCGTCGGGGAGGTCCTCAAAGCGCTGAAGAAGTCCGGTCAGGAGCGGGACACCCTCGTGTTCTTCGCGTCCGACAACGGCGGCGAGCGCTTCTCGTACAACTGGCCCCTGTCGGGCAACAAGGCCTCGCTCCAGGAGGGCGGAATCCGGGTGCCGACCATCGTGCGCTGGCCCGCGCGGCTGGACGGCGGGCAGGTCAGCCACGAGCCCGTCTACACGCCGGACTGGACGGCGACCCTGCTGGAGATCGGCGGGGCCCGGCCGGACCGCGCGTATCCGCTGGACGGGACCAGCCTCGCGCCCTATCTCCTGAAGGGCGAGGAGCTCGCGGAGCGTGAGCTGTTCTGGCGGGTGCGCGGGGAGCGGGCGCTGCGGCGCGGGGAGTGGAAGTACTACCGGGGCAAGAGCGGCAGGGACCAGCTCTTCCACCTCGCGGTGGATCAGCGGGAGCAGGCCGACCGGGCGTCCGGCGAGCCGGAGTTGCTCGCCGAGCTGAAGGCGGCGTGGGAGCGGACGGAGAAGGGGCTGCTGCCGTATCCGGGGTAAGGAGCTGCTGCCGTATCCGGGGCAGGGCGGGGGCTTGAGACGGGGGTCCTGGGCCGGGCGGTGCTCCCGCTGAGGTCCCGGCGGCGGGCGGATGCGGCTACTTCTTCTCCGCGCCCTTCCCGCTCTCGTTCTCGTCGTTCTTCCCGCTCCCGTCGCCCTTCCGGTCGGCCCTCGCGCTGATCACGGTGGAGTCGGCGGCGGTGAGCTTCAGCGTGTCCTTCGAGATCGCGTAACGCGCCTTGCCGTCGAAGAGCTTGAGCAGTTTGCGCTCGGTCGTCATCGCGTCGCCCGGGCACATCTTGCGGGTGGTCGCGGGCGCCCCGAAGGTGATCCAGCCGTCCGCGGCCTCGGCCCTGGCCGTGACGTCGTTGCAGCCGAGGTTGCCGCGGACCTTGCCGTCCGCGCCGAAGGTGAGATGGACCTTGCCGTCCAGGGCCTTCGGCAGCGGCGCGGCGGCGGCCCGTCCGTCGCCGATGTCGTGCACCGTCCACTTGGTGCCGGTGAGCGGGGCGGCGGGCTCCGCGGGCTGCGAGGTGAAGTCCACGCGGTCTCCCTCGGCCGTGGTGAGGGTCATGCGGTCACCGTCGACCTTCGCGGTGAACTCGCCCTCGCCGAGGGCGCGTACGAGCTGCTTCTCGAAGTCCATGCGGCTCTCGTCCGTGCAGGCCCGCTTCGTCATCACCGGCTCGCCGAACTCCAGGGTGTCGCCCTTGACCGACACGTCGGAGCCCACGTGGTTGCAGCCGTAGCTGCCGTCGGCCCGCCCGTCCTTGCCGATCTTGAGGTAGGCGCCCTCCGGAGCGGTGTGTTTCCGGCCGCTCGCGGTGAGGCTCTCGACGTGCCACCGGACGCCGGTGACACGCGGTCCGTTCTCCGCGGAACCGCCGGAGCCGCCGCCGGAACCGCCTTCGGAGCCGGCCCCGGACTCGGTGCCGCATGCGGTGAGCAGCAGCCCGGCAGAGGCCAGCGCGGTCAGGGTGAGGGTCAGACGCTGCGTGTGCATGACGATGTGACGGGACACGTGGGGGTCCCGGTTCCCTCCCCGTCCGGCGCGGCCGCCTACCCCATGACCGGCAGCAGCCCCGACAGGTCCGCCCGCTCCCCGCTCGCGCTGACCCGCGCCGCGTCGAGCGCCGTCGCCCAGTCCTGCCGCCCGGTCGCGAGGCGGATCCAGGTGAGCGGGTCGGTCTCGACGACGTTGGGCGGGGTGCCGCGGGTGTGCCGGGGCCCCTCCACGCACTGCACGACCGCGTACGGCGGGACGCGCACCTCGGTCGACGCGCCCGGCGCCTTGATCGCGAGGGCGTCCGCGAGCAGCCGGGTGCAGGCGGCCAGCGCCTGGCGGTCGCAGGGGACGTCGAGGCCCGGCACCGCGTCGTTCAGGTCGTCGGTGTGGACGATGAGTTCGACGGTGCGGGTGACCAGGAAGTCGCCGAGGGTCATGGCGCCGAAGCGGGACGGCACGAGGCGCTCGTCCGGCGCGGCGGCCAGGGACTCCTCGATGCCGGTGAGCGTGCGCGTGAACAGCTCGTCGAGGTCCGCGCCCGCCGCCTCCGCGACGGCCCGGGTGTCCTCGTCGACCTGCGCGGCCGCCGTGACCGTCGCGAACGGCCATTCCATGAGCGGCACTTCGTGCTTGGCCGGTTCCGGCAGGCCGAGGTAGCGGTGGACGGTGCCGAGGACCATCGCGAGGTGGGCCGCCAGTTCGTGGACGGTCCAGTCGCCGAGCCGGGTCGGGCGGGCGAGCTGCTCGGGGGTGAGGGTGCGCACCGCGTCGCGCACGTTGCCGAACTGGGTGAGCACGGCGGTACGGATCTTGGCGGAGTCGTACGAGCGCGAGCGCTTCATGGCCGTTGGCATGGTGCCGAGCCTAAGCGCTTCCGGGGTATCCCTGAAGTCCCTTTTCGACCAGGTCGAAGGCGCGCTCGGCGAGTGCCGCGCAGTCTCCCGCGATGTCCTCGGCCCGGTCGCCCGCGAGCAGCCTGCGGTGGTTCTCCAGGATCACCGCGTCCCGCGCGGCGACGAGCTGGTGGGCGGCGACGCCCGCGAGCAGCCGGTCACCCGTCTCCTCGGTGAGGACTTCGGTGAGCAGCTCGATGCCGCGCATCTGGAAGAGCACGGTGCGGCGCGTCAACGCGGGCGTATCGCTGATGAGTTGGCGCATCCGCAGCAGGCGCGGGTCGTCGGAGAGGCCGATCGAGGGGTCGCGTTCGTCGACCTTGGCGAGGAACTGGCGGCGCAGTGCGGCCACCGCGGACTCCCCGGGCGCCCGTCCGCGCACCGCGTCGGCGGCGTCGGAGGCGTGGTCCTCCATCGGGCCGAGGAGTACGTCCTCCTTGGTGCCGAAGTAGTTGAAGACCGTCATCTTCGAGACGTCGGCGGCGGCGGCGATCTCGGCGACGGAGACCTTGTCGTAGCCGCGCTCCAGGAAGAGGTCGAGCGCGCTCCGCCAGATCCGCGTCGCGGTCTGCCGCTTCTTGCGCTCACGCAGCCCCAGAGATTGCTCACCCATGCCCGCACTGTACCAGGATGAATTTTTGTCTCGGCTGAAATATTGACTAAGTATATGTCTATGAGTATGGCGGAGCTACGTGGACGCCACGGACACACCAGCCTCACCGGCCGTGAAGACCTCGCCGCTCGCGGGCACCCCGACCCCGCGCCAGACGAAGGGCACGCCCCGCGCCGTGCTCAGGTCGGGGCCGTCCATCAGCTGGAAGTGCACGTGCGGCTCGGTGGAGTTGCCGGAGTTCCCGCAGCCGCCGAGCTCCTGACCCACGACGACCTTGTCACCGGCGCGGACAGTGAGGGAGCCCTGCCGGACGTGGGCGTACACGGCGTACGTCCCCTCGCCGAGGTCGAGCACGATGTGGTTGCCGACGATCCGGCGCGGCCCGCCGACGGTCCGGCCGACGCCCTCGAGCAGCCAGAAGTACAGCACTCCGACGAGGGAGCTGCGGCTGAGGTGATCGCGCTGCCCGTCCTCGGCGTGCACGACCGTGGCATCGGCCACCGCCAGCAGCGGCGCCCCGAAGGCGGGGTACGCCTCGCCGCGCCGGGCGACGGGCCAGAACCAGACGGGCTTGGGACGCGCGGGCCCCTCCGCCGGCTCGGCCGTGATGTCGATGGCGTAGGTCTGCCCGAGGTTGTGCGTGCCGTGGCTCGGCACCTTGTCGGCGGGGCTGTTGAGGGCGGACCAGCGGCCGGTGACGGGGGCCTCGACCGTGACCGGGGCCGGCGGCCGCGTCTCGATCCGCCGCCGCACGGAGCGGGACAGCCCGACGCCGATGGCGATCGCGCCGAGCACGGGCAGCCAGCTCAGCCAGTAGTTGTACGGCAGGTCCACGAAGAACCTGGCGACGGCCTGGACAAAGAAGATCACCCACAGCGCGTGCTGGGCCGTCGCGGCGAGCTTGCGTCGTCCTTCGGACATGACTTCCCCCTGGTACGGAACGATCGGGTCGGGACAGGAGCGCTCAGGTCACGGGGCGCGCGGCGGTGAGCACCACGAGCAGCGGCACCACCCGCCCGGCAGGAACCTCGTACCGTCCGCGCTCCGTGGTGTGCAGCCAGCCCGCGCCGGTCAGCTGGCGCAGGTGGTGGTAGATCTGGCCGGTCGTGCCGACGTCGTCGAGCGCGGCCAGTTCGGCGGCGGTGCGCAGACCGCCGAGGATCTCCCGCAGCAGCCGCAGCCGTACGGGGTTGCCGAGCGCGGCGAACGACTCGGCCGCGTCGGACCAGTCGTCCTCGAAGACCGTCTCGGTCAGCAGGCCGTACTGCCAGTCGTAGCGATGCCCCGTCGGCACCCGCACCGATCCGGTGAACAGGACCGCGCCGTCGGCTTCCTCCGTCACCGGGTGCCGCGCCTTCAGCGCGTCGAGGGCCCAGAAGTCGCCCTCTCCTACGGCGGGCGCGGCCGGGCCCGCGCTCTCCAGCTCCGCCATGCGCCGTTCGAGCTCGGCGACGCGCTCTTCCAGATCCATGAGTGCGAGATTACGTAATTACGTAATATCGTGCAAGCCTCCCGTCCAAGACCCCCGTGCAATCCCTGTCGCCCTGCCCGGGAACGACGGAGCCCCCGTCCGGACCAGGTCCGGACGGGGGCTCCAGGGAGACAGGGGCTCCAGGGAAAAACTGGGACGTCTCAGGCGAAGAGGCCCGGGATCGTCTCCTCGTGCGCCGTGCGCAGCTCGCTCAGCGGCAGCGTGAACTCGCCCTGCACCTCGACCGCGTCGCCGTCGACCACACCGACGCGCGTGACGGGCAGGCCCCGCGCCCCGCACATGTCGGTGAACCGCAGCTCCTCGCTGCGCGGCACGGACACGACCGCGCGCCCCGCCGACTCCGAGAAGAGGAACGTGAACGCGTCCAGGCCGTCCGGCACGACGAGCCGGGCGCCCTTCCCGCCCCGCAGGCAGGACTCGGTGACGGCCTGCACGAGACCGCCGTCGGACAGGTCGTGCGCGGCGTCGATCATGCCGTCGCGCGAGGCGGAGATGAGGATGTCGGCGAGCAGCTTCTCGCGCGCCAGGTCGACCTTGGGCGGCAGGCCGCCGAGGTGCCCGTGGACGACCTGCGACCAGGCCGAACCGCCGAACTCCTCGTGCGTCTCGCCGAGCAGGTAGAGGAGCTGGCCCTCTTCCTTGAAGGCGATCGGCGTACGCCGTGCCACGTCGTCGATCACACCGAGGACGGCGACGACCGGCGTCGGGTGGATCGCCGCCTCGCCCGTCTGGTTGTAGAGCGAGACGTTGCCGCCGGTGACCGGGGTGCCCAGCTCCAGGCAGCCGTCCGCGAGGCCGCGAACGGCCTCGGCGAACTGCCACATGACGTCCGGGTCCTCGGGCGAACCGAAGTTCAGGCAGTCCGAGATGGCCAGGGGCTTGGCGCCGCAGGCGGCGACGTTGCGGTAGGACTCGGCGAGCGCGAGCTGCGCGCCCGTGTACGGGTCGAGCTTCGCGAACCGGCCGTTGCCGTCGGTGGCGATGGCGACGCCGAGGCCCGTCTCCTCGTTGATCCGGATCATCCCGGCGTCCTCGGGCTGCGCGAGCACGGTGTTGCCCTGCACGAAGCGGTCGTACTGGTCGGTGACCCAGGACTTCGCGGCCTGGTTCGGGGCGGCGACCAGCTTCAGGACCTGCTCGCGCAGATCGGCCGCGTTCGCGGGCCGGGCGAGCCTGCCCGCGTCGTCGGCCTGCAGCGCGTCCTGCCACTTCGGGCGGGCGTACGGACGCTCGTAGACCGGGCCGTCGTGCGCGACCGTGCGCGGGTCGACGTCGACGATCTTCTCGCCGTGCCAGAAGATCTCCAGACGGTCGCCGTCCGTCACCTCGCCGACGACGGTGGCGATGACGTCCCACTTCTCGCAGATCGCGAGGAACCGCTCGACCTTCTCGGGCTCGACCACGGCGCACATGCGCTCCTGCGACTCACTCATGAGGATCTCCTCAGGGGTGAGCGTGGAGTCGCGCAGCGGCACGTCGTCAAGATCGACGCGCATGCCGCCGGAGCCGTTGGACGCCAACTCGCTGGTGGCGCAGGAGAGTCCGGCCGCGCCCAGGTCCTGGATGCCGACGACGAGCTTCTCGGCGAAGGCCTCCAGGGTGCACTCGATGAGCAGCTTCTCCTGGAAGGGGTCGCCGACCTGGACGGCGGGGCGCTTGCTCGGCTTCGTGTCGTCGAAGGTCTCGGAGGCCAGGATCGAGGCGCCGCCGATGCCGTCGCCGCCCGTGCGGGCGCCGTACAGGATGACCTTGTTGCCGGGCCCGGAAGCCTTCGCCAGGTGGATGTCCTCGTGCCGCATGACGCCGATGGCACCGGCGTTGACCAGGGGGTTCCCCTGGTAGCAGGCGTCGAAGACGAGCTCGCCGCCGATGTTGGGCAGGCCCAGGCAGTTGCCGTAGCCGCCGATGCCCGCGACGACTCCGGGGAGCACGCGCTTGGTGTCGGGGTGGTGGGCGTCGCCCATCCGCAGCGGGTCCACGACCGCGACCGGGCGGGCGCCCATCGCGATGATGTCGCGGACGATGCCGCCGACGCCGGTGGCCGCGCCCTGGTAGGGCTCGACGTAGGACGGGTGGTTGTGCGACTCGACCTTGAAGGTGACCGCGTAGCCCTGGCCGACGTCGACGACGCCGGCGTTCTCACCGATGCCGACGAGCATCGCGTCGTTCTCGGGGACCTTCTCGCCGAACTGCCGCAGGTGGCTCTTGCTGCTCTTGTACGAGCAGTGCTCGGACCACATGACGGAGTACATGGCGAGCTCGGCGCCGGTCGGGCGGCGGCCCAGGATCTCGCGGACGCGGTCGTACTCGTCTTCCTTCAGGCCCAGTTCGGCCCAGGGCAGCTTGACGTCGGGCGTCTCGGCCGCGTGCTTGACGGTGTCCAGAGTCATGCGTTGACCAGCTTCTTCAGGATCGAGGTGAAGAATCCGAGGCCGTCCGTGCGGCCGGTCCCGACCAGCGGCTCGACCGCGTGCTCGGGGTGCGGCATGAGGCCGACGACGTTGCCCGCCTCGTTGGTGATGCCGGCGATGTCACGGAGCGAGCCGTTGGGGTTCATGTCGAGGTAGCGGAAGGCGACGCGGCCCTCGGCCTCCAGCATGTCCAGGGTCCGCTCGTCCGCGGTGTACTGCCCGTCGATGTTCTTCAGCGGGACGGAGATCTCCTGCCCCGCCGTGTAGTCGGCGGTCCAGGCGGTCTCCGCGTTCTCGACGCGCAGCTTCTGGTCGCGGCAGATGAAGTGCAGGTGGTTGTTGCGCAGCATCGCGCCGGGCAGGAGGTGCGTCTCGGTGAGCACCTGGAAGCCGTTGCAGATACCGAGCACCGGCATTCCGGCCTTCGCCTGCCCGATGACGGACTCCATCACCGGGGAGAAACGCGAGATGGCGCCGGCCCGCAGATAGTCGCCGTAACTGAACCCGCCGGGCAGCACCACGGCGTCGACCTGCTTGAGGTCCTTGTCCTTGTGCCACAGCGGCACGGCTTCGGCGCCGGCGACGCGGACGGCGCGCTGGGTGTCGCGGTCGTCGAGGGTTCCGGGGAAAGTGACGACTCCAATTCGAGCGGTCACTTCGCGGCCTCCTCGGCCTTCTCAGCCTCTTCGACCTTTACGACGAAGTCCTCGATCACGGTGTTGGCGAGGAAGGTTTCCGCCAACTCGTTGATACGGGCGAGGGCGGCGTCATCGACGGGCCCGTCCACCTCGAGTTCGAAGCGCTTTCCCTGACGTACGTCGGAGATGCCCTGAAAACCGAGGCGCGGCAGTGCACGCTGCACCGCCTGGCCCTGGGGGTCGAGGATCTCCGGCTTGAGCATGACGTCGACTACGACGCGTGCCACTGGCACTCCCGGTGTGTGGTGCTGGCGTGTGCTGCTTGCGAGGTGCTGAGCAGGTTCCTTCAGACTACCGGCACAAAATTTCTACTCGCGTAGATTCGTAGCAACCTACGAGATGACGGTCACGTTCCGGTACCCAAACAGGTTTCGAACCGGGAATCTTCACGATGAATCCATGAAAGATCACGCATCGTCATTGAAGCCTGACACGCGGAGGCATTAGGACAGGCTTCACAATGCATTGCCGGGCACTGTACAAAGGAAATGGCAATAGTCGATACTTTGCCCAAAACATCCGTGCAGTCGGCATCACCGCATGTCAACGCGGTAGAGCCGCGCGAAGGGACCGATATTCGTGGCGCAACGTGTCGTGGTCACTCTCTTTGACGACATCGACGGCGGGGAAGCGGCGGAAACGGTCGCGTTCGGTCTTGACGGCACCTCGTACGAGATCGACCTCAGCCAAACCAATGCCAAGAAACTGCGCACGGCGCTGGCTCCGTACCTGGAGGCGGCCCGCAAACACTCCAGGTCCGGCGTGGCCTTCCGGCACACCGCGGTCTCCCCCGACCCGTCGGCGGTCCGCGCCTGGGCGCGCTCGCACCAGATGAACGTGCCGCCCCGCGGCCGCATCCCCAAGAAGGTCTACGAGGCCTTCGAGGCGGCCAACTGACCTCGCGGAACACCCGGCCCCGGACCCCTCGCGGCAACCGACTTGCGCTGCACCCCTCCCGGTCGGCTAAAGTCTGGAGCACGCCGAGGGGCGAGGCCGAAAGGCCGGGCCTCACGGAGTCTTGCGGGTGTAGTTCAGTAGTAGAACATCCCCCTTCCAGGGGGAAGGCGCAGTGTGCAATTCCTGTCACCCGCTCTGCATCGCTCACGGACCGGTCCTCCGGTTCCGGTAAGCTGATGCACGCGCCGATCAGTGAGAGCTGGTCGGAGGCAATGCGAACGTAGCTCAGTTGGTAGAGCGCAACCTTGCCAAGGTTGAGGTCGCGAGTTCGAACCTCGTCGTTCGCTCCACAGAGAAGGCCCCGGTCGATGCGACCGGGGCCTTCTTCGTGCATCCAGGCCAATCGCTGGTGTGAGCGTGGCCACAACTCCGCGCGACGAACTCCCGCACCGCCGGACCATGAGCGTGGCGAGCCGCGGCAGACCGGGACATCTGAAAAGGGCCCTCGCGGTGGGGGTGCGCGGCTTCGCGCCGAAGACCGTGAAAGACCGTGAGCGCCCAGCGGCTCGCCGGGATCATCCGGACCGGGCACGCCGGAAACCGTTACGTGGAACCGGAGTTGGCCGCCGACGCGATCTCCGCCGGGGACTCGCCGCCGACCGCGCGGGAGGCCGAGGTGCTCGAACCGGCCGCCGACGGCGCACCCGTCCCGGAGATCGCCGAGCGCGCCGCGCTGTCCCCGGGGACCGCCCGCAACCACCTCTCCTCGGCGGTCACCAAGACCGGGGCGGGGAACCGTCACGCGGCGGTGCGTCTCGCACGGGAGCGAGGTTGGGTATAGTTGTCCTCGCGCTTCGGCGCAACGCGGACGTAGCTCAGTTGGTAGAGCGCAACCTTGCCAAGGTTGAGGTCGCCAGTTCGAACCTGGTCGTCCGCTCCACAGAGAAGGCCCCGGTCGATGCGACCGGGGCCTTCTTCGTGCGTCGCCCGCACGCCGACCTACCAGGGCGTGCCCGTCAGCCGCTCGTACGCCTCGATGTACTTGGCGCGGGTGGCGTCCACCACGTCCTGCGGCAGGGCCGGCGGCGGCTGCTCGCTTCCGCGGTCCCAGCCCGAGGCGGGCGAGGTCAGCCAGTTCCGCACGAACTGCTTGTCGTACGAGGGCTGGGCGTGGCCGGGCTCCCACTGGTCCGCGGGCCAGAAGCGGGAGGAGTCCGGGGTGAGCACCTCGTCGGCGAGGATCAGACGCTCGCCCTCGAAGCCGAACTCGAACTTCGTGTCCGCGAGGATCAGGCCGCGCTCGCGCGCGATGTCCAGCGCCCTGCCGTAGACGGCGAGGGTCGCCTGGCGCAGCTGGGCGGCGGTCTCGGCACCGACCTGGCGGGCGACCTCCTCGTACGACACGTTCTCGTCGTGCTCGCCGACGGCGGCCTTCGCGGCGGGCGTGAAGATCGGCGCGGGCATCTTGGAGCCGTCGACCAGGCCCTCGGGCAGGGCGAGGCCGCAGACGGTGCGGGAGTCGTTGTACTCCAGGAGGCCGGAGCCCGTCAGATAGCCGCGGGCGACGCACTCGACCGGGACCATCTCCAGGGACTTGCACACCAGGGTGCGGCCCGCCCAGTCGGCGGGGGCGCCCGCGGGCAGGTCCGTGGAGATCACGTGGTTCGGGACGAGGTCCGCGAGCTGGTCGAACCACCACAGGGAGAGCTGGGTGAGGACGCGGCCCTTGTCGGGGATCTCCGAGGGCAGCACCCAGTCATAGGCGGACAGGCGGTCGCTGGCGACCATGACGAGCTCGCCCGCCTCGTTCTGGTACAGCTCGCGCACCTTGCCGGTGTGGAGGTGGACCAGGCCCGGGACCTCTGGGGGCTCGGGCTTTTCTACGAATCCGGACACGGTTCCCTCCCGTGGTTCTGGCCAAGTGGGGTCGATTCTCCCGCATGGGACGTGTGGTTTTGGCCAGGGGCTGAGCGGGGCGGTGCGGTGGTGGAGTGGGGCGGTGCGGTGCGGGGTGGTGCAGTGCGGTGCGGCGGAGCGGTACGGCCGGGTCAGTCGCGCTTGCAGATGCGGTCCAGGAGGTTGGCCGTGGCGCGCTGGACGCGGGGGTCCACGTGGCCGGGCCTATCGAGCGCCGGTGACCAGGCGAACGTGCCGGACGCGAAGACCAGGGCGCCGGACGGGGCGCGGTAGAGCGAGGACTCCTGGTGGCGGGTGACGCCCTCGGCGTCCTCGTACGGGGAGTGGGCGAGCAGGATGCGGCCCTGGTGCTCGGGGAGCGCCGTCCGCGGGAAGTACCGGTCGGCCTCGCCCGCGACCAGGCCCTCGATCTCGTCGCCGTCGTGCGCCCCGGTGGCCTCCCACAGCCAGTGGTCGGCGTTGCGGACGACGAGGGGGCGCGGCTCGGGGACGCGGCCCGCGTACTGGATGCCGAGCAGCTGCTGCTCGGCCGCCTTGCCGCCGTCCCGCTCGCGCCAGAGGGCGGGACGGCCGGGGCCCCGGCGCTTGCGGCAGGTGAGGAGGCGGTCCTCGACGCCGGAGGGGGACGGGCCCAACTCCACTTGCCAGTACATGGTGTTGGCGGAGAGGAAGACCAGCGAGGTGCCGTGCTCGCGGGCGCGCTCGGTGGTGCGGCGCATGCTCATCGACCAGTACTCGTCGTGGCCGGGGAAGACCAGGCCGCGGTACCGGGTGGGGTCGATGCGGCCCGCGTGCAGGTCGCGGGCGTCCGCGTACGCCAGGTCGTAGCCGTACCGCTCGGCCCAGCGGATGAAGTCGTAGGCGTGGCCGACATGCAGGGGGAGGCCCGCGCCCGCGTACGGACGGTCGAAGGAGACCGTGACCGCGGCCTCGCTCTCCCCGAGGAGAGCGCCGTGCTCGTCCCACGCGTGGTAGAGGCTGGCGCCGGTGCGGCCGTCCTCGGGATAGAGGTTGTACGCCTGCCAGGTGACGTCGGGCAGGAGCAGCAGGAGGTCGGCGGGGTGGTCGTCGCGGACCGTGAAGGGGACGTGCGAGCGGTACCCGTCGGCGGTGGTGAGGACCGCCACGTACGCCCCGATGCTCCAGTAGCTGGGGATCTGCAGGCGCCAGGAGAGCCACCAGTGATGGCAGGAGACCGTGCGGTCGGCGGTGAGCGGGGCGGGCTGGACGATGCCGGAGAGGCGGGGGCTGGTGGTGATCTTCGATGCCCCGTCGCCTCCGTAGTGCCCGATGCGGTAGATGTCGACGCCGAATTGCTGGGGCGGGTCGACCGTGACGTGGAAGTCGATGGCCTCGCCCGGGGCGGCGGCGCCGGTCGAGGTGAACCCCTTGATCTGGCGGCGCACGTCGTCGGCGGTGAGGGGGCCGCCGGTGCGGGGCGCGGGGATGTTCGCGCCGGGGGCCGGGGCGTGGTCGACGTACCAGGGCACGACGTGGCCCGTGTCGTCGAAGTAGTGCTCGGCACCGCGCAGCCAGGGCAGCGGGCCCTGGCCGAAAGGGTCCGACACGGCGTGCGCGAGTGCACCTGATTCCCAGCGGCGAATCGGCTCCGACTTCATCCCTGCCCCTCCCTAGCTCCCCCGAGCCTGCGGCGCCTGATGGTGCGTTCGGTCCGGCGGCCTCTCCCAGCACATCACATTACGCAGGCGCGCCGTCACCGTTCGTCGCGAATTGAATGGAATGGAATGCGACATTCCGGGCGTCCTGGCGGATGGGGTGGCGGCGGGGTGGCGTGAGGGGTAGCGGGCGGACGGTCCCGGCCAGCGGGTTCGGTGCGGACCGGGGCGTGGTGCGGTGCGGAGGGGCGCATCGTGGTGCGTGGGGGACGGCCGGCCGTCAGACCAGCCGGACCGGCTTTTCCGGCCGGATGCCCAGGCGGGTGAGCCAGTCCCGCAACGGGGACGGGTCGCCGTCCTCGACGAGGCGCAGGACGCGCGGCCTGAGATCCGCCGCGCGCTCGCCCCCGACCAGCAGGGCGGGGCCGTCGAGCCAGTCGAGTCCGGGGGCGGCCCCCGCGGTGTCCACGGCGGCGCAGCACACCATCGCCGTGACGTGGTCGGCGAGCAGCTCACGGCCCGTACGGGGCGGCTGCAGCGGGAAGAGCGGCAGTGCGCCGTCGTCCCAGAGGGCCTCGTCCGGCCCCTGCCCGGTGGGCGCGGGGCGGGGCGGCGCTGCGGCCTCCTCGCGGGCGAGCTCGGCGGTGAGGCCCGCGGCGAGCATCCCGCCCCGGCTCCCGTCGTCGGCGTCGTCGGCGCCCTCGTCCACCGCGGGGAAGAGGGTGGCGGCGGGGTCGGCGGCAGGGTTGGCGGCGGGGTCGGCGGTGGCTTCGGCGGCGGGGTCGGACGTCATCGGGTGGACGCCGTCCGAGGGGTCGCGCCCGGGTCCGCCGTGCTGTGGCCCCGCGCCCTCCGTACCGTCCGAGGCGTCCCGCCCGGGGTCGCCATGCTCCGGCGCCGCACCCCCCGTACCGTCCGACGCACCCCGCCCGGGGTCGCCATGCTCCGGCGCCGCACTCCCCGTACCGTCTGACGCGACCGTCGTGAGGTGGTCCAGGACGCGGCCGAGAGTCGGTCCTTCCGGGCCGGGGGCCGTCGGGTCGGGGGAGCGGCTGACGCCCAGGGAGTCCAGGACGCGGTGCAGCCGGGCGGCGTCCATGCGCCATTTCCGGTCGACGACCTCGTCCGGATACTCCTGCCAGGCCACCGGCGCCCAGTCGGGTCCCGCCTCCGCGGGCCCGCCGTGAAAGAGGCGGGCGGCGAGGAGCGACGCCGCCTCGTCCACCGAGCCCGGCTCCTCCAGCAGGTCACAGGCGGGGCGCTCGCCCAGACGCGAGGCGAAGCCCTCCGCGAGGCGGTCCCTGCGGGACAGCTCGGTGAGCGCCGAGACCACGCCCGCGTCGAGCCGCGAGGGCCAGCGGCCCATGCGCCAGGCGGGCAGGGCGACGCGGGTGAGGAGGCGGTCCCAGCCCGCGTACGCGAGGCCGACCTGTTCCTGAGCGACGATCCGCACGCCGTAGTCCACGGTCTGGGCGCGCTCGGCGGCGGCCGCGGCGACGCCGCGCTCCATCTCGGCGGCGTGCACCCGGCAGTGGCGCAGCAGGAGCCGGGCGACCCGGCCGACCCCGCCGAGCACCACGCGCGGGAGGGCGCCGCGGCCCGGGGCCGAGGCGACCGCGACGGCGGCATCGAGCCCGCGGACGAAGCGGCGGGCCGCCGCTATGTCGGGGTGCGCGGAGGGACCCGTCCCCGCGACGACCGGGGCGAGCACGGCGCGCAGCTCACCGACCCGCATCCACCACAGGAACGGGGAGCCGATGACGAGCACGGGTGCGACGGAGGCCGGGCTCTGCGCGGTCCGCCCGCCGCGCGCGCCGTCGGCCGCCGCGCCGCCCTTCGCCGCCTCGCCGCCCTTCGCCGCGGAGGCGCCCGCCTGACCGCGCCGGGCCCCGCGGCCCCGTACGGGCGGGCCGTGCGCGGGGTGGGTGCGGTCCTCAAGCCAGCTGTCGCAGTCCGGCGTGAGCGCTATGGCCGAGGGCGCGGGCACGTCCAGGCGGTCGGCGAGGTCCCGCACGAGGCGGTACAGATCGGGGGCGGACGCCTCGGCGATCGGGACGGTGGGACTCAGGGCCGGCCTGGCTCTCGCGACGACCAGGGCGACACCGGCCGCGCCGAGCAGGACGAGCAGAGCCACGGCGGACACCACCCAGCGGACGACGTCCCAACTCCCGCCGCCCGCATGGCCCGTGGCCCCCGCCGCGATCAGCACGACGGCGACGGCCGCGGGCAGCAGGGCGACGGCCAGCGCCCTGCTGCGCAGGCGCAGCACAGCGAGGGCCCGGGAGCGCGCGGCCTGCGCGCCCACCTCCACACCCGTACCTGACACGACCGATGGCACCCCCTGCTGCCTACTGCTCGGCCGCCGGCCCGGGCCGGCGGCGCACATCAACGGCTTTGGTGTTGCTCACTCCCCCACTGTGGCACCCGCCACCGACATCGCAATGCCGGTGGTCTGTTTGGCTCTGGGCGCCTTGAACGCTTTCGTCGCACCCTAGTTGGGGTGTCCCGCCCCGTCAGCCGGATGGCCCACCGGTCACTCGATGGAATGGCTTTGGCTAAAGGTGGATGCTGAGAAGGCCCCGGATCCAGTGTCGGATCCGGGGCCTGCGGTCGGCGGAAAGCCGGAGAGCGGAACGCCGGGAAGCGGAACGTCGGGAGGCCGGGCGGGAGCGCGCCCGGGAGGGAGCGCTGGGTCGGGCGGGAGCGCGGGGTCAGGAGGGAGCGCAGGGACGGGCGGGAGCGCGGCCGGGCGGCCGGTGGCTCACGCCTCCGCGGCCGCCTTCGCCGCGATGTCCGTGCGGTGCTGGGAGCCGTCGAGGCGGATGCGGGACAGCGCGGCGTACGCGCGCTCGCGGGCCTCGGTGAGACCGGCGCCGGTCGCCGTCACGGAGAGCACCCGCCCGCCCGCGCTGACGACGGCGTCGCCGTCCCGTGCCGTCCCGGCGTGCAGGACGTACGCATCCGGGGCATCCTGCGCGGCCACCTCGTCGAGCCCCTCGATGGGGTCGCCGGTGCGCGGCGTGCCGGGGTAGTTGTGCGAGGCGACGACCACGGTCACCGCGGCCTCGTCGCTCCAGCGCAGCGGGGGCAGGTCGGCGAGGTTGCCGGTCGCCGCGGCCATCAGGAGCCCGGCGAGCGGGGTCCGCAGGCGGGCGAGGACGACCTGGGTCTCGGGATCGCCGAAACGGGCGTTGAACTCGATGACGCGCACGCCGCGGCTCGTGATCGCCAGGCCCGCGTACAGCAGCCCCGCGAACGGGGTGCCGCGGCGGCGCAGCTCGTCCACGGTCGGCTGGAGCACGGATCCCATGACCTCGTCGACCAGCTTGGGGTCGGCCCACGGGAGCGGCGAGTAGGCACCCATGCCGCCCGTGTTCGGGCCCTCGTCGCCGTCGAGCGCGCGCTTGAAGTCCTGGGCGGGCTGCAACGGGACGACGGTCTCGCCGTCGGTGATCGCGAAGAGGGAGACCTCTGGGCCGTCCAGGAACTCCTCGATGACGACGCGGCCGCAGGCCAGGGCGTGTGCGCGGGCCACCTCGACGTCGTCGGTGACGACGACGCCCTTGCCCGCCGCGAGGCCGTCGTCCTTGACGACGTACGGCGCCCCGAAGGCGTCGAGGGCCACGTCGATCTCGGCCGGGGTGGTGCAGACGTACGACCGGGCGGTCGGCACGCTCGCGCCGGCCATCACGTCCTTGGCGAACGCCTTGCTGCCCTCAAGTCGGGCGGCCTCCTCGGAGGGGCCGAAGCAGGGGATGCCCGCCGCGCGCACGACGTCGGCGACGCCCGCGACGAGGGGGGCCTCCGGGCCCACGACGACGAGAGAGGCGCCCAGCTCCTTGGCGAGGCCGGTCACGGCGGCGCCGTCGAGGGCGTCGACCCGGTGCAGCTCGGCCACCTCTGCGATGCCGGCGTTGCCGGGGGCGCAGTGCAGCTCGGAGACGTCGGGGTCGAGGGACAGAGAGCGGCACAGGGCGTGTTCGCGGGCACCACTGCCGATGACGAGGACCTTCACGGTGGTCAGCCTAGCCCGCGGTGCGGCATGTCTTCGTACGGGCTGCCAGATCTGGCTTTTCCAGCCTCTTGTACGTTCCTCCAGCTCGGGAGTACCCCTCCGGGGCCCGGCCGGTTTTCTGCCCGCGGCTCCCCGTGCCTTCGGACCCGGAAAACCCACACCACCGCTCCGCGGCGGATACCTCCCGCCCACCCACCCGTTTGCCCCGCGACGTCAGGCCCGGGTAGGGACGGCTGGTCCTACTCGCTCTACTCGCTCTACTCGTTCGGGTACTCGTCGACCACCGTCGCGCCCAGCTCCCGCATGATCAGGTCGTGACCGGAGAGGGCCGACTCCACCAGGTCCGGGTCGTCGTCCTCGGGGATGTCGTCCTCGGGGGACACGTGCTCCGGGGCGGGGGCCGACCGGGGGGCCGGGGCGGGGTCCGGGGCCGGCGGGGGCGGGGCCTGGGGTGACGGGGCCGATGAGGCCGCCGGGGGTGGCGTCGGCTGGCGCGGGGGCGCGGCCGGGCGGGGGGCCGCCGGGGCGCCGCCGCCGAAGTTTCCGGCGGCCGGCGGGGGCGCGGAGCCGCCGGACGGGTCGACGATCGCCTCGACCTTCCACTCCACGCCGAACTGCTCGGACAGCGCGGCCCGCAGCACGTCCTCGCTGCCGCTGCTGGCGAAGTTGTCCCGCGCGCCCGCGTTGACGAAGCCGATCTGGAGGGTCGTCCCGTCGAACCCGGCCACCTGGGCGTTCTGGCTCAGCAGGATCCAGGTGAAGCGGCGGCGGTTCTTCACCGCCTCGAGGATGTTCGGCCACAGGGTGCGGGGGTCGGGGCCGCCCGCGGGGGCCTGGGCGGCCATCGGGGCGGGGGCCTGCGGGGCCTGGGCCTGCGCCGGGGCGGGCTGCGGGGCGGCCGGAGTGCTGCTTCCCGCGGTCGCGGCGGTGGGCCAGCCGCCCGGACGGGGGGCCGACTCCGGGGCGGCGGGGGACGCGGCCGCGGGTGCGGAGGGGGAGGGGGAGGCCGCCGGGCCGCTGCCCGGGGCAGAGGCCGTGGGCCAGCCGCCGGGCCGCCGCTCACCGGCCGCAGCGGGAGGAGGGGCAGGGGCGGCAGGGACGGCAGGGGCCGCGGGAACTTCCGCCGGGGCCGCCTGACGCGCGGGAGGGGCTTCAGAAGCCTGCGGAGCGGCCTGCGGCGCCGGACCACTCACGTCCGAACCCGAGCCCGGGCTCTGCCCCTGCGGACCGCCGGACCCCCGCACCGCCGCACGCGCGGCGGCAGGACCGCCCCCGGGCGCCACCGGCTGCCCCATATCGGCGGGACCGCCCGACGGGCCTCCCGAGGGACCACCCGCGGGAGCACCCGCAGGCATCCCGCCCCCGGACTGCTGCACGCCCGCGTGGGCCTCGGGCCCGGGGACGTACCCCATCGCGGGGCCGGGGCGCTGGCCGCCAGGGACGAAGTTGCCGCCGCGCTCCAGGCGGTCGAGGCGGGCCATGACGGACCGCTCGTCGTCATAGGCGGCGGGGAGCAGCACGCGCGCGCAGATCAGCTCCAGCTGGAGCCGCGGCGAGGTGGCGCCGCGCATTTCGGTGAGGCCCTCGTTCACGATGTCGGCCGCGCGGCTCAGTTCGGCGCCTCCGAAGACACCGGCCTGGGCCTGCATCCGCTCGACGACGTCGGCGGGGGCGTCGATGAGCCCCTTCTCGGCGGCGTCCGGCACGGCCGCGAGGATCACCAGGTCCCGCATCCGCTCCAGCAGGTCGGCGACGAAGCGCCGCGGGTCGTTGCCGCCCTCGATGACGCGATCCACGACTTCGAAGGCGGCGGCGCCGTCCCCGGAGGCGAAGGCCTCGATCACGGAGTCGAGCAGCGAGCCGTCCGTGTACCCGAGGAGGGACGTCGCCATGGCATACGTCACGCCGTCCTCGGCCGCGCCGGCGAGGAGCTGGTCCATGACGGACATGGAGTCCCGCACGGAACCGGCACCGGCCCGCACGACCAGGGGATAGACCCCGTCCTCGACGGTCATGGACTCGTGCCCGCAGACCTCGGCGAGGTAGTCCCTGAGGGTGCCGGGGGGCACCAGGCGGAACGGGTAGTGGTGCGTGCGCGAACGGATCGTGCCGATGACCTTCTCGGGCTCGGTCGTCGCGAAGATGAACTTGAGGTGCTCCGGAGGCTCCTCGACCACCTTCAGGAGGGCGTTGAAGCCCGCCGAGGTGACCATGTGGGCCTCGTCGATGATGTAGATCTTGTACCGGCTGGACGCGGGGCCGAAGAAGGCCTTCTCGCGCAGGTCACGCGCGTCGTCGACACCACCGTGCGACGCGGCGTCGATCTCGATGACGTCGATGGAACCCGGCCCGTTCCGCGCCAGGTCGCGGCAGGACTGGCACTCACCGCAGGGCGTGGGAGTGGGTCCTTGCTCACAGTTGAGACAGCGGGCCAGAATGCGCGCGCTCGTCGTCTTGCCGCAGCCGCGCGGGCCACTGAACAGGTAGGCATGGTTGACCCGGTTGTTCCGCAGCGCCTGCTGCAGCGGGTCGGTCACATGCTCCTGCCCGATGACCTCGGCGAACGACTCCGGGCGATAGCGGCGGTACAAGGCGAGAGACGACACGCCTACGAGGTTATAGGCGACCACCGACAACCCGGACCGCCCGAACGCAAAGCGCCCCCCACGCACCCGCCAGAGCCGACCTACCCTTGCTGCCTTCCGGCCCTGGGGGAGTTCAGTCAGATAGCGCCACGTGAGGGGCTGGCCCCCACAGTAGCGGATCCCCGGCCCCGGAAGCGACGCCGCCCCCGGCCCGGACCGTCCCCGGGACCGACCCGAGGACGACATGACGACGATCACGTCGACGACCTCGGGATCGTGTTCGCGAGCACTCCCCAACGTCTTGTATTGTTTGCGGCGGAGGATTCGCCTAGTGGCCTAGGGCGCACGCTTGGAAAGCGTGTTGGGGGCAACCCCTCACGAGTTCGAATCTCGTATCCTCCGCACTCGCCCGTCAGGGCAAACGAAGGGTCCGACCGCTCAGCGGTCGGACCCTTCGTCGTTACGTGGTCTCAGTTGCGCAGAAGGGGCAGCCGTGGACTTCCACGGACTCCACGGACAGGGCTTCGGCCGCTCGCTGCCGACGATCAGGCCGCTGGGTGACGAGCCCGAACACGGTGCAGCAGAAGCCGGGTCGGTGGCAGTGGTGCCGGGCCAGTCCGCGCCGCGGAGCCGGCCCTGGGCGCGGAGCGCGGTCAGGGCCCTCTTCGGGCCCTCGAAGCCGACGTCGGGTGCCTCACGGGCGTCGATCGCGACAAGGAGATCGGCGAGCACCTCGTGCGGGACACCGCCGGTGAAGCACGCGTTCCGTTCGGTCATGGCGGAGCCGGCATGTGGGCAGGCGCTCAGCTGCCGGGCGACAGGCGACCCGCCCAGCTCGAACGGGTAGCTGGCGAGGATCCACTCGGCACCGCGCAGCTCGTCCCGACTCACCTACAGCAGAGTGTTGCGGGAAGGCGGCCACATGCGCCAGCCGAGGCCGGCCAGGACGTCACCCATCCGCTCGGCGAGATCGCCGTCGTCACCGGCCAGGTGGCGCGGGATGACCCAGTTCACCGAGACCTGTGCGCGAAGCAGGGCTCGATGGGGTGGTGCGGATGCAGGGGCGCCTCTGCGGGGTCAGGGGTGCTTCTCCTGCAAGGCGTTGTACGTTGACATGCCCTGCGGCCACGTACCAGCCCCTCCCGGGGTCTTTCCTGTCTGCCCTCCGGCGAACTGGTGTGAAGCCAGACAGATTTGACCAGGTACACGCCCTGGCCCGAGGCGACGGCTACCGAGGCGAGCGCCCCTCCTTGGATGGTCTCGGTTCCTGCGCGGCATGGGCGGCATTCAGCCCCGTCTCACCCGCCTCCCGCTGCAATCCGTGTACGCCGCACCCGTATTGTCCGATCCGCCCCACCGAGCTCCGGCCATCGTCTCCCCCCGCCTCAGTGTCACCACGTCGTCACAGATAGCGTTGGTTTGCTTGGCTTAGTTCCTACTTCCCGGAGATCTCTGTGAATCGCTCGATCCGGCTCGCGACGTCCGCGCTCACAGCATGTGCGGCCCTGCTGCTGACCGCCTGCGGTGGCTCGGGCGATGACAAGGACAACGGCAAGATCGCCGGGGCGGACACCGGCAGAAAGAAGTCGGCGTCGCCGTCGCCATCTGCGGCGACGGACGGGATCGACCGGCCGGAGATCAAGCTGCCAGCCGACATGAAGAACGTCTTCGAGGGCGGGGAGACCAGGGACGCGGTCAAAGACGCGATCCTCGCGGACAACGAGCGGCGCATCAACGCAGTGGACGCGGCTCTCGCATCCGGCGATCTGAAGCACTCGGCCATTGCTTTCTACACGACGGACCGCGCGCTCATGGGGCTCTCCGAGTACGCCAAGCGTGCCATCGGCAAGAACATCAGCTGGACGGGCACCACCCGCTACTTCGACCGTCAGGTGACGGTCTTCAGTAAGACCTCGGCGGCAGTGACGTACTGCGCGGACGAAAGCCGGTCGAACTCCAAGGACCGTAAGACGAACAAGGTCACGAAGGTCAAGACCTCGCCGGACAGCTACGTCTACTACAACACCGCGATGACGAAGAACAAGGACGGCGTCTGGCAGACGCGTGATCTCAGCGAGGACAGGGGGGCGCAGAGGTGCCAACCGTGAGGCGTAAGGGGACGGCAGTGGCCCTCGCGGTTGTCCTGTGCGTCGTGGGGACGCATGAAGCTCTGGCCGGGGGCCACGGTGCCGTCGGATCCCAGGCCCCGGAGACGTCCGGTGAGGCCTCTGGCCAAGACCTCTTCTCCAAGGTCGTCTTCAAGTCGGAAGGCGGATCATCCCGGGACGGACATTCCGGGCCTCTCACGCCGACGTCGATGGACTGGAAGGCACCTGCCTGCTGGTACGAGCCGTACTGGAAGGCCAAGGACTTCAAGACCTTCACGGAAGCCAAGTGGTCCATGTACTCGTCGGTCGGCGGCGACCCCAAAGGCATCGCGGGCGACAAAGCGCTCTACAAGGGCGGTAAGCCCTACAAGAACTTCAACACCGCCAAGAACGACAAGGGCATGTGGTGGGTGGGCGTCAAGAACAAGGACATGGAAAAGGACCCGGCCGCAGGCGCCTGCAACCGCAAGCCCTTCTGGGTGGACAACGGCAAGGACCCAGGCATCCTCGAGGCCATCGACACCAAGACGCTTGCTGACCTCGCCTACCAGCGGACCAAAGTTCCGGACACCGAGGTCGAGTTGAAGCCGGAGAACCGGTCCACGGTGAACCTGCCTACCTGGGTGTGGCTGGACAAGGCCAAGTTCAAGCAGGTCAAGGTCCGTGCCGAACTGCCCGGCACCGACCTGTGGGCGGAGACCATCGCCAAGCCCGTCGGGCTCCACCTGAATCCCGGCACGGACGACGCGGAGACGTATCCCGCCTCCGGCGAGTGCGCCATCAACGACGACAACATTGGGATGCCCTACGCCAAGGGTGACTCCGACAAGACACCCCCGTGTGGCGTCAGGTACCTGCGCGCCACCGCCGGGGAGCCGTACCAGCTGAAGGCGTCAGTGACATGGGAGGTCACCTGGCGAGGCGCCGGGAAAACAGGGGACGACCTGCCGAACGGCACCTTCGAAACCACCCAGGACATGGACGTCCAAGAGATCCAGTCCATCAACCGCTGACAGAGCCTGCAGGCCGGACCGGTCTGCACGCGTCGGCGCATCACGCGTAGAACCATCTCGACCCACGGGGGCGGACAGGTATGTCGGACCTGAAGAAGGATGCGGAGTCCCTGCACAAGGCGGCCTCCGCGCTGGGCAAGATCGATCACCACACCCGAAAGCCGCTGCACGACTTCAAGGCCGCTTCGCACGACCTGTCCGCGTTCGGCGTGCTGGGCTCGCTGATGAGCGCCAAGGACGACATCCAGGACGGCATGGACACCATCGCCAAGCTCACGGCGAGCCTGCACAAGGAGTGGGAGGCCGAGGCGAAGTTCCTGGGCGACGTCTCCGACGCCTTCGACCTGCTGGACATCCTGCTGAGCGCCGCGGCTCGCGCCAAGAAGGGCTGAGCCATCCATGGGCTTCGACATCCCCGGCATCGACGTCGACGACCTCAATCCGCTGCACTGGATCAACAAGGCCAACCACGCCTTCGGTGACAGCCTCGCCAGCAATCTGGAGTTCCTCGGCATCACCGACCCCGCAGTCGACCCCGACGGCATCCGGGAGATAACCAAGCAGTGGCGGGCCCTGGCCAAGGGCCTCGACGCCGCCGCCCACGACGCCGAGACGGCACTCAAGGACCTGGAGTGGGAGGGCGAGGCCGCCAAGGCCCTCCACAAGCGGGCCAAGACCGCCCGCACGCAGGCCACCAACATGGCTGACTCGCTACGCGACGGCGCCAAGGCGCTGGACGACTTCGCCGACGAGGCGCACGAGTTGCTGACCGAGATTGGTGTGATCCTCGCCGAAATCGCCGAGTTCGAGATCGCGAGCCTGGCCCTGTCGGTGCTGACGGGTGGCCTTTCCGTGATAGCCGGTAACCTGGCGGCCGGCGCCCGGGCCGCGAAGGTCGTGGCACTGATCGCCCGGATCGAGAAGTCCGGCACTCGCATGGCTTCGGTCATCCGCACCGTGATGGAGGCGATCCGAGGCCTGGAGCGGACGCTGAAGGCCCTCGGGGAGATCAAGACCATCGCCAAGGCCGGCAAACTCGCGGGCGATGGAATGAAGTTCGCCGCCTTCGACGCGCTACTGAAGGACCCCGGCACCTTCAAGGACCCGGGCAAGCTGGCGGAGGCCCTGGCAGCCGGGGCTGCTTTCGGAGTGGGTCTGGGAGGTCTGGGCAAACTTCTGGGCAAGGGCCTGGGCAAGCTCAAGCCCAGCGAACTGGCGAAACTCGGCAGGACGTTGGGGCTCGACGGTTCGGGCCTGTCCCGGCTCAAGCTGCGCCCCGCGGAGTGGGAGAAGCTGCCCGCTTCCATCAAGGCAATCCTCAAGAAGCTCGACCGTGACCCGATCGACGTGGCCACCGGCGACGTGCTGCTGCCACAGACCGACGTCGAACTGCCGGGCACCCTGCCCTTGCTCTTGGAACGCACCCACCTGTCGTCGTACCGATGGGGAGGCTGGTTCGGGCCTTCCTGGGCCTCCACCCTCGACCAGCGCCTCCAGGCCGACGACGAGGGCGTCATCTACACCACCTCCGACGGCATACGGCTGGTCTATCCCCACCCGGCCGCTGGGGCAGAGGAACCCGTCTACCCGGAGGTCGGTCCGCGCCTGCCCCTGACCTGGGACGTGAGCACCGACGGCGGCATGCGCGTCACGGATCCCATAACCGGGCAGACCTGCATCTTCCACAGCCCGCAGCCCACCGACGAGGGTGACGCGGTGGACCTTCCACTGCAGGAGATCGTGGATCGCAACGGGCAGCGGATCACCATCCACTACAGGGATGACGGCACTCCTGCGGAAGTCCGCCACAGCGGCGGATACCGCGTCGCCATCGACTGCCATCCCGACCTGCCCCGCATCGCCGCCCTGCGTCTCCTCGACTCGCACCGCCCCGAGGCCAAGGGCATACCACTGGTCTCGTACGGCTACAACGACAGCGGGCACCTCACCGAAGTCACCAACTCCAGCGGCCTGTCCATGCGGTTTACCTACGACGAGGCGGGCCGGATCACCTCTTGGACCGACCGCAACGGCACCAGTTACACCTATGCCTACGACGACCGGGGCCGGGTGGTGCGCACCGAGGGAAGCGGCGGCTTCCTGTCCGGCGCTCTGGCCTACGACGATGCGACGCATACGACGCATACGACGCATACGACAACGGTCACCGACTCCAGAGGCAACGTCACCCGGTACGAACACAACGAGGCATTCCGCCTCGTCCGACTGACCGATCCTCTCGGCAACATCACGTGCCAAGAGTGGGACGACGAGCACCGGTTGACCGCCGTCACCGATCCTCTGGGACACACCACTCGCTACCGCTACACCGAGCAAGGGCGCCCGGTGTCCATCACCAGGCCCGATGGCCGTGAGCTCGCCTCCGAGTACAACGAGCTCGGTCTGGTCACACAGGTCATCGGGCCGGACGGCTCCATCTGGCGTGAGGAGTACGACGAGCGCGGTAATCGCACCGCCAGCACGGACCCGACGGGGGCGACCACTCAATACGCCCACGACACCCACGGGCACATCAAGCAGATCACCGACGCTCTCGGTCACACGACCCGGCTCCGGTGCAACGCTGCAGGATTGCCAGTAGAGTTCACCGACCCGCTGGGGGCCACCACTCATCTCGGACGTGACATCTTCGGGCGTACGGTCACCATGACCGACGCGCTCGGCCACACGACCCGGATGGAATGGACGGCCGATGGCCAGCTCGCCTCTCGTACTACCTCCGACGGCACCAGCGAGTCCTGGACGTACGACGGCGAGGGAAACTGCACCAGCCACACCAACGGACTCGGTGCCATCACTCGCTTCGAGTACACCCACTTCGACCTGATGTCAGCGCGTACCGGCCCGGACGGTGCACGCCATACCTTCACGCACGACACCGAGCTCCGCTTGACGGAAGTCACCAACTCTCAGGGGATGAGCTGGTGTTACGAGTACGACGCGGCCGGACGTCTCTCCCGCGAGACTGACTTCAACGGGCGCTCCCTCACGTACACCCATGATCCAGCGGGCCGCCCCACCTCACGCTCCAACGCTCTGGGCGAGACGCTCCACTTCGCGTACGACGAGCTCGGCCGGCTCGTCCGCAAGGACGCCCACGGCGCCGACACCGCCTTCACATACGGCCCCGCTGGACAGCTGACGCAAGCGGTCGGTCCGGACGCCACCGTCCTCTTCGAGCGCGACGCCGCCGGGCGCCTCCTGGCGGAGACGGTGAACGGCCGCACCACCACCTACAGCTACGACCTCCTGGGCCGCCGCACCCACCGCACCACCCCGACCGGCGCGCTCAACCACCGCGCCTACGACGCGGTCGGCAGCCTCACCCGTTCGGTCACCGCCGACCGCGCGATCGATTTCGACCGCGATGCGGAAGGGCGAGAGACAACTCGCCGCATCGACTCCGTGCTCACCCTGGCCAGTTCCTTCGACGGCCTCGGCCGCATGGTGGCTCAGTCCGTCACTGGACCGGAAGCGAGGGTGGTCCAGCACCGGGCCTTCTCCTACCGTCCGGACGACAACCTGATCCGCATCGACGACCACCTCAGCGGCACGCGACACTTCGAACTGGACACCACGGGACGCGTCACCGCCGTACGCGCGGCCGACTGGACGGAGTCGTACACGTACGACGGTGCAGGCAACCAGACCAACGCCTCATGGCCCCAGGACCATCCCGGCCAGGAAGCCGCGGGCCCCCGCTCGTACACCGGAACCCGCATCACCCGTGCCGGCGGTGTCCGCTACGAGCACGACGCGGTAGGCCGGATCGTCCTCCGGCAGAAGACCCGCCTGTCCCGCAAGCCGGACACCTGGCGCTACAGCTGGGACACCGAGAATCGCCTCACCGAAGTGGTCACGCCGGACGGCACCACCTGGCGCTACCAGTACGACCCTCTGGGCCGTCGCATCGCCAAGCAGCGCCTCGATTCAGACGGCAGCACAGCGGTCGAAGAGACCGCCTTCACGTGGGACGGCACCACGCTTTGCGAGCAAACGACCACGGGGTCCGAGCTACCGAATGCGGTGACCCTCACCTGGGACCACGAGGACCTACGGCCTCTCTGCCAGCTCGAACGCGTCACGGCTGCCGACGCCCCGCAGGACGAGATCGACACGCGCTTCTTCTCGATCGTCACCGACCTGGTCGGCACCCCCACCGAACTCCTCGACGAGTCCGGCGGCATCGCATGGCGCTCCCGCACCACACTGTGGGGCATCACGGCGTGGACGGCACAGAGCACCGCGTACACGCCTCTGCGCTTCCCCGGCCAGTACTTCGACCCAGAAACCGCCCTCCACTACAACTACTTCCGCCACTACGACCCCGAAACGGCCCGCTACCTCACCCAGGACCCGCTCGGCCTCGACCCGGCGCCCAACCCGGACACCTACGTCAACAACCCCCACACCTGGACCGATCCGCTCGGCCTCGCCCCGTACAACATCCACGCGTCCGTCGCGTATCAGGACTGGGGAACCAAGGGCGCGCATATCCACATCAAGAACATGGAAGTGCGCATCTTCCCGAACGACAAGGGCGGGATCGGCGCCGAGGGAATCAGGATGAAGCACGGCACCGCCAGCAACGCGCAAGTGCAGAAGGTTCTCGATGAGATCCACTCGAATCCGGCCCTCCGGAACGACATCATCGATAAGGCCACGTCCGCACGGAACTCCATGAACAAGGGTGAATTCGGGATGAACAAGAACCGTGCCGCGGAACTGCACTTCATCATCAAGAACCTAGAGAAGCTGAACAAGCCGAAAGCCGACTGATGCCAGACATTGACTTCTACGTGACCGCAACCTTGCGGAACGAGGTACTGGAAATCCCTCTCGGCACCCCTCCGGAAGCCTGGGAGGAGGGCCTCGGAGACGACTTCCTGGACGACGCCCAGAAGTCTCACATGCGGCGCGACTACGGGCTCATCGAAGTCGCCTTCACCAAACGCGACGGCCTCTGGGAATCCGTATCCGCCTCGCTGCAGATCCATCGTCTGGCCCACGGCCTCGAGGGTATGGTCCCACTACCGCTCGCACGGTCCTACGGGGAGTTCTCGGAGCGCATGGGATTCGACCAGTTCCGGACAGCGCTACAGACTCTAGGTGGAGCCCTTGAAGAAGTCGCTGACCCCTCAATGGGCGGGTTCAGCCACTTCCGAGAGGCCACAGCCCGCTCCTCGGTGTACGTCGTCGAGGAGCCGCCTCATGACGGACTGGAGCCCGGCACCCTCTGGTCGATCGTCTTGTTCCGGAGTGGCCAGTCATGAGCGCACCCCGCCAAGCGGGCTCCCGCAACCCCGGGAGAGCAGCGAAGCCCGGTGCTCACACGTACCGACGGACCTGCAGCAGGTGATCACGCAGCGGCCATCGAGATCGGTTACGCGACGGCGACCTCGACGGAGACATCCGGGAGTGGCGGCCTGGCCTGTTCGAGGAGTAAACGCAGGATGGGGGCCAGAACGAGAACCTCTTGGTGGTCTCAGTTCTGGCCTCACCCATTTGCGACATAAGGGGCATTA
This sequence comes from Streptomyces sp. NPDC058308, assembly GCF_042880275.1. Taxonomy (NCBI): domain Bacteria; kingdom Bacillati; phylum Actinomycetota; class Actinomycetes; order Kitasatosporales; family Streptomycetaceae; genus Streptomyces; species Streptomyces sp. NPDC058308. The sequence continues at coordinate 43,416 of NZ_JBHVZA010000037.1, forward strand.
TTGGCTGTGCCGCTGAGGAACGAGCCGCAGGACTTGCTTTCGCTCAGAAGCGGACCCGAGCGGCCCTCACGATGCGCCATGCTGGAGTGGTACAGGCCCGTTCCGGTCCTGAGTCCCCCGGTCTCGTCGATGTGAGGTGCCCCGATCGGCAAGCACAGCGGCAGCGGATCCGCGCTGGCCGAGTGGCTGAGCGGTCTGGAGAACCACCGGCTCGAGAGGGTTCTGGCAGCTCGCTCTGATGCCGTATTGCCGCCGGAGCCACGGTCGTTCGGTGAGTTGGCGGATCGTCTTCAGCGTCCGGGATCGGTGGCTCCGGCGCTGGCCGGGCTCTCGCGGCCGCAGCTGCAGACGACCGAGGCCCTGGCCGCGCTGGGTCCCGTGCCCCGTGCCGCTCTGGCCGATCTGCTGGGCGTGACCGGAGCTGAGCCGAATCGCGGCCTTGACGCGGCGCTGGAGACGTTGGCCGATCGCGCGTTGGTGTGGCCGGACGGCAACGGACTGCTGCGCATGGCGGCGCCATTGCGGCAGGCGTGGGAGCAGCCGCTGGGTCTTGACGCGCCGCTCGCCCTGATCCTGTCGGACACGACCTCGGAGGAGCTGCGCCGCATGCTGGTGACTCTGGGTGTCCCTTCGCCCGGTACCAGTACTAAGAAGCAACGGCTCGCTGCCCTGCTGGCGCACCACAGTGATGCGGAGCGGGTTACCGCCGTGGTCGCCTCGGCGCCGCCGGCCGCACGGAAACTGCTGCGGCAGCGCTCCCAACACCGGCCTGAACAGCCGCGAGCCGTAACAGAGTTCGTCACCCTCGAAGGCTCTGGTACCGATTCCGCGGCGGGTGAGCGCTGGGCCTTGGAGCGGGGGCTGCTGGTCCGGAGCCGGTACGGGTACGGACCTTCCCGCATGCCGGCCGAGGTGGCGCTCGCGCTGCGCGGGCCCGACTGGCACGCCTCTTTCGATCCGGCCCCGCCCGCCGTGCGGACGGTCTCCGTCACCCCGATGGAGGTGGACCGGGAGGCAGCGGCTTCGGCGACGGCGTTCGCCGCCCATGCCGCTTCGGTCCTGGCGGTGTGCTCCGAGTCTCCGCCCGCCCTGTTGAAGTCCGGCGGGGTCGGAGCGCGTGAGCTGTCCCGGGTCGGCAAGGCCGCGCAGTGCGAGGACATCGTCGTACGTCTTGTCCTGGAGACCGCGTACGCCGCCGGGCTGCTGGCCAGGGACGGCGACCAGATCGCGGCAACGAGCGAGTACGACGCCTGGGCGGAGCGAGAGCCCTCGGAGCAGCTCATCGTGCTGCTCACGGCATGGCGAACACTGCCTCTCACCCCGGCCCAGGCCCGCGACGCGGAGGGCAAAGCGCTTCCCGCGCTTGCCGGAACACCGCCCTGCCAAGGCTGTGTGCAAGCCCGGGAAGGGCTCGTCACCGGGGCGGCACTGCTCCCGGCGGGGCAGGGGGCGAAGAATCCCGTGGAACTGGGGGTACTGGTCGGCTGGCACCGGCCGTTCGCCGAGGAACTCGCCCAGGACACCGCACCGTTCGCCACCGCGATCCACGAGGCGGAACTGCTCGGCGTCATCGCCCGCGGTGCCCTGTCCCCCATCGGCGCTGCCCTGCGGACCGAGGACACCGGTGAGGCCGTCGATGCCGAAGCCCTGGCCGCAGCCTGTGCGCGGCTGCTGCCCACGGCCACCCGGACAGCCCGCTTCGGCGCCGATCTCACCGCCGTCGTCACCGGCATACCGAGCGCCCGGCTCGCCGCGCTCCTCGACACCGTCGCGGACCGGGAGGCCGGCGGCACGGCATCGGTGTGGCGGTTCGGCCCGGGCACCGTCCGCCGTGCCTTGGACGCGGGCCGCACGGCCGATGCCATCGAGGCCGACCTGGCCGCCGTCGCTGTCGGCGCCCTCCCGCAGCCACTGTCGTACCTGATCCACGACACCGCGCGCGGCCACGGCCGGGTGCGCGTCACTTCCGCTGCCTGCGTGATCCACGGCGAGGATCCCGCCCTCCTCACGGAGCTCGCCGCGCATCGAAAGCTCGCCGTTCTCGGCCTGCGGCTGCTGGCGCCGACCGTGCTCGTCAGCCGGTCCCCGCTCGAGAAGACCATCACCGCGCTGCGGGCAGCGGGCTACGCTCCCGTTGCCGAGGGCGCCGACGGAACCGTACGCGTCGACAAGGCCCGGCGCCGTCGGACCGTGGCCCCGGTACCGAACCCGCGCAAGACCGACGGCGCACCGCTCCGTCGGCGCGCCGGTGTCCCCGTGGCCCAGCCCCCGGCCGCCGTTGACCTGGCCGCCCTCGCCATCCGGCTGAGGGCAGCCCCGGCGAATCCGCCGGAACCCGATCCGGGGAGCGGCATCCCGTTCGGCACCGACACCGAGGAGATCGTCGCCGGGCACGCGCGTTCGCTCTCCCTCACCGACGTCCGCCAACTGGCGCACGCCATCGACGAGGGCCGGGCCCTCACCATCGAGTACGTCGCCGCCTCGGGCAACCGCACCGTACGCACCCTCAGCCGGCTCGAACTCGACCCGCCCTACCTGTACGCCTGGTGTCACCTGCGCGACGACGAAAGGGTCTTCAGCCTCTCCCGCATCCACGGCGTCATGCCCACGTAGTGCTTGCCATGGGCCTGAGTCCCGGCGGGATGCCTGCGACGTACCCCTACGAGCGCCGCTCATGGACTGGGTGGATCGCACCGCGAAACTGAGGCAGTGGGCAGAAGCGGAGCGCGCGCACCGCACAAGCCACTGCTGTCCTGTACGCGCTCGGCAGATTCCCACACACCGTCGTTCACCAGGTGGTGGAACGGGTAGGCGGACGTCGTCCGGTTGCCTGGACGGTACTCGGCGAACAGCCGCCGCAGGTCCTCCTCCACCGTGCTGTACCGCAGCTCGCCGACCGCATCCTGCTGGAGCGGGGTCAGGGAGTTGCGGGCGTCCACCCCGTTGCCGTCGCCCATCGCGCCTGGCACACCGGGCGGGTCTTCCACGGCAGTCCGCGCCCGCCACTGCGACCTGATCACCGGGGCGGCCGCCATACGACCTGCTGGTAAGGGGCGCGATACCAAGAGTATGGTCCCTTATATGGCGACGAAGAAGGTGACCGTAACCATTCCCGAGGATCTCCTCGACGAGATCCGCACGGAGGCCGCGGAGCGGGGTCTGTCGGCGTACGTCGCGGAGGCACTGCGTTTCAAGCGAGACCGGGACCGCCTGGGGGAACTGGTCGACTGGCTGCAGGAAGAGCACGGCCCCGTCACCGAAGACGAGCGCGCCGCCGCCTTCACAGAGCTGGAGAATCTCGACGCCGAGCACGAGCGCCGCCGCGCCACCGGAAAGCACGGCGACGGAAAGCACGGCGACGGAGAGGCTGCGTGAAGAAGCGAGCCGCTGAGCACCGGCAGCGGCCGCTGCGCGTCTTCGTGCTCGACTGCGAAGCCCTGTCCCTGGCCGTACGAGGCGACCGGAAGATGATCGCCTGGCTCGACCTGGCGGCGCGGGGCGAAGCCGAGGTGGTGACGTCTCCGATGGCGCTGGTCGAGGCGTACGACGGCCGAACCACCGAGCAACGTTGGGACTGGGTCCTCTCCCGCCTCAAAGTCGCCGACATCGGAAAGGACGAGGCCCGCCAGGCCCGTCGGCTCCTGGCTGATGCCAAGTTGCACGGCCACAAGTACGCGATCGACGCGGTGCTCGCTGTCATCGCGCGTCAGCAGAAGGGGCAGGTCACCGTCTTCACATCGGATGTGGACGATCTGGAGAAGCTGGTCCCGGAGTCGATCGTCGTCAAGAAGGTGTGACCCGGCGCTCCAGTCTCAGCTGTGGTCTCATTCGGCCCCGTTCAGCGCCGCCCGGGCCCTCCGCCGCCACCCGCTCCACCGCAGGTGCGGGGCCAGTCCGCGTCGAGGAGCCGGCCCTGGGCGCGGAGCGCGGTCAGGGCCCTCTTCGCGCCCTCGAAGCCGACGTCGGGGTGCCTCACAGGCGTCGATCGCGACAAGGAGATCGGCGAGCACCTCGTGCGGGACACCACCGGTGAAGCACGCGTTCCATTCGGTCATGGCAGAGCCGGCATGTGGGCAGGCGCTCAGCTGCCAGGTGACAGGCGACCCGCCCAGCTCGAACGGGTAGCTGGCGAGGATCCACTCGGCACCGCGCAGCTCGTCCGGGCTCACCTACAGCAGGGTGTTGCGGGAAGTCGGCCACATGCGCCAGCCGAGGCCGGCCAGGACGTCTCACGAAGGCCGTCGAGTTGGGCTACGCCACGGCTCTGCAAGACGTACGCGACGGTGACTCCGACGCGGTCAGAGCCCGATCATCCGGACCTTGCTGCCACACAGCCGGGTCATGTCATCGGCATCCGACGTGAGGATGGCGACCGGGCCGGGCCGGCGCAGGGCCGCTTCCGCGACCGTCGCGTCGATCGCGTACTTATGACCGTGCAGACCGGTGGCCTTGAGTAGCTGTGCCGCCGCCCTGGCCGCCGCCTCCGTGACCGGCTCCACCTTGACCCGGGACAGCGCCCATTGCAGCCGGGGCAGATTCACCCTGGAGTGGCTCACCTCCACGATGGTGTTGGCGCCGACGACGAGGTCTGCGCCCATATCGTGGAACACCTGGAACATCGCCAGAGTCTTCCGGTCCTGGGCGATCCACGCCGACAGTCCCTCGCTGTCGAGGACAACGGTCTCGATGTACCCGCTCACGCGGCGCTCGCGCCGCCCACGGCCTGAGCCGTACCGAAGATCCGCGCCCGCGCCTCGGCCAGTTCCTCGTCGCTGAAGGCTCCGTGCTCGTCCGTGTGGGCGCGCAGGTCGGCCCCGAGGAGCTGGTGCCGGATCTGGCGGGCGACCGCTTCGGCCACGTAGCCGGAGATGTTGTCCGTGAGCTTCCTCAGCTCCGCCACCTGCTCGGCGGGGAGCGTCACCGTGATGCGAGTGGTGTCAGCCATAGCCGCAAGCATACTGCGGTATGCGCACCGCGCTCTCTCCGTTTCCCGCAGTCGGATCGGTCGGCGTCGGCCGAGGCCGCTGTCGACTCGCGCACGGGCCGGTGCTGGACACGCGATCGACTCGCGCTTCTTCGCCGTCGTGACCGACCACGTCGGGACTCCCACCGAGCTCCTGGACGAGACCGGCTCCATCGCACTCGCCCGAGTGGGCAGACGAAGGCCCCGGCCGGTTCGCCGGTCGGGGCCTTCGTCGTTCCCGGGGGCCGCTGCCTGCCCCCCCTACTTTCCGCCCGCCTGCCAGAGCGTGACCGCCAGGGCCGTGCAGGACGTGATCGCTGCCAGGGAGGGCAGGGGCCAGCGGCTGCGTTCCAGGGTGTCGAGGCGGTCCTCGTGTTCCGAGAGGGTTTTGTCGGTCTGGTCGGCGCGTTGCAGCAGGAGCGCCAGGTCGCCCCGAGTGGTGGCGAAACCGACGTCTACGGAGCGGCGCAGTCGCTCCAACTCCAGGGGGACGCTCCCGGTCTCAGCTGCCGCCATCGTCCACCCCCTTCCTCCGCAGCCACGAGGGCAGCAGCGCCTCGACGGCCGGCACCGCCATCAGGCGGCTCAGTGCCGTGGCGAAGGCCACGAGGCCCGCGAGCGCCGGGATGTCGGAGAGCCGGGGGTCGGACGCGAGGAGCGGCAGCGCGGCGATGAGGGTGAAGAGTGCTTGTACGGCGGTGCGCAGGCCTCTGCGCGTGGCATCGTTCATGATCGTCCTCCCCAGGACTCGGTGTCAGGACGGTGGTCGGGACAGGGGACAGGGGACAGGGGGCGGGGGGCGGGGCAGGGCCAGCGGCCGGGGCAGGGGGCCGGGCACGGAACAGGGCAGGGGTCAGGGGCGCGGTACGCGCAGGCGGTCCCAGCTGGGTCGTCCCGGGATCCCGTCCGCGTCCGCGCCCCGGTAGCCGAGCTTGTGCTGCCAGGCGGCGTACGAGGCGCGGTCGGCCTCGCTCCAGACCGGGCCGGGGCCGACCGCGTACCGGCCGCAGCCCTCCTTGACCAGGCGGTGGCCGACGGCCGTGCACAGGTCGTCGCGCCGCCCGATCGCGAAGAACGCCGCTCCGGGGAACGGTGCGTATTTGGGGGTTTCGCCGCCTGGCTCCTTCGTGCCGAGGCGCGTCGACACGCGGCCGCGCATCACCGGCATCGAGAACGTCGGGTCGATCTTGCGGCGGGTCCACTCCCGGTGCCCGATGACGCTCGCTCCCGACCAGCCGTGGGCCCGGCACAGGGCCGCCGACAGGCGCTCCACCGTGTCGAGTTGGGCGGCCGGGAAGGGGTCGCGGCCGTTGCCGAGGTTCTCGATCTCGAAGCCGTAGAAGCGGGCGTTGCCGTCCACGGCGTCGGGGCCGGGACGGGACGGCAGCGGCTTCGACGTGCGGACCGCGTCGAGCACCGCGGCCGAACCGTTGCCCGCGTGGTTGGTGCGGCCGTATCCGACGAGGTGGAGCGTGCCGTCCTTGGTGATCAGGCCGATGCAGAGCGGGCCGGGCAGGGCGGGCATGCCCCGGCGGCAGAGCGCGAGGCTGTCGGTGCCCGCGGTGTGGTGCAGCATGACGCCGTGCACCGGGCCCCAGGAGCCCTTGTGATTGCGGTTGTGCGTCCTCCAGTTGCCGTGTTCTCTCATGCGGACGCCCTCGCCGCGCAGGGCGCGGACGAGGGCGTCGGGGGTCAGAGGTGTAGCCACGGGGGCCTCCTCGGTGCGTCAGATCATGGGCGTGATGGTGAGGTAGCGGTTGGTGAAGGTGGCGGTGCCCGCGGTGGTGCGGAAGGCGCCGGTCACGGTGTAGGCGGCGCCCGCGGTGAGGCCGGTGAGCGGGAACTGGATGCTCGCCGTGACCTGGTTCGTGCCGCCGACGACGGCCGCGCGGGAGTCGGCCGCGGCGGTGACGACCCTGGTGCCCTGCTTCACGGAGGCCGAGAAGTACGCGAGACCGGCCGCGCTGTTGTTGAAGCGGGCGCCGATCGTGAGGACCGCGGCGCCGTACGGCGGGGCGATGAACGTGAGGGCGAAGGGGTCGGTGGCGCCGGTGAGCGTCTCGACGTACGCCGTCGACGTCGTCGTACCGCTCAGGGTGCTGGACCAGTGCGCCGGGCCGAGGGAGAGCGGGGCCCACTGCTTGGCGGCGGTGAAGTAGTAGTGGCGGCCGGGGTTGTTGAGCCAGGCGACCATGCCCGGGATCGGGTCGGTCACCTTCGCGTCGCGGGCCGCGGCGTCGGCGAACCGCAGCACGGTGCGGCCGTCGACGGCCTCGGCGAGGGACTGCAGGTGGACGGGGATGTCGGCGTTGTCGGCGGGCTGCGGGTAGGGCAGGTTGCCGAGCGGGGTGAGAGCGACCATGGGATCGGTTCCTCCAGATACGCGGGGGTGTTCGGGTCAGCCTTCGAGGGGCAGCGGCAGCAGCTGGCTCGGGTCCGGCCCTTCGTCGCCCGCCTCCACGAGGGGGTCGTCGATCTGGGTGGGTCCCGGTGGCGGCTCGTAGCCCTCGACCGGTGTCTCCTCTTCGTTCATGCCGTGCCTCCCGGTGTGTCCAGCAGCGTCCGGTAGCTGATCGTCTGCTTGGTGAGGGCGTCGAGCGTCGCGTACTGCGCGCTGAGGCGCTGGTACTTCCGCTGCTGGCCGTACGCGGGGTCGACCGGGGCGTCGGGGGCGAGCCCGGCGTCGGCCGGTACGCCGTTGAAGGCGGTGCCGCGCAGGGTGAGGGTCTGCTGCGGCGCTCCCCCGGCGGTGTGCGTGGTGCTGATGCCCACCACCCAGGCCAGCGTGTCGAGTTCGGCGCCCGCCGTGTCGACCACCCTGACCACGTCGCCGAGTTGGATGCGGGGATCGTGCAGGACCTCGACGTCGCCGAGGAGCGGCACGGGGTAGCGGCCCGCGCTGATCATGGCCTTCGAGAGGTCGGCGGCGGTCTCCGCGGTCTGCACCCAGTCGGCGGAGGGCGCCGTGTACTGCTGCTTCCCGTAGTACTTCTGACTGGTCGAGTTCGTCCACGCGTACGAGCGCAGCTTCGGGTCGGCCGAGCGTTTGAGCGGCTGGAGCCGCACGGAGGGCTTGCCGTCCTTCGTCACCGTCCACACGCTGGACGCACTGTGGTTGGCGAACCGCACGGAGTACGTCGGGCCGTCCCGCCAGCAGCTCACCGTGACATCGCCCTTGACCGACGTCCCACCGGTCTTCGCGGTGCCGAAGCGCACCTGGTGCCCCTCGCCGGAGACGGAGTCGTCCAGGACGCCGGGCGGGCCGACTTCGGTGTCGTCCTCGGCCATGGCGTACTGCACGACGACCGCCGAGTTCGGCTTGATCTCCCGTACCACCGTGTCCTGGATCGGCTCGCCGACCACTGCCTTGATTCCGTTCCAGTCCTGGTAGGGCTGCTCGCAGTGGTTGCGGCAGGCGTCGATCTCCTCGGTGACGGTGAGCGAGGAGATGTCCCGGCGCGTGGTGACGGTGAGGTCGGGCACGGCCGGCACCTTGGTGAACCGCGAGGAGCCGCGCCAGCGGAAGACGCCCTGCTCGTCGAATTCGGCGGTGGACATGCTGGCGCGGGCGATCTCGGTGATCACGTCCCACTGGGAGCCGGACACCTTCGGTATGTCGAAGAGCGGCAGCTCGGGGGTGTCGAGGACGGCACCCTTGGTCCACTGCCCCCGCTGCTCCCACTCCTCCGGCGGATAGGTCGCGGTGTCCGTCCAGACCCGGTCGGTGACCTGGACGCACTCGACCGCCATGTCGGTCTTCAGGTTGACCTGGTGCAGCTCGGAGACCGGCTGCCAGGCGATCTCCTTGTCGAAGGTGGTCTTCGCACCCACCCGGTATCTGCCGTCGGGCTGAGTGAGGCGCGGCTGCACGGTCGGGGCGACGACGGAGCCGGTCGACGACGTGTCCACCATGAAGCCGAGGTGCCACACGCCCCGCAGAGAGGCCAGCGTGTCGATGGGCCAGGGCGGCAGCACCTGCTCGCCGACACCGTTGGTGCCCGACGAGATGTGCACCAGGCCGGTGGCGATGTCGAAGGTCGCCTTGAGGTACCCGGTGCGCGTTCCGTTCTGATCGAACACCGCCGACATCTCGATCATGTTGCCCCGTGCGAGCGCCGTGTTGACCCAGCACTCCACCTGGAAGACCTTGCCCGGCAGGGCGAACCGCGAGCGCGGCATCCACGACACGTCCAGCCCGGCCGCCTTGGGCATCAGGGCCATCTCGAAGGGCGCGCCCTCGCGGATCCAGTCGTACGTCGACGGGCTCGGCACGTACTCGGGCTGGCCGTGCGTCGCGTTGAAGCCGCCGTGCAGGGAGGCGTAGAGCGCGGTGAACGGCTTCGTGTCGGCCGGGTCGACGGCCGGGGCGCGCGGCGGCGGGCAGCTGTGGATGCCGCCCTGGCGCAGGAGTTCGTCGACGCACCAGGTCGCGGTGGCGACGGGGCGGCCCCACATATAGCCGTGGTAGGGCCGTGGCAGCGACGCCGGCCCCCGCAGCCGCTCCGCGCCGTCCAGGGCCTGCACGGTGACGGTGTCGCTGCCGGACGCGGCGGTACGGGAGCGCACGGTGCCGCGGAAGGCGGGCACGGTGCGGCCGCCCGCGCCCGCCGTGTGGACGACGGACTGGCCGGGGCGTACGAGGTCGCCCGTGAGGCGGTCCGCCCACGCCGAGTAGAGCCGGGGCGCGGGAACGCCCTCCGCGCCGCCGAGCAACAGCTCCAGCTGGGCGGACGCGCTGCCGGACACGGCGCGCATCGCCTCGGGGAGGTCCGTCGCGTACGCCCGCTCGACCTTCCACGACTGGACCTGCGGGCCGACCTCCTTGCCGCCGAGGCGGGTCGAGTGGGTCGGCACGCGCTCGGGCCCGGAGAGGGCCCGGTCGAGGACCTCGTCAGAGCGCTGCATCGCTGACCTCCACGAGATCGATGCTGACGTTGCGGTACGGCAGCCGGGCCGCGGGGACGTCCGTGTACGCCGTGACCGCCATGGCCGGGCAGCCGTCGCCCAGGGCGTGCGCGACCGGCTCCTCGTCGAGGGTGAGGCAGCCGCCCGCGAGCCCGAACAGGCCGACGGCGCCGGGCCGGGCGGCGGGCGTGACGAAGGCGGCGCCCGCGGGGGCGGTGGCGGTGACGGAGGTGCCCGCGGTGTGGCTGGAGCTGAGGTACTTCCCGTCCGCCGCCTTCCAGTCCAGTTGGGCGGTGGCTGTGGCCGGGTCCCAGCCGGCCGGCAGCAGCCAGGACACGCGCATGCCCGGCTCCACCGGCCAGCCGGTCCAGACTCCGTGCACCCACCCGACGGCGGCGTCCGCCTCCCGGCAGTCGACGGTGGTGATGCCCTCGGCATTACGGGCCAGCGCGATGTCCCCGTTCACGGCGAACCAGTGGTCCCCGCCGCCGGGGACGTCCGACTGCCCTGCCGCCTGGTACGGGTCGAGCAGGTTGACGGAGGCGGGGTCGAGGACGACGAGGGGGCCGCGGCCGGTGCCGACGCGGCGGGCGAGCCGGGCGAGATGCTGGGCGTCCTCGGGCTCCAGCCACTCGAAGGAGAGCTTGAGGCGGCCGGTGGTGCGGGTGGGCGCGAAGGTGGTGACGCGGCCTTCGAGCGCCTTGAACTCGGTGACGTTGAGCTCGGCGGTGCGGTCCCAGCTCTTCGCCGCCTGACGGATTTCGCGGAGCCGGCCTGGGGCTCCGATCCACAGGTTCCTGGCCATGAACTCCTCCTGTTCTGTCGTGACTTGAGTGCCGACTGGGGCGGGGCCTGTCGGCCTAGGCCCTGTCGTCAAACTCGCGTCGTTCGCCCGGAGGGCGGTCTCGCGGCGTCTGGTGCGTGCGATCGCAAGGCGGAGGGTCATCCCGGTACTGGGCGTACCGGGATGAGCCCGACAACGCGGCGAGCGTGCGTGCCAGGCGTCGCGAGGCAGACGGGAGTTTGACGACAGGGCCTAGCGGCGGGCCAGGGCGCGCTGCCCGGCGAATACGGCGCGGGCGATCGTCTGCGAGTCGACGTCGACGTGTACGGGGCGGTCGGCGAGGCGCTCCATGGCCTCGGCGAGGCGGCGCAGGGCGGCGGGGTTGCCGCCGTTGTTGAGCATGCGCTCCAGGCGGGAGAGCGGAATGACGGCTTCGGACTCGCCCGCCTCGCCGACGAGGGCGAGGGTGCCGCCGTTGCGGGCCTGCACGACGCCGCCCTGGGCGAGGTGCGGGACGGGCACGTGCAGGCGCGGGAACCCGAACGACTTCCCTCCCCACTTCGGCACCCAGCTCGGGATGGAGATCTTGATCCCGGCGAGGACGCCGAACACGCCGTTCAGGGCGGTGGCGAGTCCCTTGATCGGGGTGAGGATGAGGTTGCCGAGCCCCTTGACCAGCGGCTTGATGAAGTCGACGGCCGAGCGGGTGCCGGACTTGATGCCCTTCCACGCGGCGTTCATGCCGCGCTTGAGGGCGGCGGTGACCTTGTCCATCTTCACGAACTGGGTGATCAGCGGGGCCGCGAGCGTCATGATCAGCCCGAACGGGCTGCCCGCCATGGCGAGGTTGAGCCCCTTCTGCGCGGCGCTCGCGCCCTTGAGGCCCTTGCCCAGCTTGCCCATGGACTTGCCGCCGTTGTCGGCGTTCTTGCCGGCCTTGCCGACGGACTTGTCCACGGCGTCGGCCTGGCGCTTCACGTCACGCAGGGCGGTCTTGGCCTTGTCCGCGGAGCCACGGAGCTTGTCGAGGGAACTCTTGAACTTGTCGGACCCCTTGCGGGCCGTGCCAAGGGATCCGTCGGCGGTACGGAGGCCGGAGTGCAGCTTCTTGACCGCGCTGCTGCTGTTGTTGGCGGACGTACGGAGCTTGCCGACCGCGGTGGCGGCGGAGCCGGTGGATTTGCCGAGCTTTCCGGCGGCGGTGGCGGCGGAACTGGACGGCTTCCCCAGCTTGTTCACGGAGTCCGCCGCGGAGCCGGTGGACTTTCCCAGCTTGCCGACCTGGGTGGCGGCCTGGCTCGCGGCGCTGCGCATGCGGCCGAGTTGGGTGGCCGCGGTGCTTATGGACTTGTTCAATGCCATGGGCTTCTACTCCTGACTTCTTCCACTCCTCGATCCCGCGTCAGAAGCGGGAATTGAGCCGGTCGATCTGGTTCTGCAGCTGCTGAACACTGAGGTTGGCCTGGTCGGCCTCACGGCGCAGCGCGGCGACCTGCGTGCTCCGCAGGGCGGAGAGCTGGCTGTTCTGCCGGTTGTTGGCTACGGAGACTGCGGACTTGTCGGCCTTGCGTCGCAGCTTTTGGTTGATGTCGCGCGACAGGGCGTTGATGCGGCGGTTGGCTCCGTTGGCCTTGGTGATCGCCTTGTCGGCGGTTGTCTGAGCCTTGGCGGCCGCGCTTTTCAGCTGCTCCGGGTGCTCGTTGCGGGTACGCGCCTCGGCTGCTTCCTTGGCCTTCTCCCGCTTTTTCATCATGTCGCCTATGGGGTCCAGGAAGGTGTGCTCCAGCTTGATCCCCGTGATCCCACCACCAGCGGCGTTGAAGGCAAAGGCGCCGCCGTTGAACTCACTTTTGAATGCCGTCAGTTCGGCTTTCTTGACGTATTCGCGCTCCGTAATGTCTTTGACCAGTTTGACCGTACGGTCTACCAGGGAACTGTCGTCAGCCATCATCAGCTCCTAAAACAGGTGACGGCCCCACATGCCTTGCAGCAGGCATGAGAGGCCGCGAGTTGGGGTTGGTGTGTTCAGTCGGTGGTGAGACTCCAGTGCTGAGCGTTCAACAGGAGGTAACCAGGCCCCGAGACACTGATCGTCTCGTGCGTGTGGTTCGGCGCGGACAACTCCTTGCCGGCACCGAAGGCAGGGCTGAAGTGCGTCAGGGCCCCCGCGTACTGCCCCTTGTTCCACGTGATGCGCAACCGCTTCTTCGCGCCGTCGGCCATGCGCAGTACCCACGGCCCTTCGCCCGACATCTCACCTTCGACGAGTTCGACTTCCTCATCGGCCAGCCGTCTGACTTTCCACCCGCCAACTCCTGTGAAAGTGGCCTTGCCACCGTGCCGGAAGAGTCGAAGGGAGTTGAAATCCGACGGAAGCACGAACCGCTGGCGGGTCTTGCCCCACAATGTGGAGCCGTACCCCGCTTCCTGCGTGGTCTCCGTGCGTTGTACGACGTATGCGTCGAGTTGCGCGTTGAACACTCCGCGGATTTCCAACGGTATGGGCGCGGTATCACCGGCCTCCCGGATGAGGATTTCGCGGCTGCGCCAGGATGACCACTGCTGTTCCGGATCGTTCACGAGGTTCCCTCCCCTGATCCACGCTGTCCGGCAGATCATCGCCTGTCCGCTGTCGCGGCGGGAAGGTCAGGAGAAGAAGGCCGCCAGCTGCGTGGCCGTCGGCTTGGGGGTGGCAGGGGTCACGGGCTGATCATCCCCGGTGTCGTCCGGGAGAGGGTCTGCACCCGGGCGCGGGATGGGCTGGGGTGGGTCCAGGGGATCCGCGTCCTCGTCCTGGTTGACCGTGGCGAACATCCAGTTGGACTGCGCCAGTTGGTCCACCACGTGCGCGAGCAGGTAGTCCCCCACCGACCACTCCACCGCCTCGCCCTCCGTCTCCCGCGCCACCGCCCCCTCCCGCGGCAGATGGCGGATCAGGACCGCGAGGCGGCGGGAGGACAGGCGGCCGCGGTGCCAGTCCAGGAGGTCGAGGCCGTAGAAGCGGAGCAGGTCGGCCTCAAGAGCCTCGGCGTGTTCGTCGACGAACGCGCCGAGGCTCAGCCTTCCCCCAGGCCGAGCCCGGTCTCCTTGCCGTACGCCTCCAGGATCGCCGCGATGTCCTGCATCGTGACCTCGTGCCGCTCGAAGCGGGCGAACTGCTGCTCTCCCAGGAGGAGTTCGAGCAGCCCGTCCACATCGTTGTCGTCGAGGTCACGGAGCTTGCGCGCGGTGGCGCGGGTCAGTTCGGTCGGCAGCTCGAAGCTGTCGGAGTCGAGCTCGAAGGTCCAGGCCCGGCCGAGCGCTTCGAGGCGCTGGGCTCGGGCCGCGTTGACGTTGAAGCCGGACACGGGTCTCTCCTTCGGCAAGGCGACGCCCGGCCGGTGCTGGGGGCACGGGCCGGGCGTCGCTGGGATCCTATGCGGTCGCGCGCAAGCGCAACCGGCGATTTCGCGCAATCAATCAAGCGTCAACGAGCGGTCGGCTCACGAGTACGACGACGCCAGTTCCTTGATGCGGAAGCTCGCCAGCGGGGCGTTGTCGTCCTTGGCCAGCGCCGTGAACGTCACGCCCAGCTTCACCGCCCCGGTCCGGGTCAGACCGATCTCCTCGGTCTCGGTGACCTGACCGCGCGGCACGAAGAAGCGGTACTTCGCCGCGCCGTCGCTGAACTCGATGCCGAGCGCACGCTCGTCCGGCGCCGGGCTGTTGGCGAGGTCGTACGTGAACTCCTTCAGGTCGGCCTCGGCCTGCGCGTCGATCGTCGCCGGCGTGGTGACCGCCGCCTTCACCTCGCCACCGCCCATGAAGAAGGCCAGGTTCGCCTTGTTCAGCTGCAGCAGCTGGAACTTCACGGTGAGGTCGCGGTCGGAGTAGATGAACCGCGCCGGGCTCACCGACTGCCAGGTGTCGACCGGGTCGATCTTGTCCTTCTTGTTGAACTTGATCCCGTCGGTCGTGGTGTAACCGAGGTCCGTCCACTTCGCCTTGTCCCAGTCGGCGCCGATGGTGGCCGGCGCCTCGGTCCCGATCGGCGCGATCAGCACGCGTCCGGTACCGGCGACGCGGATTTCCTTGCCGTTGTTGCCTGCCATGCGAACTCCTCAGATCTCAGTTGTCTGTCGGTACGACGAAGGCCCCGCCGGGATGGCAGGGCCTGGGAGGTACGGCTGCGGGGTGGTGCGGTGCTACTCGGGGCGGATCGAGATCCGCACCGTCGACAGGTACCGGTTGCCCGCCGGGCGGTTGTAGTCGGGCAGCCAGCGCGGCCCGTCCGCCTCGGCGACGTCGGTGACGACGGCCCCGCCGTACGAGGTGCCGGTCAGTTCGAGCACACAGGCACGGGCGGCGAGGGAGATGCCGTGCGCGGTGGACTTGTCCGGGCCGTAGACCTCGAAGTCGAGCAGCGGCTGGTCGAGATGCCGGTCGTCGACCCACGCGCCGCCGACGCGGGAGACGAGGACGGCCTTCTGGGTGCCGTCGAACCCGGCGGGTGGCTTGTTGTCGACGACCGAACCGGCGAGTTCCGCCCGGTTCTTGAGGAAGTCGACGACGAGCCGTTCCGCGTCGGGGAAGGTCAGGATGGACACATGGACACTCCCTGTCATGAGAAGGGAAACGAGTGGGGGCAACACAAAGCGGCAGGTCCGCCGCCCCGGCGTGGGGCGCAGCTCTGCCGCTGCTCCAAGTGTGATCCAGGGTCCTGATTCCCGCAACTGAGGTCTGCGGACGCCAAGTTGACCCTCATATCCGTACGCGCGGAGGGCCCCGCACCACCCTGGTGCGGGGCCCTCTTCACTACGTGCGCCTGCGTGTACGCGGGCTTGTACGGCTACGGCCGCTCCGCCCTCGCCCCGCGTACGGAGCGCTCCGCGGCGAACACGTCCTCCAGGCGGTACATCGAGCGCCGCCCCTGCCGCCCGGCCGCCTTGAGGTGGCCGAGCTGGACCCACTTGCGGATGGTGGCGGGCGAGACGTCGGCCTCGGTGGCGGCGAGGTCTCCCGTGATCAGCGGTGACATCTGCGCTGCGGTCAGTTGCGAGTTCACGTCGCCGTCCCCTCCTCGTCGTCGAGCACATGGCGGCAGGGGGGATTCACACACATCGCCACGCCCCGCTCGGGAAAGGCCCGCAGCGACACGGAGTCACAGGCCGGGCAGCGCCCCGGGAGCCGCACCAGCTGTTCCGGGTCGCCCAGGGCGCGGGCGCAGCGCCGGGACATCCGGCGGGCCTCCGCCTCGACGTGGGCGGCCAGATCGGGCAGGCCGGCGACCGCGTCGAGCAGTTCGGCGAGGCGGCGCAGGCGGACCGGCACCGGGGCCGCGGTGATGCGGCGCAGGCCGAGCCGGTCGCGTACGGCCTCCTCCAGTTCGACCACCCCGTCGCCGATGTCGCGGAGGGCGTCGGAGACGTACAGGCGGACGGGGGCACCGGCGGCCGGTCCTGGGCCGCCGCCCCGCACCTCGCGCAGAGTGCGGCCGGCGCTGGGGGCGAGCTCGGCCAGGAGCAAGGGGTACCGGCGCCGGAGCGAATCGATCCAGAGCGCCGCGCGTGCGGTGCCGCTCATCAAGGCCTCCTGATTGCTCATCACGGCCTCCCGGCCTTCTTGCGTGGCTTGACCTCGCGGCCGTTGCGCCACAGGCGTCCCCCGCTGACCCCGTCGAACCAGGTGCGCGAGGGGTCGACGATGGCTTCGCATTCACGCCGAATCGGACACTGATTGCAGGCGCGCAATACCGGCGCCGCCTCGGCGGGGCTGCGGGTGAAGACGTACTGCTGGGGGAGATCCACACAGGCGGCGTCTCTGCGCCAGTCGGGAGCCTCGTCCGAGAGAACTCGCGTAGGAGGGAAAGCGCTGTTCAGAGTAGGTGCGGCGACAAGTGTCCGATTGGGCATGCGCAACCCCTCCGCAGGTGTGCGAACATATGTTCGAAGACGTCGATGCGTGATCAGAGTTCCACGCTGCGTGCGCATGCGCAACTAAAAACGGAGAGGCGTGGGACCGGAGAGGAGTAAGGGGTGGCTGGAAATCTTCGTCGCGGAGGCCACAGGAGCCCCACGGATGCGGCATCGGACACCCGCCCGTACACCTGCCCGCGCCGGATCTTCACAACAACGCGCGAGCGCGCACATATTTCGGTGCGCGCACGATCGGTACGCTCGCTCTGCGACGAGGGGAGAGCGACGACATGGTGTCCAGCCAGCGGGCCAGCGCCCGCATCGACCAGGCGTACCGGACCGGGATCAGCCACGATCAGAGTCGGGAGAGTGGCCGGAATCGAGCGGACGAACTGGAGGAATTCGCCGAGTGGATCGAGGGCGTGATGCGTGAGCGCGGCTACGACATCGACAGCCCGCGCGGCGGCGGCAAGTCCAAGCTCGCGGACGACGCGGGCGTGCACCGGGCCGCGGTCAGCCGGCTCATCCAGCGGCAGAGCATGCCCGACCTGGAGACGATGCGACGGCTGGCGGCCGTGCTCGGCGTCCCGCTGCGGGACATGCTGATCCGGTCCGGCCGGCTCTCCGAGAGCGATCTGCCGATCGTGGCCGCCCGGGGCGGCGAGAGCGACGCCCCCCGACTGCTGAGCCCCGAGGAAGCGGCCCGGAGAATGGGGGTGCCTCCAGAACTGCAGGCGGTCTTCGTGAGAGTCACGAAGGCGTTCCTGCCGCAGGTCGAATAGCAGGGGGCGACTTACGCAGCCCCGGGGGCACAGAGGGAGTGCGAACATGCCGACTGACGAAGCGGAGGGGCCGTCCGGAGGCGCGCGACGCGGTACGGGACGGCATGACGTCGAGAGGGAGACGACCGCGTCGGAGGAGCTTGCCTTCCTCGTCGGCCGGTTACTGATCGAACTCGGTTCGAAGATCCAGGAAGCCGGCGTCGACGGCGTCCGGATACTCACCGAGGAGGAGGCGCAGCAGAGTCAGCTGCGCTGGTTCCGCGAGGGCTGGGCGGAACACGCCCGCGCGACGGAGACCACGGGTGCGGCCGACCACGCCCGCGCGACCGACCACGAGTCCGCCGCGGCGGCACCGGCGGGGCATGCGGACGTGGAGCCGCCGTCCGCGTCGCCCGACTCGTCCGACTCGTCCGACTCGTCCGCGAGGCTGTTCCAGTTTCCCTCGAGTCCGCCCCGAGGGGCGCACCCGCTGCCGATCGTGGGCCGGGACGAGGCCCGCGGCACACGGGACTTGATGTCGCACCGCCCGCGCAGGCGCCGGGAGGACCCGCCGAAGGGGCACCCGGGGCACCCGGGGACGGACGACTGACGACTGACGGCCGACTGACGACTGACGGCCGACTGACGACCGGCGCACCTGCCGCTCGCCCGACGCCATCGCGCCACCTCGCCACCTCGCCACCGCACTGTCCGTGGCTGTCACGTATCCTCCGCAATCGCCCGTCCGGGCGACGGAGCGCGAAGAGGATGGACTGCTGGTGTCACAGGTGCCGCTGGTCTCGCTGGTGTCACGCCTGGCCGTACGGGGTGGGCAGGGCCTGGTCCACGAATGGCGCGAGGTGGTCGTCGGGCCGGTGCGCCGACTGCGGGCGCGCGGCCCCGCGGGCGTCTCGCTCGCGCTCTTCGCCACCGTCGCGGTGGTCGCTCTGCACGAGTTCCAGCAGACGCCCACCGGTGCCGATGTGCTGCGGGTGGTCAGTGAGGTACGGGCCGACCAGCCTGTCTGGCTGTCCCTGCTGCGCACGCCCGTCTCGCTGTTCGTGCCCGCGGTGGACCTGCCGGCCTGGGGCGGGCTTCCCCGGCTGTTCCTGGCGTTCGCGCTGGCCGAGCTCGTCTTCGGGCGCATACGCACCCTGGCGGTGGCCTGCACCGCCACGCTCGCCGGGACGCTCGCGGCACGCGTCATGATCGCTCTCGGGCCCGACCGGCTCGGCCTGCCTGCGGACGCCGCCCACGCGGTCGACACCGGCGCCTCCGCGGCGGTCGTCGGGCTCTACGCCTACACCGCCGTGGCGCTGCGGGCGCCCGTCCTCTTTCTCGTCGCGGTCGTGCCCACGGTGGCCGGTTCGGTGGCCGACCTCGACCTCGCGGGCCGCGAGCACCTCGTCGCCGTGACCGTCGCGGTGACAGCCGCCGCGGTCCTGCACCGGAGCGGACGGGACGAACGGAGCGGACGGGACGAGCGGGCCGGGCGTTCCGGTCCCGCCCCGAGCGCAGACCTGCCCGCTGTCAGTGGCCGCTGACAGAATCTGTTCCAGCGACCGGCCACAACAGAACCGGTCGGGCCGAGGTCGATCAGCCGAGGTCGATCACCCCAGGTGATCAGCCCAGGTCGATCAGAAGATCAGGAGATCAGGAGGCCGGTCATGGCGGTTCTCGACGCGGGGGATCCCCTGGCCGTCGCGGTGACCGGGACGATCCGTGCCGGTGACGTCCCCGGTCTGCGGCAGTTGCTCGACGCGCGTCCCGGCCTCGGGTCCACCCTGATCAGGAAGGTCGGCGAGGCCGCGGGGACCCGCGGCCTGCTGCACGTCGCCACGGACTGGCCGGGGCACATCCCCGCGGGCCCGGACATCATCGCCGTACTGGTCGCGGCGGGCGCCGACCCCGGCGCGCGGTTCGTCGGGGCACACTCCGAGACCCCTCTGCACTGGGCCGCGAGCAACGACGACGTCGCGGCGCTCGACGCCCTCGTCGCGGCCGGTGCGGACATCGAGGCGACCGGCGGCGTCATCGCGGGCGGCACACCGCTGGCCGACGCCCGCGGATTCGGTCAGTGGCGTGCGGCGCGGCGGCTCCTTGAGCACGGGGCGCGGACGACGTTGCAGGACGCGGCGACGCTCGGCCTGCTCGACCGGGTCGCGTCGATCGTCGAAGGGCGGGGCGAGGGGACGGAGCGGCCCGGCGCGGACGACATCGCCGCCGCCTTCTGGGGCGCCTGCCACGGCGGACAGCGGGCCACCGCGCACTATCTGCTGGAGCGGGGCGCGGACCTCGACTGGGTCGGGTACGACGACATGACGCCGCTGGACGTGGCCACCGAGGCCGGCGCCGCGGACGTCGTACGGTGGCTGCGCGGTCAAGGGGCCCGGCGCCGGGTGGAGTTGAGCTGACGTAGCCCTCGGCCCACCGAGCGGGCTGCCGGGGCAACCGGTCCGCTCGATGCAGGGCTGAGAGCCTGTCTTTGAACCCCCGTCGTCCGGGCGTCGCTGCGCAGGCGGGGGTTCAACGACAGGCTCTGAGAGCTCAGCCGGAGGCGGCGGGGGCCGCGTAGCAGTGCAGGGTGATCCGTCGGCCGGGGTCCCACTCCTGCTCGACGATGCCCAACAGCCGCCAGCCCAGGCGTTCGTAGAGCGCGGCCGCCGCGGTGTCGGAGGACACCACGTCCAGGACCGGGTGCAGTCCGCGCGCCCGTGCCTCCCGTACGACCCGGCCCATCAGCAGGGCGCCGATGCCGTGGCCGCGGGCGTCCGGCGCGACGAAGAGCCTGCTCACGACACCGGCCCCGCCCCTCCCCGCGTCCCCGCCCCACAGGTCGGGCGCCTCGTCCCCCGCCCCGGGGCGGGACAGCCCCACGTGCCCGACGACCCGCCCGTCGAGCTCGGCGACCCAGGCGCCAAGGCCGCCGCTGCCCTCCAGCCACTCGCCGGGCACCGGAGGCCAGTCGACCGGGTACCCGTCGGCCTTGTGGACGCTCGCGAGCACCCCGACGCAGGCCTCCACATCACGCTGACCGGAGCGTTCCCGCAGCCGGAGGACAGGGTGGCCGTCGGCCGCGTCGGCGGCACGGTCTCGTCTCATCGCAGCATCGAATCACAGCGGCGGGGCGGGTGCGGGCGTCCACCGCGAATCGCCACGCGCGGCCTTGACGGGGGCCCAACTCGCCTGTACGGGGGCCGCCTTGGCCCCCGCACACCCCATACACCCCATACACCCCACGCCATCCGGACACCCCACGCCACCCGGCCGGCGCGGAGGCCTCACGCGAGCGTGACCAGGTCCCGGTAGTCCGGGCTCCACAGGTCCTCCGATCCGTCCGGGAGCAACAGCACCCGGTCCGGCCGCAGCGCGTCGATCGCGCCCTCGTCGTGCGTGACCATCACGATCGCCCCGGGATACGTGCCGACGGCTCCAAGGACCTCGTCCCTGGACGCCGGGTCGAGGTTGTTGGTGGGCTCGTCGAGCAGCAGGACGTTCGCGCCCGAGTGGACGAGTCCCGCGAGGGCGAGCCGCGTCTTCTCGCCGCCGGAGAGGACCGCGGCGGGCTTGTCCGCGTCGTCCCCGCCGAACAGGAACGACCCGAGCACCCGCCGCACCTCGCCGTCCGTCAGGTGCGGGGCCGCGACCGCGAGGTTCTCGCGGACGGTCTTGTCACCCTCCAGGGTGTCGTGCTCCTGCGCGAAGTACCCGAGCCGCAGCCCGGGGCCCTCGACCACCCTTCCCCCGTCCGGGAGTTCGCGCCCGGCCAGGAGCCGGAGCAGCGTCGTCTTGCCGGCTCCGTTGAATCCGAGGACGACCAGGCGGCTACCCCGGTCGACGGCCAGGTCGACGCCCGTGAGGACGCGATGGGACCCGTACGCCTTGGTGAGGCTGATCGCGCCGAGCGGCATCCGGCCGCACGGCGCGGGCTCGGGCAGCCGGATCCGTGCGACCTTCTCGCCGCGCCGTACCGGCTCCGTCCCCGCGAGCATGCGCTCCGCACGCCGGTCCATGTTCTTCGCGGCGGTGGCGGTGGAGACGTGCGAGCGCATCTTGTCCGCCTGGGCGCGCAGCGACGCGGCCTTCCGCTCGGCGTTGGCGCGCTCACGGGTACGCCGCCGCTCGTCCGCCGCGCGCTGGGCGAGGTACGTGTGCCAGCCGGTGTTGTGCACGTCGATGGCCGCGCGGCGCGGATCGAGGTGGAAGACGCGGTTGACCACGTCGGCAAGGAGCGCCGTGTCGTGGCTGATGAGCACGAGGCCGCCCGGGTAGCCCGCCAGATAGCCGCGCAGCCAGCCCACCGAGTCGGCGTCGAGATGGTTGGTCGGTTCGTCGAGCAGCAGCGTGTCGTGCCGCGAGAACAGGATCCTGGCCAGCTCCACGCGGCGGCGCTGGCCGCCGGACAGATCGCCCACGGGCTGGTGCAGCGCGCGTTCGGGCAGCCCGAGCCCGGCGGCCACGCGGGCGGCCTCGGCCTCCGCGGCGTACCCGCCGCGCGCCTGGAAGCGGTCGTCCGCGCGGGCGTAGGCCGCCATGGCCCGCTCCTGCGCGGCCGGACTCACCGCCTCCGCCATGGCGGCCTCCGCGGTACGCAGCGCCGCCACCGCCTCGTCCAGTCCGCGGGCGGACAGGATGCGGTCGGTGACGGTGACGGCGGGGTCGGCGGCGCCCGGGTCCTGGGCGAGGTGGCCGACGGAACCGGTACGGGTGACGGTGCCGTCGGCGGGGACGGACCGACCCGCGAGGATCTTCATGAGGGTGGTCTTGCCGGCGCCGTTGCGCCCGACGAGGCCGACGCGGTCGCCATGGGCGATGTGGAAGGAGACGTCGGAGAGCAGAAGGCGGGCACCGACGCGCACGTCGGCACCTCGTACGGTGATCATGAGGTAACGCTCCGCAATAGCGAATGGACACACGGGTGACGTGGAGGCGTGTGTCCTGGCTAGGAAATGCGGGGCGTAGACATGTGAACGAGGCTAACGCGCCGACCGGACGGCGCGCACCCGTATTTCCGCGCCATGGGCTCGTCGCCGCCCGTCGCCCCCCCATTACCTTCTTCGTAGCCCCGCAACGGGGTTACCGGTCTTCGGAGTTGGCATGACTACCTCCCCTTGTCGAACGGATGGCCTGGGG
>NZ_JBHVZA010000038.1:0-9329 GCF_042880275.1 Streptomyces sp. NPDC058308
GCGTTCGCCTGCCGGGGGCCCGGCGGGCGGCGGGGCACAGCAGAAGGCCCGGCCTCCGTCACGGAGGCCGGGCCTTCTCTCGCGAGCGCTGGGCAGGCCTTGCACCTGCATCTCCCCACAGGAAGTGGGGCGCCTTTCCTTGGACCACCAACGCCGGGCCCGGCGCCGTGAGTTCGGCGGCGAGCACAAGATCGACTGTACCCCACGGCGTGGGCGGGAGCGAAATCCGCGGCGGGCCGCGGCGGTACCGGTGCCTGCCGGAAAAATCTCACCGGGCTCCGCGGAGTGCCCGCGTCCACGGTTGTGCCCGCTCTACCATCGCCTGCATGTTGCCGCTGCGCCGGAAGTCACGCACGCTCAGGGTCCTCGTCGTGGCGCTCGCCGCCGCGCTGGTCTGGATGGTCCAGGGAAGTGCCCACGCGGCCCCGGCCGACGGGGACCCGCCCGCGCCCGGCCGCCAACTCCTGTTCTTCAACCACGCGTACGGAGTCCTTGACCGGGAGACCGCAGACGCCATCGAGCACTCCGCCTACCTCCGTGACTTCGCGAACTTCCAGGTCCGCACCACGACCGGATCCGACGGACAGACCTGGACCGGCCGCTACCTGATGGGCCGCGAGACCTACGTCGAACTGTTCGGGACCGGCGATCTGCCCGGCAGGGACGGCGAGTTCGGAGCCGGCGGGATGGGCGTCTCCGTCGAGCGGGCGGGCGACCTGGCGACGGCGCGCCAGCGGCTCGTGGACCTTGGCGTCACCCCGGCCGACTTCCTGCAGACGCGCGACTTCGGCGACGGTGTCCCGGTGCCGTGGTTCGACGGCTTCTTCGCCATCGCCGCCGACCAGTACGACTCCTTCGGCGCCTGGTCGATGGAGTACCGGCCGGAGTACTTCGCCGACCCGCGCAGCAAGACCGAGCCGGCCAGTCACCCCGGGGACGTCGGCCGCGAGCGCTACCTGAGTGACGATTACCGCAAACACCTCATGCGTGACGTGACGTCCGTGCGCATCGCAGCCACTCCTCGCGACGTCGACAGCACGGTTCCGTTGCTGCGGGCGGGCGGCTTCGACGTCCGGTCCCTGCCGGGCGGCGGCGCCGTCGCGCTGCGGGGCGGCACCACGATCCGGTTCGACGCGACACCGCGCGAGGACGCCGGTCTGCGGGAGATCACCTTCTCGCTCAACCGGCCCGTGGCCCACCGCCACGAGGAGCGGATCGGCCGGTCGACGCTCACAGTGGGCCCCGGTGCGGGCGCCAAGTGGGCGTTCGACAGGGCCCGTTGAGCTAGGGCCTTTCTGCGGCAGCGCGGGCCTCAGGCGGAGCCGTCGAGGAGGCCGCCCATCCACTCCTCGACGCCCGCGACGGTCCGCGGCAGCGCGCCCGACAACAGCCGGGAGCCCTCCGAGGTGATGACGAGGTCGTCCTCGATCCGGACGCCGATGCCGCGCAGCTCGGCGGGGAGCGTCTCGTCGTCCGGCTGGAGGTAGAGACCGGGCTCCACGGTGAGCACTTGCCCCTCCTCCAGTACGCCGTCCAGGTAGGTCCCGGCCCGCGCCTTCGCGCAGTCGTGCACGTCGAGCCCGAGCATGTGGCCGCTGCCGCACAGCGTGTAACGGCGGTGCAGGTCACCGGTCGCGTCCTTGAGCACGCCCCACTCGGCGAGCCCCTCCGCCACGACTCGCATGGCGGCCCGGTGGAAGTCCCGGAAGCGGGCCCCCGGCCGCAGCGCCGCGATCCCCGCCTCCTGGGCGGCGAGCACCAGCTCGTACACCTGCCGCTGGACGGGGGAGAAGCGGCCGGAGAGCGGCAGGGTGCGGGTGATGTCGGCGGTGTAGAGGCTGTCCGTCTCCACGCCCGCGTCAAGGAGGAGGAGCTCGTCCGGGTCGAGCCGTCCGTCGTTGCGGATCCAGTGGAGTACGCAGGCGTGGGCGCCGGAGGCGGCGATGGTCTCGTAGCCGGTGCCGTTGCCCTCGGCGCGGGCGCGCAGCCCGAAGGTCCCCTCCAGCAGACGCTCGCCGCGCCGGTGCGTGAGGGCGCCCGGCACGGCCCGCACCACGTCCTCGAACCCGGCGACGGTGTGGTCGACGGCGAGCTGCAGCTGCGCGACCTCCCAGGCGTCCTTGACGAGACGCAGCTCGGAGAGGACCGCGGCGAGTTCCGGGTCGCTCGCGGCGTTGCGCCCGGTCGGTGAGCCGAGCCTCGCCAGATGGGCGCAGCGGATGCCGGTGAGGCGTTCCGCCTCGGCGAGGTCGGGGCGGCGGCCGACCCAGAACTCGCCGTAGCGCCGGTCCCGGTAGAACTCCTCGTCGCCGGCGGCGCGCGGGGAGCGCGGCCGTATGTGGAGCACCGCCTCGTGTCCGTGCGGTCCCGAGGGCTCGAGGACCAGTACGGCCCCCGCCTGGTCCTCCCCGGTCAGGCCGGTCAGCCAGGCGTACGCGCTGTGCGGGCGGAAGCGGTGGTCGCAGTCGTTGGAGCGGACCGTGAGCCCGCCCGCCGGGATGATCAGACGCTCGCCGGGGAAGCGGGCGGAGAGCCGGGCCCGGCGTGCCGGGGTGACGGCGTACGCGCCGACGCGTACGGAGTCGGGGAGAGCGGTCGGGGCCCAGGAGGCCGCCATGAAACGGGACAGCTCGGCCGAGACGGCCGGGTCGTGGCTGCCGGTGTGGAGCGCCGGAGCGGGGCTGATGCCGGATTCGGTCACGAGGACTCCTTGGAGACAGCGCGAACGCCAGGCCCGGAGGCCGGTCAGTAAAATGTCACATTACTATGGTGCGGCCCTTCCGTGACCTACCGAGCGACATCAAAACCGGCTGGGGCAAGGGGAGTTGAGGTCCGCGACAGGTCTCCTCCCGGACGTATCCGTCCGCTCGGCCGGACGGGTGACGGGACCCGCCGCCGATGCCCGTATGGAGTGCTCTCCGTACCGCCCGTGACCAGCGGAACCCAGTCCGCGCCGCTCCGATAGCATGCTCAAACTTGCGGCCGATCGTCCTCATCGACCGGAAGCATGCCATCGGGCACGAAGAGCGACGTTTTTAGTAGACATCTAACAAATCGGCCAAAAATTGAAATCCATAGCATCGCGGGTCCTTCCGCGAATAGACGGCAGAAAGATGTTGGCCGCGTGGCGTCAGCCCCGGGCGCTTCTGTGGACCGCGGCGGTCGTGGTGGCCCTCGGATTCCTGGTCGCGCTCGAGATCGCCGCGCGCCACTACGGCGTGGCGGGACCGATCACCAACCAGGGGCGCGAGGTGATCTTCGCCCCGAAGTCGGGTCCGCTGCTGTACGCCAGCATGGCGTTGATGATGGTGGTGCTCACCTGGCGCGAACGGTTCATCGCCGCCGGTGTCGCGGTGGGCATCGATGTCGTCTTCTTCCTGGTGAGATGGATCGTCGGCGCCGACATGATGTTCGGCAACGGCGCGCTGTGGGTGATCCTCGGCTACGGATTCATCGCTCTCACGCGCCGCACCGGCCAGGAACGGATCCTGCTCCTGAAGGGCGTCGGCCTGGGCCTGCTCCTGGTGGCCGGACGCAAGACCGGTGACGCCTGGCTGCTCATCACCTGGAAGACCCGCCCGACGGTGCTCGACCAGTACGTGGCCACCGCCGACCACGCCCTGGGCAACCCCTCGTGGGTGGTGGGCCGCGTGGTCGAGGCCACCGGCTCGGTAGGCACCCACGTCCTGGAATGGGTCTACATCCAGCTCGC
Organism: Streptomyces sp. NPDC058308; assembly: GCF_042880275.1. NCBI lineage: Bacteria > Bacillati > Actinomycetota > Actinomycetes > Kitasatosporales > Streptomycetaceae > Streptomyces > Streptomyces sp. NPDC058308. Next base: position 3,713 of record NZ_JBHVZA010000038.1, read on the forward strand.
GGTCGCCGCGGTGGCCGTCGCGCTCTACCAGCTGCGGCACGTCGCGACCGAGCGCCGGTTCCCGGGGCACCACCTGGTGCGCACCTTCCTGGTCATCGGTCTGCTAGGGCCGGGCATCTACATGCTCTTCCCGGTGGTGGGGCCGGTTTTCGCCTACGGTCCTGGCGCCTCCGGCACCGGCGGCGTGCAGTGGGCGGTGGCCGACCTGTGGCCGCACACGGCGCCGACGATCGCTGTGCCGCACCAGATGACGTACGACGACCTCACCCCGCGCAACTGCATGCCCAGTCTGCACACGGCATGGGCCACCACGATCTTCATCCACTCGCGGAGAGGCCCGCGGTTCCTGCGCTACGCGGGGGCCTTCTGGCTCCTCGCCACGCTCGGCGCCACGCTGGGATTCGGCTACCACTACGGCGCGGACATCATCGCGGGCGTGGTGTTCGCGGTCACGATCGACGCGGCGCTGCGCGCGCACGACCGTGGCTGGGACCGGGCGGGGATCCAGCTGGTCACCTACGGGGCGACAGTCTTCGTCGCGCTCCTGGTGTCGTACCGCTTCATCCCGCTGGAGATGGGCAGGCACCCGTGGGTGTTCGGACCCCTCCTCGTCCTGGCGACGGTCTCGGTGGTCCACAGATATACGCGGACCACGAAAAGCTGGGAGCCGAAGGTGGTGCCCGCACAGTCACTGGAGCCGCAGCCCGAACTGGTGTGAGCGGTTCACCCAAGGTCATCGGCAGACCGGGCAGACCCTGGTAGGAGGAGCACAAGCTCAGCGCGTGGCCGTGTAGCTCAGATCGTGGGCTGTCAGGGACGAGGGGGTCAGCCGCAGCCACACCGTGCCGCGCTGGTCAGGGTCATCATGCAGGTAGCGAACGAAGCGTGAATCCCAGCGGGACTCGTCCGAGCCCAGGTAACGGACCAACTTGCGGCGCCCACGCGGGACGTCAAAGGGAACGAGTTCGGCGCGGCCACGGGCGATGACCTGGCGGACGAGCCCCGTAGCGATGTCACATACGTCCACCACAAGAGCGATCCGCGCGTCCGCGCTCACCCGGTGAAACAGCTTGGCCCACGTCCCGGTCAGAACCCAGAAGGCACCCTCCTCCCACAGAAACCACAGGGGCCGCACGGTCGGTCCGTCGGTAGCGATGCGCGCGGTGAGCGGCTGGCTGAGGAAGACATCAATATCAAAGGGAGGAGGTGTCACGTCTCCATGCTCGGTCTTCCGAACGCCGCCGAACACCCCGACCTTCGACGTAGGCCAAGCCATCGGCTCCGCTACGGCGGACCGGCCCGGCTGGGCCACCCAGTGCACCACCACCGCCGACAGCCCCCGCACCGTGGGCTTTTCCCTCACGAGAACTGCGCGAGCGGCCAGGCATCGAGAGCATGGTCTGCGAGTTCATCCGCGGCCACGGCAGGCGTCAGTGCCGCTGTCGCGGCCCCCGGCAGACTCACTCACCGAGTGGGGTCGGTTCCCAGTGTCTGGCGTGCGGCACTGACCAGGGCGTCCCATGCCTCCGTGTACCGGTCCCAGGCCTCGATGACGATGAGGGTCTGGTCCTCGCCGGGCCGGTAGGCGAGCAAATGGCGCTGCTCGAAAGTCAGTTCGCGGACCTCTTCCAAAGTCCTCGTGGCTTCCGTACGCCAGCGCGCGAGGTCCTCGTGTGTCGTGTCGTCGACCGGGTGAGGCGCGGACGGCGTCGTCACGGCGAGGTGTGCTCGACCGGCTGGTGAGTCGTGGCCCTGCGCGGCGGCGAGGTCGCGCAGCACCGTATGTGCGCTGATGAGGTCTCTGCCCCTGATGGATTGCTCGATGTGAAGGAACGTCCTTTCCTTGAGGTCGGAGACCAGGGGGCGCATCTCGCCGGGTGCGCCGAGTTCGGCCTCGGCATACGCGTAGAGGAGGGCATGCCGCCGCTCCTCGACGTCGGCTTCAAGAGCCGGTCCGTCCACGGTGATAAGACTTCCAGCGACACGGACGTCCGCGCTCGATGCGTAGAGCCGATTCGCGCTCTCGTGGAGGGCGGCTGCTGCGCGGAGGTATTCGGCGAGGATCGCCCAACGGCGTTCGACCATTGCCTGACGCGCCGTGGCGGTGGCGGTGGTGGTGGCTGCGTCGCGTGCGGCTTGGGCTTGGTCGTGTCCGCCGCGGGCTTGGATGCGGGCGCCGAGCACCGTGCCGGCAAAGGTTCCGACGATGGTGCCACCCACACCGATCGCACCGATCAGCGCGACGGTCATGTCGTTGTCCACGCGCTCAACCTCTCACGTGCACACCCGGGTTGACCACGGCCTTCGGTCTTTGGGGACCGGCGCGGGAGCCGCGGCCGAAGTCCTGGGGAACTCTCGGCGCCTGAGCCCGACCATCCAAGATCCCCGGCAGAGTCGGGCTAAGGACTGGAATCAGAATGAGGTCTCTGAGACTGGGGGATGACGGCACGTCAGTTCGCGTTGATGCGGCTCGGAGGGGGTGGTTGCGACCGAGACTCGTGGTGGGCGCAAGCCGTGGGAGGTTGACGATGGGCTGTGGGAGCGTATCGAGCCACTGTTGCCGGTGATGGAACGCCGCTTCCGGTACCCGGGGCGTCGTCGGCTCGATGACCAGCGGGTTCTGTGCGGCATCCCGTTCGTGCCCTACACCGGCATCCCCGGGCGTTACCTCTCGCAGGAAAAGGGCGCCGCTCTGATTCCAGTGCAAAGTAAGGTGAAAACCCATGTCGCGGACTCGCGCCAGCACAAGGAGGCGGAATGCTCGCTAACCCGTCGGCGCTGGCGGCCGGAAGTCGTCATTCGGTCGGACGGCGCTGGGATGGAACCGTTCTCGCCGTGGGCAATACCGCAGCCGCTGAATGTCGTGTCGAGCGATGGGCAGACGTCGTCGCGGTGGCAGCTGGCAACGTCCATACCGCGACGAACACGGGCAGGTCTCATACGGTGGGGCTCCGGTCGGACGGTTCGGTGCTGGCAACGGGGTGGAATGGCGATGGGCAATGTGATGTCGCCGGATGGCGAGGCATCACGGCCGTGGCCGCAGGCTGGCGCTGCACGCTCGGGCTACTCTCGAATGGCCGCGTGCTTGCAGTTGGCCGGAGTTCAGAAGGACAGTGCGACGTGCACTCCTGGCGCGAGATGGTCGTCCTCTCGTGTGGCGACTGGCACTCGGTCGGCGTCCGGTCGGACGGTTCTGCGCTGGCCACGGGGAACAGCCGACGACGGCAGTGTGCCGTTGAAGGATGGCGTGACCTAACCGCCATTTCGGCCGGGTATCTCCATACCGTCGGCCTCAGAGCCGACGGGCGGGCGGTAGCAACCGGAGACCGGGCAACCGCGGCATGCGAGGTCGACGAGTGGGAAGACGTAGTGGCGCTCGGTGCGGGCAGCTACCACACCGTCGGGGTCACTGCGTCCGGACGGGCCCTCGCAGCAGGAGACAACAGCTACGGACAGTGCGAAGTCGGCGATTGGCGCGACATTGTCGCCGTGGCGGCCGGTTCGACGCACACCCTTGGCCTGCGTGCCGACGGCACAGTCGTGACCACAGGGAACAATGCCGACGGCCAGTGCGAAGTCGATGCCTGGTCCGGAGTCCAGCTCCCACAGGCCTCCGGTTCCGGGACGCGCCAACGTGAACTGAAACGCCGTCATTCCCGGGCCTCAGAGTCCTCATTCTGATTTCAATCCTAAGCGCTCGCCGACCCGTCGGCCAGGGACGCGATCTCCGCCAGCGACAGCTGCAGTTCCTCGTGCAGGAACCGGACGACCGTCCAGTGCGGGAGCGCCTCCTCGTCGTACGGACCGAACGCGGCGGTGTAGAGCGGCAGCCACCGCAGCGCCTCCTCCGCGGCCGTCTCGCGCCCCGGCGCCTGCTGGTAGGCGTCGTAGGACACGCTTCGGTGGTGGATGAAGTGACCGCCGGGCAGCCGCTGTTCGCACAGCTCGCGGTACTCGCGGGTCTGGAGGATGAGGTAGTGCCAGATCTCGTCGATGTCCTGCTCGACGGGGAGGAAGAGGCCGCCGAGCCGGTCGGGGTGGCGGGAGACCAGGTAGAGGTAGCGCAGACACTCGCGGACCTGGTGCGTGACGTACGAGGCGTCCGGGGCGCCGGGCTTCGCGGCGAAGTGCCGGACGACCTCCTCGTGCAGGTCTGCGCCGAGCAGCTCCTCGGCGGTGGGGGTCTGGGCGGTGGTGGGCGCGGACGGTGCGGGTGCGGGCATGTCTGGTCCTCGGGGGTCAGGGCGTGGTCAGCCAGGCGTACTTGCCGGAGCGGCCGATCGGCACGTGGGCGCGGTGCTCCACGCGGCAGGACCGGCCGGTCAGCGCGGTCACCGAGGCGGCCAGAGCGGTCTCCTCGGCGGGGGCGAGTGGCTCGCCGTCGAAGGTCGTGCACCACAGCACGCAGCGCCCCTCGCCGGTCAGCCGCAGCTGGTGCAGGAAGACGCGCGGGGACGCGGCGGTGACGCGCGCGTCGAGATCGGCCTGCGCGACCGGCCCGTCGGGCGTAGGCAGCAGTTCCTTCTCGCGGCCGCAGAAGGACACGATCCGCTCCGGGTCGGCGCTGCCGTCGCGGGTGCGGATGCAGTCGCCGGACCGGTAGCGGACGAGCGGCATGTACGGGTTGCGGACGCTGGTGACGATGAGGCTGTGGATGCCGCTGCCCGGCTCCACCGGGATCAGCTCCACGCTCATGTCGTGCAGGTAGGGGCGGTAGCGGCCGTCCTCCTCGCTGTAGAAGAGGTAGCCGAGCTCCGTGCTGCCGAAGAGGTCGACGATCGGGCAGTCGAAGTGGTCCCGCAGATACGCGCGGACGTTCAGCGGCGTGTACTCGTAGGCGTGGACGATGCCGGCAGGGCGCGGGAAACGGTCCCACAGGTCCCACTCGTCGACTCTGCGCACCAGGTGCGCCAAGTGGTAACCGGAGCAGTCCAGGAGATACGCGCCGCGAGGGTGCGCGGCGCTCACCTCCCGGATCTCGGCGAGCATCCGCTCGACCTCGGCACGGTCCCAGCCGGCCGGGTCCAAGCCGCGGTTGAGGTACAGGGTCCGGTCGTCGAGCCAGCGCTCACCCGGTGTCGCGCCCGGCTTGCGGGCGTTGACGCGGGCGACGTGCTCGGTGGCGAGGACGGTCGTCAGCGAGATCCGCCGGGCGCCCGCGTACCAGAGGGCGCCGAGGTCGGGGTGCTCGCTCCACAGGCGGTAGTAGGAGCGGAGCAGGAAGTAGGGCGGCCGGATGAGCTGCATGCGGGCGTGGTTGGTCCCGGTGGACAGGACGAACTCGGCCTCGCCCGTCTCCAGGGCGCGGGTCAGCTCGGGCGTCATCCAGTTGTCGGGGAAGTCCCTGGCGATCTCCGGCTTCTCGAGGATCGGGAAGTCGCCGCGTTCGACGGACGCGCGGTAGACGGGGATGTCCCGGATCCGGTCCAGGACGTCGGCGCTCGGCAGGCGGTTCAAGAGGGCTCCGGTGCGGGGCAGGGGGCGGGGGGCAGGGGGTGGGGGCCGGGAGAGCCGGGGGGGGGGGGGCGGGCCCCGTGGGGGGGGGCACCACCCCCCCCCCGGGACACCTGTCAGGGAATAAAACCCGCTTAGCCCGGGGGCGGTTTAAGACCGCCAA